>CAZDZN010000072.1:0-3666 GCA_964509905.1 uncultured Aquificaceae bacterium
ATATTAGAACTTCAAAATCGCATAAAGAGCAGCGCCAGAGAAAAAATGGAAAAAGAGCAAAAAGAATATTATTTAAGACAACAGATGAAAGCTATTCAAGAAGAATTAGGAGAATACGATGACAAACAAGCAGAGATAAAAGAATATTTAGATAAGCTAAAAAAATTAAAAGCTCCAAAAACTGTCAAAGCAGATGTGGAAAAGCAAATAAATAGATTTGCGAAAATGTATCCGGACTCTGCTGAAAGTACTGTTATAAGAACTTGGCTTGATTGGATTTTCGAACTTCCTTGGAATAAAAAGACAAAAGATATTTTTGATATAAAAAAAGCAGAAGAACTTCTCAATAAAGACCATTACGACTTAGAAAAAATAAAAGAGCGAATCATAGAATATCTATCGGTTAGAAAGCTCACCAAAGGCAAAGGCTCCAAATCTACCATATTATGTTTTATAGGCCCGCCTGGGGTAGGCAAAACCTCTTTAGGACAGTCCATTGCAAAATCTACTGGTAGAAAATTTGTAAGGATATCTTTGGGCGGTATGAGAGACGAAGCTGAGATAAGAGGGCATAGAAGGACTTATGTAGGAGCTATGCCTGGCCGTATCATACAAGCAATAAAACAAGCTGGAGTTAAAAATCCCCTTATTATGTTGGATGAAATAGATAAGTTGTCTGTATCTTTTCAAGGAGATCCTGCGGCTGCTCTTCTGGAAGTCCTTGACCCAGAGCAAAATAAAAACTTTACAGATTTATATATCGGCCATCCTTTTGATTTATCTGAGGTACTATTTGTAGCCACTGGTAATAGAGTAGATACCATACCTCAACCTCTTTTGGATAGAATGGAGGTTCTTTATCTTTCTGGCTATTCTGAAGAAGAGAAGCTTCACATTGCAAAAATTCACTTGCTTCCAAACATTATAAAAGACCATGGTTTCAAAGAGTCTGAAGTGTCTATAAAAGATGAGTCGATCCTTGAGATAATAAGAAGCTATACAAGAGAGGCAGGGGTTAGAAATCTCAAGCAAAAACTGGCCTCTCTTCTTAGAAAACTTGCAGTGAAAAAACTTCAAGGTCAAAAACCACCCTTCAAAGTAGATAAAAAATCTGTAAAAGATCTTTTAGGCGTACCTCGTATTTTAAGAGAAAAAGAAGAGTTAGAGCAAGCGATAGGTCTTGTTACGGGACTTGCTTGGACTGAGGTGGGTGGAGAAATCATGTATATAGAGGTGACGAAGTTGAAGGGGAAGGGATCTCTTATACTTACGGGTTCTTTAGGAGATGTAATGAAGGAATCTGCACAAGCAGCGCTATCTTATATAAAGTCAAAGACTGATCAGTATGGTATAGATAGCTCTATATTTTCAAAATATGATATACATATACATGTACCAGAAGGAGCTGTACCAAAAGACGGACCATCTGCAGGCATAGCTATAGCCACGGGGCTTTTATCCGTTTTCACTGAAAAACCTGTAAGACTTGATGTTGCTATGACTGGTGAAGTTACATTGAGAGGCAGGGTACTACCTATAGGTGGGGTAAAAGAAAAGATATTAGCTGCCAAAAGAGCTGGTATATATGAAGTGATTTTACCTTCAAAAAATAAGGTAGAGGTTATGGAAGATTTGCCGGATTATGTGAGAGATAAGATGAAGTTTCATTTCGTAGATCATCTTGATGAGGTGTTTGATATAGTTTTTAAAGATAAGTCAAAACCAAAATCTAAGCGTGGTAGAAAATCCAAAAAGGAGAAAGAAAAAGCTTGATTTTAAGCGATAAAACCATTATAGAATACATAAACTGCTCCAAGATTAGGATTGACCCTTTTAACGAAAAGTTAGTCCAGTGCTCTTCTTTGGATTTGAGGTTAGATAGTTCTATAGCTTTTTATGAAAATACAGACATAATAGATGTTAAAACCCCAATACAAGCAAAAACCTCAAGTTTTGAAGAGCATTTTGTTATAAAGCCTGGAGAGTTTTTACTGGCTTCCACCCTTGAGTATATAAAACTTCCAGAAAACATAACCGCTTTTGTAGAAGGACGTAGCTCTTTGGGCCGTTTGGGACTTTTTATAGAAAATGCTGGTTGGGTAGATGCTGGGTTTGAAGGGCAGATTACATTGGAGCTTTATAATGCCAACAAATACCCCATAAAACTTTATAAAAATATGAAAATATGTCAGCTTGTATTTGCGCTTTTAGACAAAATACCTTCAAATATATATAAAGGAAAATACAGCGCTCAAAGAGGGGCTACCCCTTCACGTATATTTATGGACTTTGAGGATAAATGTTAGCCATATAATTTTTATTATTGAGCCACATTAGTGCATGATAGACTTTATAAGCATAAGATGGTCTTCCATTGTAATGCCATATAGCTCGCCAGCTCAAACTATATCTTTGAATAAGTTCTCTTAAAAGCCTCGCAGATACATCGAGATTATAACAAGGATTTAATAGACTATAAGGATTTAAACCCCATCTCTGAATGTTTACTACATTTATTTGAGCTATCCCTACATCAAAATTATATCCATGGGTTATGAGATAATTTAATACAACTTTAGCTTCTTCTTTTGTCTTTGGGTAATATTCTTTTACACTTCTACCATCAACATTCACATTTATGGCGTATGGGTTAAAATCAGACTCTACTTTGGCTATGGCATAAAGAAGCTTCACTGGAACTCCATACTTGCTCGACGCTTGATTAAAACAATAATCGTTTGCAAAAGCACTTTCATAAAAACCTATAAAACCAAGAATTAAAAATCCTATCCAAAGTTTTTTAAAGCTTTTCATGTAAATATTATACTAAAAATTTTAGCCAATAGCTGATAAACCGGCAGGTTTTCCTATGTAATAACCTTGAACAAAATCCACTCCAGCCGATGCTAAAGCTTCCAAGGTTTCTCTGTTTTCCACAAATTCCGCTATCGTCTTCATGTTTAAGGCTTTTGTAAGGGTAATAGTGCTTTTTATAAAAGCTTCATCTATCTTATTTGATAGCATAGTTCTTACTATTTCTCCATCTATCTTCACAAAGTCTATCGGGAAATGTTTAATATATGCATAAGATGCAAAACCAGAACCAAAATCGTCTATAGCAAATGAGAACCCTTCAAATCTAAGAGCTTGAACAAATTTTTTCAACAATTCCAAATTTCTTATGGTATCTCTTTCTGTAATCTCAAATATTATGCGGCTTGGTGGAAGGTTATAATATACTATGGTATTTTTAACATTTTCTATAAAATCACTTATTACTAATGATTTAGGTGATAAATTAAAAAATAGTTTTATATCTTTATCTAAATCACTATCAGCTATAGTAGCTACAGCCTTATCTATCAAAATATAATCAAGCTTATGTACCAGTCCGAGAGCTTCAGCAATTTCTATAAATTTATAAGCTTGGAGTATCTCTCCATTGTCTTCTATTCTCATTAAAACTTCATAAGCATACGGCTTCAAGGTTTCAAGGTTTTGGAATCTGCTATTGGCTGGAAATAGGGTATGACTTTCTTTTTTTCTATGGCTTCCATTAGCAAAAAGCTTAATCTGCCGAATTCCTCAGCGGCATTCTTCAAATCTTCATTAGATGGAATTTTTATACCGTTTTTACCCTCCTCTTTCATCTTGTAAAGAAGTGTA
>CAZDZN010000072.1:3676-7950 GCA_964509905.1 uncultured Aquificaceae bacterium
GCTAATGTAAATATCTCCTTAGCTGTTTTTGCATGGTCTGGGAATACTGCAATCCCTATAGATACGGTGGCTTTAGCTAATTTACCATTTTCCACCTCTATTGAAAACTCCTCTATAGTATCTAATAATCTTTTCGAAGCGCTGAAAGCTTGCTCTTCATCCGCATAAGGCATTATCACAACAAATTCATCTCCTCCATATCTCGCGATGATATCTTCATTTCTAAAATTTTCTTCTATAAGCTTAGACACTTTCCTTAAGAATAAATCCCCTATAGCATGCCCGTAAGTATCGTTGATTAATTTAAAATTATCAAAATCCATCACAAGAAGAGAAAATTTATAATCATGTCTTTGCGCTCTTCCTATTTCATAATCCAAAAGCTCCCAAAAGACTCTTTGATTGTATAGGCTTGTAAGAGGATCTCTTGTAGCGTAATACTCTAATTCTTTTGTATACTTGTTTATCGCTTTTATAGAACCGATGATGTTTAAAATAGTTGCCAACAGAGCTTCCACCGCAATTCTTTTTATCTCGTTTTCATTGACCTGAAAACTCACACCTATACCCACTGAACCACCTATTAGAGGCTTTTCCAGTATAAGATTTTTAGACAATTTAGCTATCTTCTCATAATCTATAGTAGGTATGACATCTTCAAGTAAAATATGATGGAAATCTACAGTTGTTCCTGGAACATATATTCCAGAAGTTTTTATCGACTGCAAAATATCACTTTCAACCTTTTGCTTATATTTTTCGCACTTGCATCTCCAAAATATAAACGATTCAAACTTATCTTCCGCGCTTCTAAATATCGTATAAAAAAATACAAAATCCATAAGTCTTGCTATGTCTTTCAGCAAATCTTTTAAAAACTCTTGCCAATCAGCTATCGCTTCTGATGTTATTATAAATTTTTCAAGCAATCTTATTTCAAACTCAAGAACATCTTTATCTACTGTGATTTTAGCCAATTTATCTGTAAGATTGGATACATTGTCTCTTAACTCATTTAATTCGTTAAAGAAAAAATCTATGCCGTTGAAATTAATTTTACTCAGATCATCTACAGAAGCTACATTCGCTACTTCTTTCTTTAGCCTATTTACATTAGAATGTATTACTTTCATTATTATAAAAGATACGAAGGATGCTCCAAAAATTATAACAATTAAAGCAAAAAACAAACCTTTAAAGGCGTCTTTTTCTACAGTTCTTATAATTTCTCGAATATCTGATTTTACTTCTATCACTCCCAACGTGTCCCCTACTTTGGCATTTACATGACATCTTAAGCAAACGTCTTGGGCTTTTAGAGGGTAAAAATACCTAACATAAGAACCAGATTCGTAAGAATAAAACTCCCCTGTTTTAAATACTTTTTTAACATAATTGTTAGGCGGTTTTATACCGAGAGATTGCTGATTTATTTTGCCATATAATTCATCTACTATAGGACCTCTGTATATATAAACTTTTGTATTTGAGTTCCTGTGAGAACTCTCCACACTTCCTAAGAAATTTTTTAGTTGCTCCTTTGTCCAATCTGTCTTCATTATCTGAAACATATCGCTAAAAGTTTGTTTTGCAAGAGCTTTCGATTGATTCATCGTAAGATTTTTTACATCTTTTACATATATATTCATAACTATTATAAGGATAATAGATACCATCAAAGATACAAAACCAGCCACCAACAATATGAAAACGCTTAAATTTTTTAATTTGTGCATAGCCTGATACTAATATATAACAAAAAAACCAGAAAAGCAAGGATATCTGATATAAGATAGTAAAATCACATGCTATAATAAAGTTATTATATACTTACTTTATATATTATCACTTAACTTAACTTAACTTTATTTCTTTTTGCACTTTGGACTTCATATCTTTTAATATATATATGCCTTTTTTTAACTCTTCTGGACCTATGATGATCGCGTATGAGGCATTAAATTTGTCTGCTATTTCAAGCTTTTTCTTAAGATTTGAACCTTTTGTGATAATCTCTACTCTTTCCCCAGAATCTCTTAAGATATTTGCTATTTTAATAGCTTCTTCTATAGTATCTTCTACATAAACTACAGTATATAAAGGTTTCTGAGCTTTTGGTGAAGCGAAAAGCATAAGCCGTTCTATGCCTGCGGCAAATCCTATGGCTGGGGTTGATGGGCCTCCTAAATTCTCCACAAGACTGTCGTATCTTCCGCCTGCTAAAAGAGTAAGTCCATTTTTTGTAAACTCAAACACCGTTTTTGTATAATAATCAAGCCCTCTTACGAGTCTTAAATTTTCTTTATAAGGTATGCCAAATTCGTTCAACAGCGTTCTTAGACTTTTATAATGCTTAGCACAATCCTCGCATAAATAATCAATCATTACCGGAGCCTCCTTGGTAAGCTCTTTGCAAGTCTCTATCTTACAATCTAATACTCTTAAAGGATTTTTCTCTTTTCGCTCCTCACAATCTTTGCAAAGTCCTTCTAAATCTTTTAGATAATCTGTAAGAGCCTTTCGGTAATTTGGCCTACAAACTGGACATCCTATAGAATTAATCTCCAATGTGATATCTATATTTAATTTTTTAAAAGCCTCAAAACATAAGCTTATAATCTCAAAATCAGTAAAGGGGTCTTTTAGACCAAGCACTTCTGCCCCTATTTGATGAAATTGGCGCTTTCTCCCAGATTGTGGGCGCTCATACCTAAACATGGCTCCTTCGTAGAAAAACTTTAAAAAAGGCTTTCTATAAATAAGTCCATGCTCTATAATGCTTCTTACCACCCCCGCTGTACCTTCCGGTCTTAAAGCCAATATTCTACCAGACCTATCTTCAAACACAAACATCTCTTTTTGTACGATGTCTGTAATCTCTCCTACGCTTCTGTCAAACAGCTCTTTATATTCTACTATAGGAATTATGATTTCTTCAAAATTATATATATCAAAAAGCTCTCTAAAAGTATCTGTTATATTTCTATACTTCAGGCTTTCTTCAAAAAAGATATCATCAAAGCCTCTTATAGATTTTATATTCTCCATATTTAGACCCAGAGAGGCATGTCTTGAGAGGGGTTTGATAAGGCCCTAAGATTACCAAGCTTTATAGCTTCTATATCTTTTTTACTAAGTAATCTCTTAGTCCTCATAAAATGATGCATGATAACCCCAGATGCTTCAAGTCCAAGTCCTCCCATGTTTATAAGCTTTTCTTTTAAAAATCCATTTTTGGGATTTATCCTTATAGAGGGTTTGTATCCTACAAACTGGTATCCACACACTATATCATTTTTTATGAAAATCTTAAAAAATACTCCGTCTTTTTCAAAAGAAAAAGAGCTATCTGTATCTTCAAAAAAGCCTCCTGAACCTG
Organism: uncultured Aquificaceae bacterium; assembly: GCA_964509905.1. Taxonomy (GTDB): domain Bacteria; phylum Aquificota; class Aquificia; order Aquificales; family Aquificaceae; genus Hydrogenobaculum. Next base: position 7,056 of record CAZDZN010000072.1, read on the forward strand.
CAGTTATACTTTTCGTCTTCACGGCGTTGTAATCCACGCTTCCAGTATTTATCACTTTTTTCCCAACCATATTAAACCCAGCCACATATCCTTCTTGAACTGCCGCTGGGAAAAGAGCTATCCATCTATGATTTCCGAAGATATCTATACTTGAGCATATATCTCCCGCTGCATATAGATCTTTAACAGAACTCTCTTGATATTCGTTAGTGAGGATTCCTCCTATTATTCTATTGTTTTGTTTATGAATTTCTACATTTTTTACTATATTTATATTTGGTCTTACACCCACTGATAATATCACCATCTGCACTGGTATTCCAAAAGATTTATCGCAAGATAGATTTTTTACCATTATAGAAGACACTTTGCCAAATCTATCTTGAATATCCAAAAGCTGGTGACCTGTATAAAATTTAATACCCTCTTTTTCTAAGCCTTGCTGATATATATAAGACATCTGATGATCAAGCATCTTCGGTAAAATTCTATCGAATATCTCTATTACATGCACATTGTATCCCATATGAAGAAGCGTTTGGGCATCCTCTATGCCTATAGGACCAGCCCCTATTATCGCTATATCCTTTATATCGTTTGACTTAAGATATGATTTAATTTTATAAACATCAGGTAAGCTCTTAGCTGTAAAAACTCCATTTAGATTAACCCCTTCCACAGGGGGAATAAAAGAATAAGTTCCAGCACTTACAAGACATTTATCGTACTTATAATCTCCTTTTTCGGTTTTCAGGATTTTAGCGGTAGGATCTATCTCCAATACAGAAGTTTCTAAAAAAAGCTCTACATTGTGGTTTTCGTAAAAGTCAAAGCCACCTTTGAAAAAAAGGGCTTGCTCTGATATATCTTCTCTTACGACATTTTCCATACAGTT
>CAZDZN010000073.1:0-240 GCA_964509905.1 uncultured Aquificaceae bacterium
AAATATATATGCTATGGCTTTTAGAGAATGGGAGTATATGGATTTATTAAATTTTGATAGCATAAAAAATCAACCCAACTTTCCAATTTAAATATGACATAAAAAAGCCTACTATGGACAGGTATAATATTTTCTTAAATCATCATAGGAGGTATAAAAAACCATGAGTTATGAAGATTTTATCATAACCGTGTTTGTAATTTTAGGAGATTTGTAAACATAATCTATTGAAGGATTAGC
>CAZDZN010000073.1:258-7855 GCA_964509905.1 uncultured Aquificaceae bacterium
TTGAGTCCGTAGTATACTTTAGCTCTTCACGGGATATGCTTTAGGAGTTTGGGATTTAAAATTTGAACTTGGAAATTAGGATTAGAGTTTATTGTAGGTCCGCCAAGCTTTTGATTTAAAACAATTTCTGCCCTCCGCTTTATTATATGCGGGGGGATGTTTTTTGGCTTTTAAAAAAGTTATAAAAACCTTAAAAAAAGCTAAGTGTTGTGATAAGGTAGGGAAGTTTGGATAAACCGAGATTTACACTCTATTTATAATCTCTTTAAATTCTTCTATGGAGTTTGATAGTATAGTCTGCTCTTCAAGATATTCCAAGGTATCTTGATTGGTGATTTTGTTGAGTTTTAATTCTACATCAGAAAGGTCTACTTTACCAAATCTCAATTCTAAATTTTTGATGATAAACTTTCTACTGGCTTCTACTATCCCTTTTTCTATCCCTTTTTCTATCCCTTTTTCTATCCCTTTTTCTATCCCCTCTTCTAAGCCTTCTATAAATCCGGGGTCTTTTTCAAGAATCTCTTTCGTAAATATCCTTGACATGTTGGCCTCCTTTTTAAAGTTTTCCTTAAAAATAGGTCTTAGACCATAAAGTGTCAATGATTGGGATAATCTTAAAGTGCGTTCAGACTCTGGCAAGCTTTCAATGGCCCTTAAGATTTCTTTTGGAGATTGAAATATTTGTTCTTTATTCATTTTGCATAAACCAGATATAATTTTATCCACTATGTTGTCTGAATTTATTAACTTCTCATATGGAATATCGCTTTTTAGATCTATGAGGTTGAATGAATATTTAAGGTACTCATCGATGTAAAAATCTCTAGTCTTACAGGGACTATCTCCTAAATATATCAAGTATTGTTTTATTGGTTTAGAAGCGCCGTATTTGTTTTCTATTAAAAGTCTATAAAAGAGCATTCTTTTTGCCATATTTTTGTGGTTGGTGGACTGAAACTCTATATGGATGATTTTTCCTGATTTTGCTCTATAAAGTGAATCTACGGTTCTTTCTATGGTTTTTGGAAGCGCAGTATCAAGAGGTTCTCCTAGTTCCTCCCCAAAAGCAATCTTTGAAAACAAAGAGCTCTGTCCAAACAAATCTCTTACCGTTTGGTCAAATTGTTTTTTGGATTTTGGCATAAAAATATTATAGCTTAGCTTGGACTCATGCAAAGCTTGATTTATGATATAATATTAGGCAATATTTTTAGGAGGCAATTATGAACCTCTACGAGTTTGAAGCGTACGGTAAGATTTTCAAAAAATACGGAATACCGGTTTTAAATTATGTGTATGTGGATCACATCAACGACGAATTAAAAGACTTTGCCAAAAAGCTTGGTGAGTCTGTGGTAAAATCCCAGGTATTGGTGGGAAAACGCGGTAAAGCTGGGGCAGTGAAGCTATGCAAAATCCCTGAAGAAGCGATAGAGACCGCCGAAGCTCTGCTTAGTTATCCTGTATACGGCGAGATGCCTATAGGTATTATATTGAGTGAAAAGGCCAAGATACTAAAAGAGCTATACGCTTCTATCACATATTCCACTGAAACCAGAACACCAGTGCTTGTGCTTAGCTTAGAAGGTGGTATGGACATAGAAGAGGTCCCAGAGGAAAAAGTAAAGACTTTTAAGATAAATCCGTTAGAAGGATTATACCCTTATATGGTAAGAGAATATCTCATGGATATGGGATTTCCCCAAGAGTACATAGGGGTTTTGAGAGAACTATCGGAAGTTATAGCCAATCTCTACAAGGCTTTTTGGGAATCAGAGGCAAAGCTCATTGAGATAAACCCTCTTGCCATATGCGATGTAAATGGCAAGCAAAAAGTATATGCGCTGGATGCGGTGGTAAGCATCGACGACGATGCATCTGTGCCACCTTCTAAGATATACGGAGTAAGGAGTGCGATGAAAAGACCACCTACCGAGCGAGAAATTGAGGCATCTGCTATAGACAGAGATGACCATAGGGGAAAGGCCGGTTCTTATGTGGAGATGGATGGAGATATCGCGCTTATGACATTTGGTGGTGGTGGTTCTACGGTGACTATAGAAACTTGCTACAACATAGGTTTAAAACCCGCAAACTTTACCGACATTGGTGGAAACCCACCAGCAGAGAAGATGTACAAGATTACCCGTATCATACTTTCAAAACCTGGTATAAAAGGTGTGCTTGTGTGCGGAGGTACTGCAAACAACACCAGAATAGATGTGACTTTGGGTGAAGGTGTGGCAAACGCCATAAGAGATTTAAAGAAAGAGGGTAAACTTGATCCAAACTGGGTATGGGTAGTAAGAAGAAATGGGCCCGAAGCGGAAAAAGGATTAAAAATGCTCTATGAGGCTATGCAAGAATGCGGAGTAAAAGGTGAGGTGTATGATTCGTCTTTGCCCCTTACGGAAGCCCCAGTAAAGCTTAAGTATTTGCTCGAGCATCAGTTAAAAGCTCAAAACGATAATGTGGAAGAAGATTTGGGTGTTTAAGGAGATTTGATATGAAAGGTACTGTATATCTAAACGATACTCACAGGTTTGTGGTAATAGGCATTACCGGAAGAGAAGCTTCTCAGGTGGTTACCGAAACAGAATCTCTTTATCCTGGGTTTATAAAAGCAGGAGTAACTCCTGGGAAAGGTGGTGCTTCGGTGGCTGGTGTACCGGTTTACAACACTGTTAAAGAATCCTTACAACATTACCCTGAGGTAAACGCCGGTCTTATATACGTGCCTCCAGTATCTGTAAAAGATGCGGTGATAGAGCTAATCAACAACGGCATAAAACTTATATACATCATCACCGAACACGTGCCCATAAGAGATACGGCGTATTTCTATAATTATGCCAAAGAAAGAGGTGCTATCATAGTAGGACCCACTTCTTTGGGAGCTATTGTGCCGTCTGTACCTATGAGAGTAGGTGCTGTGGGTGGAAAAGACCCATCTATCGCCTATGCACCAGGTGGTCTTGTGATTTTATCAAAATCCGGAGGTCTTACCACCACCACTGCCGAAATGATGAAAAGAAGAGGTTGGGGCGTATATACCGCGATAGCTCTTGGGGGTGATGTAATAGCTTGTACCACTTTTGAGGATGTGATAAGAAACATTCACAATGACCCTAATGTAAAAGCCGTGGTAATTCAAGGGGAAGTAGGGGGTACATACGAAGAGAACGCTGCAAATGCAATATTAGAGCTATACAACCAAGGCAAATGGAAAATCCCAGTGGCTGCTTTTGTGGCGGGAAGATTTCAAGAAAATCTCGAAGGTGTATCTTTTGGACATGCTGGGGCCATAGTGGAGCGTGGAAAAGGAAAAGCCAGCACCAAAATAAAACTTTTCAACGAAGTGGGCAGACAAACCGGACTTGTAAAAGTGGCAGAGTTTTATCATGATTTACCCACTTGCTTAGAAGAGCTCGGCGTCCCAAGGGACTTTGAAGACCAGACGGGTGCCGTGGTAAAACCCATTTACTCTACCATATAAACACTTACCCCTCTTTTTGAGGGGTGTTTTATGATATATTGGTTATCTTTAAGTTTGGCTCTTTTTTTAAATGCGTTTTCAAATATTTTTGTAAAAATTGGTGCTATTAAAAGCTCAAAAATATTTATCTTGCTTGGGCTTATAGGGTTTGGTATTCAGTTTGTTTTGTATGCTTTTGCATTAAAAAAAATAAACCTCAGCATCGCATATCCCATAATGGTGGGAAGTGGGTTTATCATTATAAGCTCTTTTTCTTATTTTTATTTAGAAGAGCATCTAAATATCTACGATATTGTCGGTATGGGGCTTATATTTGTTGGGGTTTTGCTGGTTAGTCTTAGATAGTATTAGGATGGGGTATTGGGAATATACACTATCTCACCACTATCGGTAAGCCCAAACTTATCTTGGAATTTGTCTTGATATCCTTTTTCATTATTTATAAACTTTTCCAAGGTTTTAGGCTCGTTGTGCGCTCTCATAAGGTGTTCTTTTTTCTCACCGTTTGAAAAGCTTATTAAAACTTTTAGGCAATAAAATCTTGAATAAATTCCATCATGACAACGCTCTATATCTCCCACTGGCTCTATTTTCACACTTTTTGCCACTATACTCATAATCCTAAAATCCCTCTAAACTCTTCCAAAGAATTTACAATAAGCGTCTTTTTTCGCAATTCTCTTAGTTTCTCATGGTCTTGTATCTTATCAAGTACAGCTTTTATATCCGATAGTTCAGGATTGCCAAATTTTATCTCCAAGTTATCGAGGATAGAATTTCTATCTGCCTCAAGTATGCCTTCTTGTATCCCTTTTTCTATCCCTTTCTCTACCCCTTTTTCAAAAGCTTGGTTCAAAATGGGATTTTCTGTTAGCGCTGTATCTGGTAGTGTAATACCCATAGACTTTACCTCCTTTGATAGTCTTATTTTTAAATTTATTCTTAACTCATAAAGTGTCAATGACTGAGCTAAGAAAAGAATCTTTTTGTTTTCAGGAAGAGAATTAAAAGCCTTTAAATATTTTTGCACAAACTCATCTATATCTTTTACATTGCAAAGACCCGCTATTATAATATCAACCGGATTATCGCTTTTAATAAGTTCTTCACAGGGTATATCTTTTTTTATGTCAATAAGGTTGTATGAGTAAACGAGGCTTTCTTCTTTTATCTTGTTTTTTATCGAACAACGGTCCTCTCCTATGTATATTACATACTGGATTATAGCTTTGTTTTTTGGGTATTTGCTTCTTATTAGCAGATAATACAAAAGCATCCTGTACGCCATGTCAGGGTAGTTGGTAGATTGGAATTCTATATGTATTATTTCACCTTCTTTCGTCTCAAACAGAATATCTACCACTTTTTCAACTGTGGTGGGAAGTGTCGGGTCTAAAAATCTTGAAGGGCTTTTACCACACACAAGACTTATAAAATGTACGAGTAGCTCTTGTCTTATTAACTCTCTTATCGTAATATCAAATGGTTTGCAGCTCATTTACTCCAATCAATATTATATCATTTATTTTGTCAAAATTTCCTTGAATTTCTATGTAGTTTTCTGTAATGGCTTTTTCATGGGATATCGTAATAGCTCTTAAGGTTTTATCTCTCATCTTATCTTTGAAAGTTTTTCTTTTTTTCTCGTCAAGGTTATGAAGTATTTTAGAGCGCTCTTTAATGATATTTGGTGGGACTTTTGGATATATATTGCTTGATTTTGTAAAAGGTCTATCGGAGTAGCTAAATATATGAAGGTAGGCAAAGTCAAAGTTTTTTATAAAATTGTAAGTATACTCAAAATCCTCATTGGATTCTGTGGGAAATCCTACGATGATATCTGTGCCAATAGCTGTTATGGGTCTTTTTCTGAGGATGTAACAACATATATCCTCATACTCTTTTAGTGTATATTCTCGCTCCATTAGTTTTAGTATACGCTCTGAGCCTGATTGCAAAGACAGGTGAAAATGAGGGGCAATATTTTGCTCTTGGGTGATAAGGTCAAGAATGTTTTTATCTTTTTTTAGCTCGTTTATATTCATAGAGGATAGTCTTATAAGAATTGGAATTTTGATAAGTTCTTTTAAAAGCCCGTATAGACTAAGGCCTATATCTTCTCCGTATTGGCTTAGCTGAGTACCTGTCAGTATCACTTCTTTGTATCCTCTTTCATATAAGTTTTTTACGCTTTTAATAATATCGTTTATGTGTACGCTTCTTACTTTACCTCTGGCAAAGGGTATCACACAAAACGAGCAAAAGCTGTTGCACCCTTCTTGGATTTTCAAAAAAGGTCTTTGATTTTCAACTACGATATTTTCTTTAAAACTCAAATCATTTTTTCTAAAAATATTTTCCACATAAGAGCGTTTTTCTTTATTTTTTAAAAACTTCTCTACGGCGTTTACTATGGATTCTTTGTCTGAATTTCCTATGATTATATCCACTTCCTTCAGTCTCTCAAGGGCTTCTTTGTTTGTTTGGGCGTAGCATCCAGTAGCTATTAAAACAGCGTTTGGGTTCTCTCTCTTGGCTTTGTAGATGGCTTGTCTTGAACTTCTATCCGCTTGGTGGGTAACAGTACAAGTGTTTATGATATAAATATCTGGTATTTCGGATTTTTCGTATCCTTTTTCCAATAAGATAGAGCTTATAAAATCCCCGTCAAATTGATTCATACGACATCCTAAGTTTAGTATTTTAAACTTCATCATCCGCCTATCGAGGTCATAACTCTTGTACAATCTAAAAACGAAAAGTTGTTCGAGAGGATATAATCGTTTGATATGTTTTTATTTTTTATAATATCAGGCATCATCTTTTTTAGTCCATCTTTTCCTTCTTTTCTTAAGATAGATTTTATATCGAGTCCTTCGCCGGTTCTAAGACAATACATAATTCTTCCCTCTGGCGTGAGGCGGAGTTTTGAGCATCCTTCACAAAAAGGGTTTGATATAGGGTTTATAAATCCCACTTCTGTATTTATAGACTCTATTAGATATCTTTTAGCGCTTTTTGACCCATCAAAAGGTAATGCTGTCAACTTCCCGTATGTCTTTTCTAAAAGCTCAAAAACCTCTGTATTGTAAACGATTTTAGACTTATTGAAAAAATCAAGTTTACCCACAGGCATTAATTCTATAAACCTAATCCTCACATTGTGCTCTTTGGCAAATTCCACAAGGGGAATGATCTCGGTATCGTTAAAATTTCTTATTAGCACTGTATTTAGTTTTATTAAAAACCCAAATTTCGAAGCCTCAGATATACCCTCAACCACAGGTTTTAAATCAGATTTTGTGATGTGTTTAAACTTAGTTTCATCAAGCGTATCAAGGCTTATGTTGATAGTATCAAGCCCAGATTCTTTTAAAATCTTAGCATACTCTTTTAAAAATGTGCCATTTGTGGTCATGGATATAGATTCTAAGTTTTTGGCTTTTAACAAGGATATGAGATTCCAAATTTTTGGTCTTAAAAGAGGTTCGCCCCCAGTAAGTCTTACTTTCTTAAGCCCGTACTCTTTTAATATATCTACAACATCTGCTATTTCTTCATAAGATAAAATTTCTTTATGAGGAATGTAATCCATATTTATAGGTCTGCAGTAACTACACTTCATATTGCACTTATCGGTGAGCGAGATCCTTAGATATGTTATCTCATGCACCCATGACCCATTTTGAGCTTCCATCGCTAAAAACCTCCTTTTTCCAAATGGGGGCCTGTTTCTTCACCTCATCCACTATAAACCTTGAACCCTTATACACCTCGTCCCTATGAGAGCCCGCCACCAACACAAAAAAAGACACTTCCCCCACTTTCACACTACCTATTTTATGATAAATATATACATCTATTAAGGAAAAGTCTTTTATAGCCTTTACTCTTATATTCTCAAATATCTTTAAAGCCATAATTTCATGAGCTTCATAGAAGAGCTCTATTATATCTCCATCTTCTTTTGAAGCCCTGGCAATCCCACGAAAACTGAGCGTAGCCCCCACTTCCTTTGGAATGTTCCTTAGTATGTCTTTTTCATCCGCTATAAACTCTATCCCTATGGACACTTTTGGAATCATCAGGATAAATATA
>CAZDZN010000074.1:0-7653 GCA_964509905.1 uncultured Aquificaceae bacterium
TTAAACTCTATTACGGGGTAAGGTCAAAAGAGTACCTTAGTATGCTTGATTGGTTTGAAGGATATGGCATAAATATAGAAATCTACACAGAAGATGGTAGCTTCGGGAAAAAGGGTCGCGTGCTTGAGGCTTTGGAAAATTTTAATAACGATATAGCAGTGTACGCTTGCGGACCAAATCCCATGTTAAAAGCCCTTCAAAAAATAGTCAAACAAAAAAACTTTGAAGCTTATATTTCCTTGGAAAATCCAATGGCTTGTGGGTTTGGGGTATGTCTTGGATGTGTAGTGAAAACAAAAGATGGATATATCAGGACTTGCGTGGAAGGACCTGTTTTTAAAAGCGATAAAGTAGAGCTTTAAGGAGTGGTATCATGGATATTAAAACCAATCCTATAATGTTTAATTATTACATGCCAGTGGATATACATTTTGGTTTTGGAAGTTTATCAAAAGTAGGAGAAGTAGCGAGAAGATTTGGTTTTAAAGGATTGCTCGTGTGTGGAAAATCCGCAAAAAAGTATGGTTACGCAGATAGAGTTATATCAAACCTTATATTAAACAACATCACGGATATCATCATATACGATGAGTTAGAGCCAAACCCCACGGATGTAAGCATAAACAAAGGGGCTAAAATAGCTGCCGAAAACAAAGTGGATTTTATTATAGGACTTGGTGGCGGTAGCATATTAGATGGAGCAAAGGCTATCGCCATAGTTTCTTCCAACGAAGGTTTCGCTTGGGAGTATGTGTTTTATCCAGAGGGTCCAAAATCAATTCCCTATTACACAAGGCCTGTAATAGCCATACCTACCACCGCTGGCACTGGTTCTGAAGTAAACAAATACTCTGTAGTATCAAACCCAAATAGAAAAGAAAAGTTAGCCATAGCCCATTCTTTAAACTATCCAAAAGTTGCTATCATAGACCCAGAGCTTACTATAAGTATGAATCCGGATCTTAGCGCCACTACAGGCATAGATGCTTTTTATCATGCTTTGGAATCTTATACAAATAGACTTAACAATAAATTTGCAGAGGATTTGGCAGCACTATCTTTAAAGATAATCTTAAATTGGCTTGAGATAGCTTATAAAGATGGTTCAAATACAAAGGCCAGAGAAAATATGAGCTATGCAGCAATGCTTGCGGGAATAGCCATAGACCAGAAAAGAGCGGGATTAATACATGCAATGGAGCACCCAATATCTGGAAAATACCCTCAAGTAGCTCACGCAAAAGGACTATCAGCAATAGGATACTATGTGACATTATTTAATATAAAAAGAACTCCTGAAAAATACAGGAGGCTGGCAAAAGAACTTGGGTTAAAAGATGAATACCATCTTTTGGAAACTCTTAAAAATCTTACAAAAAACCTAAATCTACCAACGAATTTAAAAGACCTTGGCATAGCCGTAGATGAAGATATTCCATATACTTTAGCAGAGGATGTGTATTTCACTGGAAGAAACGCTTTTAATATAAATCCGGCTCAGATCATCGAAAAAGATGTGGAACTTATTTACAAAGCGGCTCTCTATGAAGATGATACAATTTTATAATATAATATTTTTATGAATTCAGGACCTGGTATAGGTAGTTTTTTCAACATATTTTGGTTTTTATTTTTATTTTTCTTCGTATTTTGGCCTTTTTGGAAAAGGTCTTTACTAAATAAAGAGCGCGAATCTATTATAAGGCTTATAGAGAAAAAATATAATGCGAGGGTTATAACAATGATCCATAGACAAGAAGGTTTATCGTTTTTTGGCTTCGCTTTTATGAAATTTATAAATATAGAAGATTCAGAACAAGTGCTAAGAGCCATAAGGATGACTCCAGAAGAAATGCCTATAGTGATGATAATTCATACTCCAGGTGGACTTGCTTTGGCAGCTTCTCAAATTGCAAGTGCATTGGCAAGACATAAATCAGAAGTGATAGTGATAATACCTCATTATGCAATGAGTGGTGGAACTTTGATAGCTCTTTCTGCTGATAAGATAATAATGGATCACAATGCTGTGCTGGGGCCTGTGGACCCTCAAATTGGGCAAATGCCAGCAGCTTCTATATTAAAGGTTTTGGAATCCAAAAAGCCTGAAGACATAGACGACGAGACGATGGTAATGGCAGATGTATCAAAAAAGGCTATAGAGCAAATGAAAAGCTTTGTGTATGAGCTTTTAAAGAAAAAAAGATATTCTGAGGAAATCTCAAAGAATGTAGCAGAGGAGCTTTGCACTGGCAAATACACTCATGATTATCCGCTTGATGTAGATAATCTAAAAGCGCTTGGTCTTAGAGTAAGTACAGATATGATAGAAGAAGTATATGAGCTTATGGAGTTATACGATCAACCATCCAACTCCCAAGTGCCATCCGTTCAATACATACCGATCCCGTATAAGACTCAAAACAAGAAATAATGCTTTTAATATTCATAAAAAAACGCTTTTTGTGGACACTTTTTTTAGTGTATTTTGTAGTATTATCCATATTTTACGTATATGAGTTCTCAAATTTTTTTATCACATATCATACAAAAAGTGCAAAAGCACTATTTGATACTCTAAGCTATTTTCTGCCGATAGTGCTTTTTTATACATCTACTATAAATATAGTAATAGGATTTTTCACCACAAGTTATTATCTTAAAAGGATAAAGATGTTTTCTGTATCCCAAAGCTTTGGCGTACCTCCCTGGCATATTTTCAAGCCTTTTTTAGTATTATCGTTTTTATTATCGCTTTTAAATGTAGGACTAAATGAGTATTTTATACCAAGTTCAGTATCCAATTTAAAATACATAGAACATATATACAAGAAAAACCAATCATATGAGCTTGGCGTAGCAAGAAATATATGGATTGCAAATGAAAAGGGCAATGAAAAAATATTTATTGGAGGCTCTTTAGTAAGTTCTGACGGAGATTTTTACGATTTTAAACTGGTAAATATAAAAAACAATAATTTTAACTATATTATAAAAGCCAAAAAAGCTCTACTAAAAGGCGACAGATTTTACATGGAAGATGGAGAACTCACTTATATAAGCCCTTACAAAAACGAAGCGTTTAAAAGTATGGATATAAAGTCTGATGTGGAACTCTCTAAATTAAGTCTTTGGACGAAAACCCCAGACGAGGAATCTCTCACAGACCTTATCAAAACTATATTCATATTAAGAAAAGAAGGTTTAAACATATATCCTTATCTTTCCATCCTTGTATTTAAAATTCTATTTTCTTTTTTGCCGTTTTTTATGGTTGGGATTTTATCTTTTTATGTTGCCAAAAGCCAAAAAACCAAGGATTGGTATAAAGCATTTTTTATACATGGTATTTTGTTTGGTATATGCATAGTGATACCTTACAGTATATCTTCAAAATTAAATATAAACCCTTTTTACTTTTCTCCTATATATACACTTATAATTTTATATCTTATAAAAAGATTACGAGATCTCAAAAAAGGGATATGGCTTTAGTTTTTGTTTAGCTTTTTTATAACTTCTGGGAGTTTTAAAAGAGATACATATACTCTCCGCCATTTGCTCCATTCTATAGAAGGAAGATTTGCTCCGTAGGTGTTGTTTGAAGGAAGATCGTAGGCTACTCCTGATTTTGCAGCCACTTTTACATTTGATCCGATGTTCACATGATCTGCTACACCAACTTGTCCAGCAAGGATTGAATTATCCCCTACCTTAACGCTACCAGATAGTCCTACCTGAGATACCAAGAAACAGTTTTTACCTATTTGACAATTATGCCCTACCATTACAAGATTGTCTATCTTGGTATTAGCCCCTATACTGGTGCTATCAAAAAGTGCTTTGTCTATAGTGGTATTGGCTCCTATCTCCACAAAGTCTTCTATTATCACATTCCCTATGTGTTTTAGCTTTTTGATACCGTTTTTGGATATGGCATATCCAAACCCATCTGCTCCTATCACAGCCCCAGAATGTATGATAACATCTTTCCCTATGACGGAGTTTTTATAGATACTTACATTGCTGTATATGATAGAATTTTTCCCAATATATACGTTGTCCCCTATATAAGAAGATGGGTGTATACATACTCCTTTTTCTATCACCACATTTTTTCCTATATAGCAAAAAGGACCTATGTAAACATCTTCTCCGATGTTAGCGCTCTGTTCAACAAAAGCCATATCCGATACACCCTTTGGTTTTTCCTCTTTATATAGAATCTCAAGAACCAAAGCCATTGCGTATTTTAAGTCTTCAACCTTTATATAGTTTGAAGCCTCTAAATCTTTTTGAGATACATAAACTATGCTTTGATTAAAAACTATATCCTTTTTATACTCATCCACAAATACCAACGTATTTGGCTTTTGAGAAGATACAGAGCTTACGCCTATTATGTCTAAATCTTGATTTATATATAAGATGCCCCCAATGAGGGGAGCTATCTCTGAAGCTTTCATTTTTTAGTAGTATGAGCACTGTCTATGGCTTTTATAACAGTGGGTGTTATATCCAAGTTTTTGTAATAAAGCATCTGATTGCAATCAAACACTCCCTCTAAATGATGAGAGCTTGCGTAAGAATTCACAGCCAATTTCAAAGCATTGGTAAATTCTTTACCAGCTTTTTCTTGCATGGCTTGAATTTCTTTTTGGACATCTTGCTGATACTCCATAGCCTTTAGTCTTACATCTTCGTATTCTTTGATCTTTTGCTTTTTAGCTTGTTTTGATAGAGCCTTGCTCTCTATCTCTTTTTGAAGATTTTGAAGCTGTTTTTCATAGGTTTGGAGTTTTTGCCTCGCCTCGCTTACCTTTTGGTTTATAGAAGAGCCTAAGGATTTCGCAAAAGTGGATTTTTGCATCACCTCTTGAGTATCCACGCATGCAAAAGAGTTTGCGTAAGAAGAAACTCCTGCTACCAAAAGCATTCCCAGTGTTAAAAGTCTAAATCTCATAACGCCTCCTTTAAAGCTTTTTATTATTTTACCATAATTCTTGAGCTCGTAAGGCTTCTATTTCGCCTGCATTTAATATTAAAAGCTCATCGCCCTTTTCAACAACGATGCTGCCGTTCATATCTACTCCTTTTAAAATGCCTTGGACTTTACCATTGTTGGCAGTTATAAGTTTGTCTTTATAAAGAAGATTTTCATTTACAATCCTATAAAAAGCATCAAAACCGTGTTTAAAATAAAAATCAAGGTCTTTATAAAAAGCATCAAAAAAGTTTAACAAAAATTCTTGCTTTGAGATATACTTACAACTTACCGTCCTCAACGATACGGCATTTAAAATGTCCTGAGGAAACTCCTCTTGGTTTAAATTTACTCCTATGCCTATTATGGTGCTATCTTTTATCCTCTCCACCAAAATCCCAGCTATTTTCCTTGGTTTATCAAACATTATATATATATCGTTCGGCCATTTTATAAAAGATGTGATATTGTATATACGTTTTATTGTATTGTATAAAGATACGCCCGTAATAATAGGTAAAAGGTTTGTGTTTATATTTTTTTTAAAAATGCTAAAATAAAGCCCATCTTTTTGAGAAGAATACCACACATGACCATATCTTCCTCGCCCTTTGACCTGAAGATCAGCTATTACACAAGTATCGTTGTCTAACTCTTGTATATGGCTTTTAATATAATCTTGCGTAGAATCTATGCTATCAAACCATACAAGCTTCATTTATCATCTTAGGACTCTTGCGTTTACCCTCTTTAATATACCAGCCAAATCAAGTATTAACACTACATTACCATCGCCTGTGATAGTGGCACCGGATATGCCATCTACTTCACCAAATATCTTGCCCAATGGTTTTACCACTATTTCTTCATCTCCATACAGCTCTTCCACTGTAAATGATACTCTCTGATTTCCAAGTTGGGATATGATAACATAACCTATCTTTGAATTTTGAATATTTAGCACTTCTGATAGATTTATTAGAGGTATTGTAGATTCCCTTAATATAAGCACATCTTCACCAGATACGGTAGTTATAGTAGCGTTTTCTTGCTGGATTATCTCAAGCACAGAGTATATGGGTATAGCAAAATTTCTATTGGCGATAGATACCATAAGAGCTCTTATAATACCTACAGTAAGAGGAAATGCCATTACAACCTTTGTGCCTTTACCTTTTTGGGTTTCTATATCTATGGTACCTCTAAAGTTCATAACGGTAGTCATCACCACATCCATTCCTACACCGCGCCCCGAAACTTCTGACACTTGGTCTACTGTGGAAAACCCAGGATGAAATATAAGACTGAGAACTTCCTTTTCCGTCATCTTTTCAAGCCTATCAGCACTTATTATGCCTTTTTCTAAGGCTTTCTTTTTCACTTTTTCTATATCTATACCACGTCCATCGTCTTCTATCGTAATAATAATTCTATCCCCTTGGTAATAGGCTTTTAATTTTATAATACCTGTTCTTGATTTCCCTAAAAGCTCTCTTTCTTCTGGAGATTCTATGCCGTGATCTACAGAGTTTCTTATGATGTGTATGAGAGGCTCCTCCAGTTTTTCCAACACTGATTTGTCCATTTCCGTGTCTTCACCTTCCATAACAAGCTCTATTTGTTTGTTTAGAAGTTTAGCTAAGTCTCTCACTACTCTCGGGAATTTTTGGAATAGTCTTTTCACCGGCTGCATGCGAGTCTTCATTACAGCCACCTGTAGATCCCCCACTATCCTATCTATGGAAGACAACACAGATTCAAGATCATCAAGTCCTTTTATTTGTTCTGAAAAGCCTCTGTCGGCAGCTTCTGAAGCACTCTGCATAATAGTGGATACCACTTTCACAAGCCTATTTCTATCTAAAACCAATTCGCCTACCAAGTTCATGAGCGCTTCTATCTTCTGAACATCTATTCTTAAAACTTTTTCTTCTTCTTTCTCTTTAGGGGCTGCGGCAGGTTTTTGCTCTGTGGTGGGTTTTTCTGCGGTTTGTGTGCTTTTTATTTGCTCTGGTTTATTTTCAGTATGCTGTGTCTCTTGAAATACTTGTGAACTCTGAGGCGTTTGTTGGGATACTTGTGTTTGCTCAATCATTTTTTCGGTGGTGGATTTATCGATGACAGTATCCCCCGAAACCTTAGTAGGTTTTGAAGCATTTATAATATGATCTAAGTCCATTATAAGCTCGTGAGGTCTTTGGCTTGGGGGCATCAATACAAGCTCTTCCAATATCTCTTCTATAGGTTTTCCTATAAGAGATCCAAATCCGTATTTTCTTAAAAGCTTTGAAACTTCATCTTCTGGTTCTTGGGAATTTTGAGATGGCTCTACGATATTTGACGATTGAGTCATCCCTTGGTTTTGTTCTTTTGAGCCTGGGCCAGTATAATTTTCTGGATGCTCTAACACATCCTTTAACTCCTCTAAAAGCTCTTGATCGGGCTCTATCTCTTGCTCTTGCTCTGCAAGTTCTAAGTATTCTCTTATCTTGTCTGCAGCTTTTAAAAGTAAATCGTTTATGGTATCAGATAATACCAGTTCGCCACTCCTAATTTTACCAAGTATGTCTTCTGCTTTATGCGCAGTTTCCACGATAGTATCGAGGCCCAAAAACCCAGCCCCACCTTTTATCGTATGCATCGTCCTGAAAGCAGCATTTAATATATCT
>CAZDZN010000075.1:0-3931 GCA_964509905.1 uncultured Aquificaceae bacterium
TATATCTTACAGAAATTTTAGAAATGCCGGTAAATGTTAGACTTTTTATTATCACTGGAATATTGGGTGGGTATACCACATTTTCTACTTTTACATTGGAGGGTTTTGGGCTTTTAGATCAAGGAGAATATATAAAAGCCCTTTACTACATACTCGGCACAAACCTATTGGGATTTTTGGGTGTGTGGCTTGGTAGATTTTTAGGAGGTAGACTATGAGAGGTTATCTTTTAAAGATAATAGTGGAATTTGGTGCTAAGTACGAGGGTAAACCTTTGTTTGAGTACATTGCGGATATTTGCAAAAAATATGATATATCTGGTTTAAGTGTATTTAAAGCGGTGCAAGGATACGGAAAATCTGGTAAGATGCACGAACATGGAATATTTTCTAAAAACGAGCCAATATCCATTGAGATTATAGAATCAAAAGAAAACATAGAGAAGATACTACCTATATTAAAAGATGTTTTGCAAAAGCTAAATACCGGTGTTATGACGTTGGAAGAAGTGGAAATTGTAAGATGAAAAAACTAAGGGTTTATTATAAAGAAAAAGACAAGATAGCTGGAAAAAGCTTTTGTAAGGGCATATTTGAGATTTTAGAAAAATTAGACATATCTGGGGCTACAACTTTCAAAAGCATATACTCCTACGGAGCTTCTGAAAATATATCAAACATCTACATAGAGGTGGAGTCTTACAACATGGGTATGAGGATGGATATAATAGATGAAGACGAGAAGATATACAAACTTGTAGACATGTTAAAAGCCCAAAAACTTCTTTTGGTAATGTCTGATTGCGAAGTGATATACGGAGATGGGAAAAGCAATTGAAAAATCTATGAAGTATGTGGAATCAAAATTATGTAAAGATGGTGGGTATTCGTTTGTCAGATCCCCGTTCAAACTACCATGGTGTTTTTACATTTTGAGTATGTGGCTTTTAAAATCCTAAGAACAAAGAAGCCATGTATTTTTGAGTATTTACATTTTTGTTAACATATACACATTTTTACATAAAATAAAAATCAATATAAGCACAAAATATAATGATTCTAAATGGCATAATATTTGCTCGTATCAAGTTAATAAACTTTTAGGAGGTTTTGCGATGAAAAAGGTGGAAGCCATCATCAAGCCTTTTAAACTTGATGAGGTGAAAGACGCTCTCACGGAGATAGGCATTGGTGGCATGACTGTCACCGAAGTAAGGGGTTTTGGCCAGCAAAAAGGCAAAACCGAGATATATAGAGCTACCGAATATGTGGTAGACTTCCTCCCAAAGATAAAGATAGAAACAGTAGTAAAAGATGCTGATGTGGAAAAAGTGGTAGATGCCATACTAAAATCAGCCCAAACTGGAAAAGTGGGCGATGGGAAGATATTCATCTATCCTGTGGAGGAAGTGGTACGCATAAGAACTGGTGAAAAAGGAGAGATAGCCATATGAAATCTTTTAAAGGAGGTATAGATATGTTTAAGAAGTTTGGATTAGGGGTTATACTTCTCACAGGAAGCGCTTTTGCTGACACAGCGCCAAAGCTAAATCATGGAGATACAGCATGGATGCTTGCGGCAAGCTCGTTGGTAATGCTTATGACCATACCAGGTCTTGCATTTTTCTACGGAGGTATGGCTAAGAAAAAAGACCTTTTAAATACTATAGGTCTTAGTTTTATGGCTTATGCTATAACAAGCGTTATATGGGTATTGTGGGCTTACTCTTTGGCTTTTGGTGCAGATGTAAATGGCATCATAGGGAATCTTCAATATCTTTTTATGAATGGAGTCACTTCAAATTCGCTCCATCCTTCCACTACGGTACCTGAGTTTATATACTGCGGATTCCAGCTTACTTTTGCAGCTATCACAGTAGCATTGGCAAGTGGGTCTATCATAGAAAGACTCAAGTTTAGTGCATGGCTTGTAGTAGTACCACTATGGATAACGCTTGTATATGCTCCTATAGCTCACTGGGTATGGGGAAATGGATGGTTGTCACAGCTTGGAGCCCTTGACTTTGCAGGTGGTACTGTCGTACACATAAACGCTGGTGTGGCAGGACTTGCCGGTGCTTTGGTACTTGGAAGAAGAAAAAACATCCAGCTTATACCAAACAATGTGGCTTACACGATATTAGGGGCTGGTCTTCTTTGGTTTGGATGGTTTGGATTTAACGCTGGTTCTGAGGTAGCAGCCGATGGTATAGCATCAAGTGCTTGGCTTGTGACAAATACCGCTACTGCTATGGCGGCTATCGCTTGGATGATAACCGAATGGCTTGTACACGGCAAACCAACTACTCTTGGTATGGCTTCTGGGGCAATAGCTGGACTTGTAGCCATAACTCCTGCTTCTGGTTATGTGAATGTAATGGGTTCTATCATCATAGGTATAATAGCTGGTGTGGTGCCTGTATTTACGGTGTCTTGGTTAAAGCCAAAGCTTGGATACGATGATTCTTTGGATGCTTTTGGAGTACACGCAGTGGCTGGGTTTTTAGGTGCTATATTGACTGGTGTATTTGCAGACCCATCGATAAACCCAGCTGGTAAAGGACTTTTATATGGAAATCCCCATCAGGTGGTAATCCAGCTAATAGCAGCTATGTCCACTATGACCTATGCTTTTGTAATGAGCCTTATAATATTTAAGGTGGTAGATATAATAATGGGTCTAAGGGTAAAAGAAGAGCATGAGATAGAAGGTCTTGATTCAGTGGCTCATGGTGAAACAGCTTACAATTAATTTTTAAGGAGGTTTATAATATGAAAATCTTTAAAACTTGTAAAAAATTCTTCATGGCCTTGGCCATCCTATCCTTCCCCCTTGCCGGGGGCGCTTATGCCTTTCAACTGGACGAAGGGACTTTTGGTAAATTAAACATAGACGGGGCTGTAAGCGGATATTACCTCTATTCAAACAATGTCCCACCGGCTTCTTCTGGGTCTTCTACAAATGGAGATAAGAAAAACAGATACGACATATCAAACGCTCTTATAAACATATCAAAACCAGATGGTGTTTTTAGATTCACTATAATAGCAGGTGCTTATGCTTTTCCCACAGTAGGGGAGACCACCGCCAAAACCACCCAAAGTGGTTATAATACAGACCTTTTTTCAGCACTTCCGGTGGCTTATTTGGAGTTTGACCCAAATTCAAGTGTATCTATAAAAGTTGGCAAACTTCCCACCATGATAGGATACGAAGGAGCTTTTACCTATCAAAACATAGATATTCAAAGAAGCGTGCTATGGAGTATGCAACCGGTGGTAAGTAGGGGAATCAGGTTTACCTACACAAAAGGTATATTTACCGGGTCTTTAGAGTTAAACGACGGCTTTTACTCTGAGAAAAAATTGGCGGTAGAGGGCTCTCTTGGTTTAGCCCCAAATCAAAACTCCTCTATAAGTTTTAACTTCATATATCCAGATAAAAACACCAAACCAAACCCCACATCAAATCCAGCCAACAAACAAGAGTATGAGCTTACTGGTTCTTACACCATATCTAAGTTTACGTTTGCCTTTGATTCTATGTACGTGCATGTGCCCACAAGCACAGATGGGGAAACTATCTCAAACCACGCTTTTGGTATAGCAGGCTATGCCACTTACAATATAAACGATGCATGGTCTTTGAACGCAAGAGCCGAATACGACCAAGAGGGAACCTCTGGTACAGACATAATGGGATTTGGCCTTGGAGCTCATGCTTATACACTCACATTTACCCCAGAGTATAAGTACAAACAATTTTTTATAAGACCTGAGATATCTTATGTGCATATAACCAATGTAGCAGATGCTTATTATTACACATCTCCCACATCCTCTACGCCTACCAAAAACACTCAAATAAGGCTTGGTTTAGAAGCTGGTTTCGTATTTTAAAAAGATGGAGGGGTTTGAGGGAATGGGGGTAT
>CAZDZN010000075.1:3965-7639 GCA_964509905.1 uncultured Aquificaceae bacterium
GCTCTTACCTTCAACCTATCTTCTCTGTAAAAACTCAAGATATAGTGGGTTTTGAAGCTCTTTGTAGAGGCTTTAAAAATGATCAAATAGTCTATCCTGGAGAGCTTTTTAAATTAGCAAAAGATATAGATAAACAAGAGGTTTTGGAAGAACATTGTAGATATTCTGCATTAAAGTATTATAATATGCTTGGACAACACGATAAGCTACTCTTTATAAATTTTGATATGAGTGCTATAAAATCAAAAAACAGCTTAGAAAAATTCATATTTAGTTTAGATGGTGTAAACCCAAAAAATGTGTGTATAGAGTTTATAGAGTCGAAAATAAGTTTTAAGCTTTTAAAATATGCAGTATACTTGTTCCAACATTACGGATTTCTGATAGCTTTAGATGATTTTGGCTCAGGCTACTCAAATTACAGCAGATTATCTATTATAAAACCAGATATAGTAAAGCTCGATATGAGCCTTATAAGAGACATAGAACTCGATAAAAACAAACAATACATAGTAAAGTCTTTAACAAACCTTGTGCACAATTTAGGCGGAATCACACTTGCAGAAGGCGTAGAAACAGAACAAGAGCTTATGAGCTGTTTAGATTTAGATGTAGACATGTTCCAAGGATATTTATTATCAAAACCACAATGCTATAAAAGTGTTGACATTGAAAATACAGAAAAAGATTTTAAAGATTATCTTTTAAAATTTAGTAAGTTGAAATTAGACAGCATTAAAAAGCATTTAAAAAAATTGTCTTTATATAGACATATGATAGAAAGGATCTCTCTTCACGTAAAAGATGTGCAAATCCTAAAACATTTTGTGGAGCATTACGATTTTATAAGAGCTATATATCTCTTAGATTGGGAAGGCAAGATGGTTTATGATACTTTTGCAAAAAGAAACCACGTAAAACGCATATTCAAACCCGCTAAAAAAGGCGATGATTTATCTTTAAAAGATTATTTTATCCATATAAGGTATAATGAAAAAGATATATATTTTTCGGATCCTTACATATCACAGATTGATGGTAGGCAGTGTATAACGGTATCGTACAAAACTAAAACAATGCCTCACTTCGTGCTGTGTGTAGATTTTACGGTGTGAGCTAACTAATTTTCTTTTCTTTGTAAAAATAAAAACTCACCACCGAGATTTGAGCTATTAAAATTCCGCTTAAAAACGCTATTAGATTAAAAGATAATTTTTTGTTTAAAAGCAGAAAAACAAATGAGAATACGAGCAACGATAAAATCCAGCCTATATAATATAGATATTTTCTTTTTAATGCAAATTTTGTTCTAAATCTTAGTACTACGAAATATACAAATCCCATCAAGTAATCTATTAAAAATCCACTAAGCATTTTCACTTTCTTTTGTATAAAATTTTGATAAAAACTTAAACACTATTGGATAAAAAAGTGAGCTAAACAGTGCCCCCACTAGAATACCTACTTTTTGTTCATCGTTTATGTACTTTGCATCTGATAAAATTTTTATAGAAGCTATCAAAAGTGTGAAAGGAAAGCTAAGAAAAAGGCTTACAAAGGGAAGCTCGGTTATTCTAAACCCGGCCAGTATAAGCACAAAAGATATACCAAACCTTACTATCAAAAGTCCTATGCCGATTAAAAACCACTAAACAAAATCTTTTCATCCGCATATATCAATTTAAGAGTATTTAAAGAGCTTATTTTTTGCCATTTTATTGAGATGAAGCATAAGTTAAATACATTGTTTACAAATAACTTAGCATTCAAGCATTTATAATCCCACTATAGATTGGATGTCCACAAATTTTTCTAAACTTTAACATTTACAAGAAAAGCTTTGTTCCTAAGACAATCTACGATGTCTTTTAGGTTTTCACTTTTTATAAAATACGCTCTACCCCCAAATGGATCTCCAAGCTCTTTCAACGGATTTATCCTATGATATATCCTATTTATTACCACATAGCCGGTAGTATAATATCTATCGTCGCTCCAACAAACCTCTGCTAACACACCACAATTGATATTTTTTGCCACAAGGGCAAGTGCATCAAGTGTTCTTTCTGTGATTTTATACCCTTTTGAAGATAAAATATCTTTGGCTTTATTTCTATCCTCCCAATCTACTTTTATAGTCCTTATACCTTTTTGTTTATCCTCTTCCAATCTTTCTCCAGAATCTATATTTATTAGCATAGCTCCCCTCATGTTTTTACCAAAAGCTGCTCCTGTAGACAAACTATAAAAAACATCTTCTAAAATCTTTTGTTTTATACCGCTTTGGGCCAAAAGCTTTTTAGCAAACTCCTTTGCAGTATCAACATCTTTAAAATCAAAACTCCTTATAGATGGAATTTTTACAAACTCTACACTTTCTATGCTTTCTGTTTTTAGGCTTATAAAATCATAAGCTTTCGGTCTTTGTAAAAGCTCATAAATTACAGAGTTTAACTCTTCTTTTTTGCATATACGTTCTGCTCCGGATACATGAAAGCCTTTAAAAGATGCTCTCATTCTTATGGACACTAAATCTGTCATTCTTTAAAATTTAAATTTAGACATCTCTATTTTCAAGTCCTCGGCTACTTTAGCAAGCTGATTGAATGTAGCAGAGAGCTCCTCTATGGCATTAGATAGTTTATTAGAAAACTCTTTTATACTAATCATATTTTGAGCCAACGAAGCCACGGTGGCACTTTGTTCTTCTGTGGCGGTACTTACAGACTCTGAGGCTTCTTTTACAGCGTTGGCGTTTTGCTCTATGTCCTTGTAATATCTGTAAACATCATTTATAGCACCTACAGTATTTTCTATTCCACTCACTATAGCCTGAATCATGTCCGATATGTTTTTAGCGAAAGCCCCAGTTTTTTCTGCAAGTTTTTTTACTTCATCCGCCACTACGGCAAATCCTCTTCCTGCTTCGCCAGCTCTGGCTGCTTCGATAGCAGCATTGAGCGCTAATAGATTTGTTTGCTCTGTTATGTATATGATATTTTCTACTATTGTATTTATCTCTTTACTCATATTCTCCATATTTTTCGCTGATTTTACAGTTTGTTCTAATTTACTAGACCCATCTTTGATGATATCGAATAGCTTACTTACAATATTTTTTGTACTTACCATATTTGAAGCGATAGAGCTGGTAGTGGCTGATACTTCTTCCACAGAATTTGCTATGGAGCTTATCTGATCGTTTAGATTTTTATTTTCCTGAGCTATAGAGTCCGTGGTAGCGGAGAGCTCTTCTATGCTTGAACCAAGTTTTATGGCCGTATCTGCTAAGTTATGTAAAAGCCCTCTCAGTGAGTCTAAGGCTTTGTTTATGCCATCTTTTATGAAAGCCAAGTCTCCTGCAGCATTTCCTTCAACATTATTTGTGAAATCTAATTTTGCCATGTTTTCAGCATTTTGTTTGATAGCTTCTAAAACTTCTCCTATCATGTTTAAACCATTCAGCATTGTTTTAATAACATTGGCTATCTCATCTTTGAAATCTACATCTATATCTACTTTAAGATATCCATCTTCTAAGCTTTTTGAGGCTTTTAAAAGAAGATCTAACTCATTTCTTATTATATACCAAAGATATAGGAATAATGCTATGCTTATCGTTAAAAGACATATTGACATTACTAAGCTAAGAATAAAAGCATTCTTGGCTTTTG
>CAZDZN010000076.1:0-7266 GCA_964509905.1 uncultured Aquificaceae bacterium
CTGATAAATAGCTTCTATATCGGGATGAAGAGACTTTAATATATCCAAGTTTTTCTTATGCTTGTCTAAAACAACAATGTCTTTAAATCCAGCTTCTTTTAGAAATATTACGAGATTTTGACCTACAAGTCCAGCACCACCTGGAAGGATAATTTTTCCCATCTTAAAAGTATACCAGATTATAGGCTTTGCGTAGTATAATATTTTTATGGGGTGTTTTGAAGAAATTCTAAAGCCAAAAAAAAGCGGTTTTTGGATAAAATATATAAACTTTAGAAAAGATGAATAAAAAATTTTTGGCTTATATGGAGATAGAGATAAATGAGCTCCGAGAGATATCATTCTTTACAATCATCATTTACTAAAGTAAGTGGCAACAGCATAACTTATAAAAAGGGATGTTTTTGAAATGACAAAAGAAGAGGCTTATGAGGTATACATATCTGAACTTTTAAGATGGAATAAAGTACACAAACTTATATCAAGAGCCGATGAAACGAAAATCTTACAAAGACATATAAAAGATGCTGAGGAAGTATTTGATAAAATAAAAGATTTTGACCTAAAAGAGATTGCCGACGTGGGAGCTGGAGCTGGATTTTTGGGGGTAGTATTTTCTATATTGGACAGGGATCGAAAAGTATATTTTGTAGAAGTGGTGGCTAAAAAATGTGCTTTTTTGGAATACCTAAAAACAAAACTCGGGCTCAATTATCAAGTGATGTGTAAAGATGCAAACAAACCAAGTCTCAAATTTGAATCTACAATAGAAAGAGCGCTTGGAAAACCTGCCGATATAGTAGACACTATGGAAAGATTATCAAATAGATATGTTTTTTTGGTAGTTGGACAAAATGAAAATTTAGAGCCCTTAAAAAAGCTTGGTTATAAAGATACAAAACTCAGCAAAGGTTTTTTGCTTTTAAAAGATTTAAAATAGATTCTTTCGAGGCGTTTGTATTGTCTATCTCTATTATCCTATCTTTTTGAATTTCATCGGGGGGCTCAAAAGTACTTTTCTGAAGATAAAATACATTTAAATCAGCATCTGAGATATCTATTCGTTCTCGTATGCGCTTTTTAGCAACTTCATCACTTGTTTTTACATGTATAAAAATATAGTCTTTAAAAGCTTCTAAAACTATTTTTCTTTGCCAAGCTTTTAAGAATGCCCCATCTAAAACAGCATTTTCATATTTTGAAGCTCTTTTTATAAGCTCTTGATAAACTTTTTGAGTGACAGATTCATCATAAATACTTCCAAAGAGCTCCTTCCTTATAGCGTCCGTTCTAAGCCAATGATAACCACAGCGCTCTAAAATAGAGCTTATGTAAGACTTACCAGATCCTGATAAGCCAATCATCACAATTTTCATTCAAATATAACGCCAAGATAAGCTACCACTTGATTAAAATCTTTTGTTACCATACCAGAGCTTGTATATTCCACAGCGTAAGCTTTTTTTACCTTATCTTTTAAGACTTCTATAGCTACTGCAGCTGGGATAAAGCCACACATAGTGATATTGTGTTGGATGGCTCTTGCATAGAGCTCTTTTGAGTTTAAATTTGATATGGCATCAAACAAAAAAGAGTCTTTCTTCCTTGCTTCTTCTTGAGAGATATAGTGAGACATGTCTGAGCTTACCAGTATAAGCGTATCTTCATCTACAAACTGAGACAAGAACTTTCCAAATTCCACTATCTTCTGATAATCCAAAAAGCCCAATACAATAGGGACTATCCTAAAGGTTTTAAAATAAACCTGTAAGAAAGGAATTTGGACTTCCAAAGCGTGCTCTTTCAAATGAGCTTTTGGTTCTATATCTACGCCGTAAGAAGCTATCTTGTCTCTTAGGTCTTTGTTTATGGGCACCTCTCCCAAAGGAGTTTTCCAATAATCCGAGCTATCTATAGATATCACAGGGCCTTGTCCGGTATGGTTTGGCCCCATCATGATAACATTTTTCTTAGGTTTTATCTTCTTATATACACTGCAAGCAGTATGCCCAGAGTATATGTAACCTGCATGAGGCACGATTATACCTTTAGCATCTGTATCTTGAACACTTTCTCCTTCGCATACCAAGTTTATGGCTTTTAAAAGGATGTCCTTATCCTCTGGATAAAATAACCCAGCCACTGCTTCTTCTCTTACCATCATACAAATATTATACAACTATTTTACAAAAGAAAATATGATAATATATTATTATGGATGTGAAACAAGAAGCGCAAGAGTTACCATTTTTCTTAGTGTCTTTGCTAATAAACGTATTCTTATTCTCAGGATTAGCGATGCTTTTTACTATGAGACCGCTTTTAAGCCAGTATCAAAACCCTCCAGTAAATGTAGAGCTTATAAACCCTCCAAAAGAAGTCCCCATCCCCCCAAAACCTATAAAACTTCAAAGATTTCATACAAAGAGTTCTTATTCAAAACCATTGAGCCCTTTGAAAGGCTACAAACCATCAATAGGAGAGCACAAGCCATTGGAGACCAGCGCTTTAAGACAAAGACAGGTCTTCAAAAAAGGAGATATAAAAATTCCTGTGGTGCACAAACCACCAAAAAAACCACCAAAAAATGTAAGCGTACTATCGTCTCTTGCCAAAGAGATAGAAGCTCAAAGGAGACAAGCCCAAACAGACATTGAAGGAGCGATAAAGCAAATAGGCAATATAAGTGCCACCATAAGCTCAAGAGGATCTTATCTTCATGAAGGTTCAAGAAAACTCATATATGCTCCACCAGCACCAACTATAAGAGCAGGGGAGTTTCCAGCCCCCGTAGTTTTAAGGATTTTTGTATCACCTTCTGGCTATGTAACTAAAGTTATCATAATAAGAAGAAGTGGCATAGCTTATGTAGACAGAGAAGTGTTAAGCTATGTAAGGCGATTTAGGTTTGAACCAATAAATGGCCCTGTGGAAAGCGGTACTATTACTATTAATTTTAAAGGAGGATAAATATGCAGTTAGAGTTCATTGGAAAACAGGTAGAAATCTCAGATCACATCAGAGCTTTTGTAGAGAGTAAACTCTCAAAGTTTAAAAGACTTTTGAGAGAAACCGGCGAAGATCAAACGGAAGTTGTGATAACCATATCGAGTTCAAGAGCCAAGCACACGGATGACAATGTTAACAAGACGTCTATATTTAGAGTAGATATTGATATATATTTAAAAAGCAATGGAGGGGGCACGGTACATGCTTGGGAAGAGGATAAAGATTTGTACACTGCTATAGATAAAATTATAGATGAAGTGGAACGCCAGCTTTTAAAACTAAAAGAAAGAAGGCTTGAGTATCGTCGTAAAAGCCAAAAAACAGAGATTTATGAAACACCTTACGAAGAAGAAGAATCCAAGCCAATCGTAGTGGAAGAACAAATCATGGTAGAAAAACCCATGAGCATAGAAGATGCGCTTATGGAATTAAAAGATAACAACATGGTATTTCTACCGTTTTTTGATATAGCGGACTCAAAAATAAAGATAATCTATAGAAAAAGAGGAGAGCAGTTTGGTGTCATAGATTTAAACTGCAAAGGTTAGGTTATGCCAAAAAATGTATTTGTAAATCTGATTATTGGGCTTTTAATAATATTAGGTTCTGTATTGGTAATAGTATTCAAACCCGTAAACTTAGGACTTGATTTAAAAGGTGGTATAAGTATGGTTTTAGCCCCGGATATAGACAAGGTGATAAAAGAAGAGTATCAAAATACCGCATCTGATATATCAAAACTTCTTATAAAAAACCATATAAACATTTTATCCATAACCCAAAATCCAAGTGGAATAGAGATAGATTTATTTAGTAAAGGTGATTATGAAAAGATATACAACCTTCTTAAGAAAAATTACGCAAACCGCATAGACATAAAAGCCAATTCCCCTCTCAAGATGTATGTTACGTTTAGCCCTTTATATTTAGCCCAGATAAGAGAAAATGTCATAACTCAAACGGTGGAAGTTTTAAGAAGAAGGGTGGATCAGCTTGGGGTTGTACAGCCTGTTATCACAAGACTGGGCAGTTCAAAAGTGATGGTGGAACTTCCCGGCGTTATGGATTTAGATCGGGCTAAGAAAGTATTGGGTAAAACAGCTCAGTTAGAGCTCATGGAAGTGATAGATGAATCTCCAGATAAAAGTGCCTTGGAATCTAAACTAAAACCAGATGAGAAGATTCTCCCTTCAAAAGATGAACATGATTGGTACATAGTAAAGAAAAAACCCATCATCACCGGTGCGGATTTAAAGACGGCTTATGAGAGCACAGATAGTTTTAATAACCCTGCGGTGAGTTTTGAACTAAATTCAAAAGGAGCTGAGATTTTTGGAAATTATACTCAAAATCATATAGGCAAAAGACTTGGTATAGTATTGGATAACCGCGTAATGTCAGCCCCTGTAATTAGATCCAGGATCTCAGATCAAGGACAAATCACTGGTAATTTTACCCCAGACCAAGTAAGAGATTTAGCAGCCATACTAAGAGCAGGAGCGCTACCCACCACCCTTCACATTCTTCAAGATTCCGTGGTAGGACCAACTCTTGGCAAAGCCGCCATCAAAAAAAGTATATATGCGGGTTTAGCATCGTTTTTGTTTGTAATGGCTCTTATAATTTTCAGATATAAAACCTCTGGTATCACAGCCACTATGGCCATTATCATGAATGGACTCCTCCTTTGGGCTGGTTTGGTGCTTTTGGGAGCTACGCTCACGCTTCCTGGTATAGCCGGTATAATACTAAATATGGGTATAGCCGTAGATTCGAATGTGCTTATATTTGAACGTATAAAAGAAGAGATCAATAGAGGAAATACTTTAAGAAAAGCAATAGAGTATGGATATAAAAGGGTATTGAGCGCTGTTTACGATACTCACGCCACGCTTTTGGTGGCCGCTCTCATTTTATTTCAGTTTAGTAGCGGTCCGGTAAAAGGTTTTGCCACCACACTTACAATAGGTACTATGGCATCTTTTATATCAAATGTTTATTATTCAAAAGCCATGTTAGATATACTGGTGAAATTAAGAGCTTTTAAGATATGAGCTTTTTTGTCCTTATGTCTTCCTTTATCCTGGGTGTTATATTTGGAAGCCTTTTTAACGTGCTTATATACAGATTACCGAGAAATATGTCTGTGATATACCCGAACTCTTCTTGTCCAAACTGCGGACATAAAATAAAGCCCCATGAAAACATACCTATTTTATCTTACATTTTTTTAAAAGGTAAATGCAGCAGTTGTAAAAGTCCTATATCTAAAAGATATCCCATAGTAGAAGCTCTCACGGGGTTTTACTTTGCACTATGCGTTTACTTTTTTTATATTAAAAGCCAAGATAATTTATATAATTCTATAGACATACCAAGCCTTATGAAAACCATCGAAGTCCTCACTTTTGGATCTATCCTCATAGTGCAATCTTTTATAGATTTAGATTGGTTCATACTTTTAGATAGTTTTAGCTACTCAGGAGTTGCTTTGGGACTTTTGTTTTCAGCATCAGGTTATGGGTTTGTAAATTTAAAAGAATCCATAATAGGCGTTATATTAGGTGGATTTTTGCCATTTAGCATATATTATATATATTTAAAGGTTAGAAAGATGGAAGGACTTGGAATAGGTGATATAAAACTTCTTATGATGATAGGAGCATACGGTGGATTTTACATGGTATTGGGAGCAATGTTTTTTGGTTCTATTATCGGGCTTTTGATAAGCATACCAACTTTGATAAAAAATAAAAATATGCAGTTTTATATACCCTTTGGACCTTTTTGATCTGTAGGAGCTGTTCTTTGGATGTTTTTGGGATATCCTATAGAGAAGGTGCTATGGACTTAGGACAGATAATTATAATACTTATAATCGCTTATTTGGTACTTGGACCCGAGAAGATGATGGATGTGGCTACTAAACTTGGTGAGTATACCAGAAAAGCCAGAGAGTTTATAGATGAGATAAAAATGCAAGCTTACATAGAAAACGTAAACAAAAAAGTTTTAGAGCTTGAAAAAGAACAAAAGTTTGAGGAAAACACTGATGGAGAAAGATTTATCGAAAGCTCCTCTGATGGAGCATCTTCAGGAACTACGCCAGAGAATAATTAAATCTATTGCTGCAGTGCTTATATTTTCTGCTGTAAGCTTTTTCTACGCTAAGTATATTTTTGAGATTTTAAAATATCCTATAGATATATATTATCCTGGGATGAAGCTCATCACACTTTCTCCCACAGAGCCCCTTTTCATTATGATGGAGATATCTGTAATAGTGGGTATTATGCTATCAATACCAGTAATTTTATATCAAATATGGCGCTTCGTAGAGCCGGCTCTTTATCCGGAAGAAAAGAAACTTATCTTTCCTTTGGCGTTTTTCTCCTTTATACTTTTTATAGCAGGTGCGACATTTGCGTATTTCTTGGTATTGCCAATGGCGCTGAAGTTTTTAATAGGCATAGGCTTTACTCAGCTTCAGGCAAAACCGATGCTATCAGCAGAGCTTTATATAAACTTTCTACTAAAGATGCTTCTTGGATTTGGCTTGGCTTTTGAGATGCCTATATTCCTTTTCATGCTTCAACGAGCTGGCATTGTATCTCAAAAGCAGTTAAAATCTTTTAGAAAATATTTTATAGTAGTAGCATTTTTCATAGGTGCTTTGATAGCTCCAGATGTATCCACTCAGATTCTCATGGCTATACCTTTGATAGCTCTATATGAAATATCTATATTTGTGGGAAGATTTGCCAGAAAACCTGTAAAAGAAAAATCTATAGCCAGAACTTAAAAACTTCTTAATTATATAATAAACACAAAGATAAAATATCTCATAAAAACATACAACTTAGTATAATTCACGATAATATTAGCCCCGCCAAGCGGGGCTAAGTTCAAATTACTTCTTCTTAGTAGCTTTTGCTTTTTCGTGAGCTTTTTTGGCTGTTTTAGCTGCAGCTTTTTTAGCAGGTTTTGCAGCGTGATGAGATTTAACCTCCACTGGTTTTCCGTGTAATATACATAGAGGGTTGCGCTTTCTATCTTTGTACTTCAATGTCCAATAGTTAAATTCGCGTCTTGCTTTAGCTCTTTCTGCAGGGCTTAGATGCACTAAGTATCTTAACCTCATACCTACTCTTAGTATCCATGGATCTCTTCCTATGGCTTTTCTATTTAGGTCATATATGGATGGCCAGTATACTTGAGTACCATAAATTCTTTGAGCTATTGTGGATAATGTATCGC
>CAZDZN010000077.1:0-785 GCA_964509905.1 uncultured Aquificaceae bacterium
TATGAAACCCGGGAAAGCTGGTAAGCCACTTCCAGGGGTGCAGGTGGAGATTGTAGATAAGAAAGGTAATCCCGTGCCACCAAATACGGTGGGATATATCGTTATTAAAAATCCATGGCCTTCTATGATGAGAGATGTTTGGGGTCAACCAGAACGCTACAAAAAATATTGGACAGAAATACCGGGTAATGTCTATAATGCAGACGACTTAGGTTCTATAGACGAGGAAGGTTATATAATGGTGGTGGGAAGAGCAGACGATGTGCTATCAGTGGCAGGGCATCGTATAGGATCTATGGAAGTTGAAAGTGCCATAGTAGATCATGAAGCAGTAGCAGAGGCGGCTGTTATAGGAAAGCCAGATCAAATAAAAGGAGAATGTATCAAGGCTTTTGTGATACTAAAGCAAGGTTATGGCTCTTCTGAAGAACTAAAGAAAAGCATACAAGAACATGTGAAGCATGTGCTTGGAGCCATAGCTTATCCAGAAGAGATAGAGTTTGTGGATAAACTTCCTAAAACCAGAAGTGGTAAGATAATGAGGCGTGTATTAAAAGCCAAAGAACTCGGTTTAGATGTAGGGGATATATCCACTTTAGAGGATTAAATGAGAGCGCTGATATCTGTTTATGACAAAACTGGTATTTTAGAGCTTGCCAATGAGCTAATTATCCAAGGATATGAGATATTATCAAGCGGCGGGACTTACAACTATTTAAAAGAGCATAATATAGAAGCTATAGAGGTATATGAGGTCACTGGTTTTAAAGAGATATTGGGTGGGC
>CAZDZN010000077.1:795-6955 GCA_964509905.1 uncultured Aquificaceae bacterium
ATCCCGCTATACATGGGGGTATTTTATTTAGAGAAGACGTAGAAGAGGATTTAAAAGAAATAAATCAAAACGATATACAGCCTATAGGTATAGTGGTGGTAAATTTATACCCTTTCGAAAAAAAATCCAAAGAGCTGAAAGATATAGATGCTCTTATTGAGTTTATAGACATAGGAGGACCCGCTCTTATAAGAGCTGCGGCTAAAAACCATAAAAGGGTTAGCGTAATCACGGATCCAGAGGATTATTCTTGGTTTATAGAAAAACTACGCATGAACGCCATCTCTCAGAAAGATAGAAGATATTTAGCTCTAAAGGCTTTTTGGCTTACGTCTTACTATGATTCTATCATAGCAAATTATCTTTCTTCTGTTTTTGGCTTTAAAGAAAAAGAGTTTAATCATCATACTATACCCATGATACTAAAAGATGAGCTGCGGTACGGAGAAAACCCTCATCAAGAGGCTATCCTTTATGAAAATCCTTTAGAGCAAGAAGGTATAGTAAGAGCCTCAGTTTTTCAGGGCAAAAAGATGTCTTATAATAATTACCTTGATGCTGACTCTATAATAAAACTAATATCCGAGTTTTCAGAGCCCTGCTGTGCTATTGTAAAACACAATAACCCAAGTGGTATAAGTTTAGATCAAGAACCGTTAAAAGCTTATCAAAAAGCCCTAAGCACAGATCCTGAAGCGGCTTTTGGTGGTATTGTGGCTTTTAACAGCGTATTGGATGAAGAATTAGCAGAGGCTTTGACAGGGCATTTTTACGAAATAGTGATAGCCCCCGATTTTACAAACAAGGCTTTAGATACAATAGCTAAAAAGAAAAATTTAAGGGCTGTAAAATATAGCTTCTTAAATCAAAAAAAAGATGTAAAGTCTATATCTGGAGGCTTTTTGTATCAAGATACAGACGATAAACTTTATGAATCCATAGAAATAGTATCTTTGAGAAGACCTACAGAACAAGAACTAAAAGATGCAATATTTGCTTGGAAAGTATGCAAATGGACAAAATCAAACGCTATAGTGATAGCCAAAAACCAACAAACCATAGGCATAGGAGCTGGGCAGGTCTCTAGAGTGGATAGTTTAAGAGAGGCTATAAGAAAAGCCAAAAACTTCGGACATGAGTTGAAAGGGTCTGTGATAGCTTCGGATGCATTTTTCCCTTTTAGAGATAGCATAGACATAGCTAACGCCGAAGGGATTGCTGGTTCTATACAACCAGGGGGTTCTATAAGGGACAGAGAGGTAATAGAGGCTACCGATGAGCATGGCATGTTTATGATATTTACACATATGAGGCACTTCAGGCATTGATGTTTGCCATTTTGGAAAATAAATTTATATTTTATTTATTATCAACATTTGAGAGGTTTTTATGAAGTTACCACCACTTAGAATAAGGCACATAGAGGTGGAGATACCTATTATACAAGGGGGTATGGGTGTAGG
Source organism: uncultured Aquificaceae bacterium (assembly GCA_964509905.1). GTDB lineage: Bacteria > Aquificota > Aquificia > Aquificales > Aquificaceae > Hydrogenobaculum. The sequence goes on from CAZDZN010000077.1 coordinate 2,259, forward strand.
TATTTCTTGGGAAAAGCTTGCTGGTTCTGTGGCAGCTTGCAACGCTATAGGTGTAGTATCATCTGTGGGTACAGGTTATAGGTTCTTAAATTTGGTGAAAACAGATAAATTTGGAAGGCCTATAGGTACAGAAAATGCTCATAGCACCGAGGCTCTGAGACTCATAATCCAAAAAGCAAAAGAGATAGCTGCTGGAAAAGGTGCAATAGGTGTAAATATACTTTCTGCTATAAATGATTATGGAAGAGTAGCAAACGATGCAGCTAAGTTTGGAGCAGACTTAATCATATCTGGAGCAGGCCTTCCTTTAAAGTTGCCAGAGTACACAGAGGGCTATGATACGGCGTTAGTTCCTATAGTATCCTCTGCTAGAGCTTTAAACCTTATAGCTAAAACTTGGAAAAAACGTTACAATAGATTGCCAGATGCCATTGTCTTAGAAGGCCCCATGTCTGGAGGCCATCAAGGGTTTAAATATGAAGACTGTTTTAAACCTGAATTTCAGTTGAATAGTCTTTTTGATGAAGTTTGCAAAGAGGCTCAAGAATGGGGCAACATACCTCTTGTGGTGGCTGGCGGGGGTTGGGATTACAACGATATAAAATATTACATTCAAAGAGGTGCTGCTGGTGTGCAGATGGCAACTCGCTTTGCCGTAACCAAAGAGAGTGATGCTCCTTTGGTTTACAAAGAGCTTCTCCTCAATGCTGAAGAATCAGATATTATACTTTTAAAGTCTCCTGTAGGTTATCCACTACGGGTGATAAAAACACCTTTTGTAGAAAAGCTACTAAGCGGACATAACGGATGGAAAGGTTGTGTATCAGATTGCGTAGCTCCTTGTAAACATGGGGAAGAGGCTAAAAAGGTGGGATTTTGCATAGCAGATAGGCTTGGAGCTGCTTGTCTTGGAAATGTAGAAGAAGGCATATTTATAAGTGGGGCAAACGGATACAAGTTAAAAAAACAAGGCATTATATCTGCATGTGAGCTAATAGATATGCTCACGGGGAAAGTAGAAGACCCCACTGTGAGCAAAGAAGATGTTCCAGCGGAGGTTCATTGAAATTGAGGTTTTATGGGCTTTTAAAAGATGAAGATTTTTTAAATATTATAGAAAAAGTCTCGGGAGATATTTGGATCTTAGAAGACCTAAAACAAAAGACAAAAGAAGAGTTCTCTTATACAGATGTAAAAGATAGACTAAATAGTATAGCCCAAGAGATTAAAAACTGGAAAAATACCATAAAACTTATGCCAGCATCTACTATATTTGTGTTTGTGCATGATAAAGATAACCCCGTAGCTTTTAAGATATATGACACATCTTCTTTGGGATGCTCCACCACACTTACACCGCCACGCTGGAAAATATACCAAAAAGGGCTTGAGTTTTGATGCTATATCTTTTTCTGATAGGCCAAGAAAAACTAAGAGAGCTTATATACCTATGGATTCTTTTTAATTCACGGGGCATAAAGTGCAATATCTCTTATATAAAGAATATACCTTCTTTGGAAAGAGAACTTGGTTTTAACGGAGTTAAGGTGTTTGTAAAAAACTCTAACAAAGAGTCTCTTAATGTTTTAGATCTAAGACATAACATCTATCTTATTGAAAAGCCTATAAATCTTAACAGCATAGATATTTTATATAAGGACATAGCAGAGCTTTTATGAATAATGTAGCGCTTTTTATGGTAAGCACATGGTTTGGGGTAAGTTTGTTTTTTAGTTTTGATGTGGCACCTACGCTTTTTGACACGCTGTCTACATTTTTAGCTGGTGAAGTGGTATCGAAAATCTTTCCTATATACTTTGGCATTGGGCTTTTTATATTTGTATTTTCAGGTATTATTTTATTTTTAAAAGAAAAAAATACATTTAAAAGACTTTTCTCGCTCTTGTTTTTAAATATAATAATTTTTATGGTTTTTCTCATATTTATACTTCCAGAAGCTCAAGTATTAAAACATACGGATTACCACAGTTTTTTGATACTTCATGTTTACAGTATGGGTTTAAATTTAATACAAATGATAAGTAGTTTTTTTATAATAGTTAAATTATTATGATAAAACTTGGGATTTTGGGTTCTACCGGAACCATCGGCAAAAGCGCTTTGGACATGGTGTCTACCCATCAAGATAAAATAGAACTGATAGGCCTTGGGGCTTATAGAGCATCTTTTGATCTTCTTAATCAAGCGAGAAGCTCCAAACCAAAGTATGTATTTAGTATAGAAAACCCATCAAAAGAATGGCTTGAAGAGATTTCAAGATACAGCATCTATTTAAATGAAGAGGAGGGTCTTAATGCCATCATAGAAGAATCGGATAGGATTTTAAATGCAATATCTGGGACTTCTGGTATAAAACCCACATACTACATACTAAAATCTGGCAAAATCCTCCTTGCTTCAAACAAAGAATCTATCCTTTGCATGCCAAATCTTATAAGAGAGAATATAGATAGAGTAATTCCGGTGGATTCTGAACACAACTCTTCTTTTGAGCTTTTGAAAAAATATGAAGATGTAGAGTATTTATACATCACTGCTTCTGGCGGGCCATTTAGAGGATACACTTTAGAAGATCTGAAGCATGTGAAAAAAGATCAAGCGCTAAAGCACCCCAACTGGAAGATGGGCCCAAAAATCACCATAGACTCAGCTACCCTTATGAACAAGGGTTTTGAACTCATAGAAGCTCATGTTCTTTTTGATATACCGTTAGAGCGTATCAAAATACTAATTCATCCTCAAAGTATCGTACACGCATTGGTGGAGCTTAGACACGGCCCTATTATCGCCAATATGTCTTTACCAGACATGAGGCTTCCCATCCAAAATGCGATATTTTATCCTGATGTGGTAGAATACCCTTTTAAAAAGCTTGATCTTTTTTCTTTAAACCTTTCTTTCGAAAAGCCCAATAAAGATATATTTAGGTCTATAGAACTGTGCGAATGGGTGGGCTCTATGGGAAATCCTTATGTATCAGTGCTTTTAGGAGCAGATGACCAAGCGGTGAATTTGTTTTTAGAAGACAAAATAGGGTTTTTGGATATACCTATTATCATAGAAAAAGTGCTCTCTTCGGTGAATTTTTATATAGAAGAGTCTTTAGAAGATATAATAAAAGCTGTAAACTTTGGCAAAGAAAAAGTGCTAAAATATTGTTTATGATAGGGACGCCCCTTTCTAACAATGCCACAAAAATACTTTTGCTTGGCTCTGGAGAGCTTGGAAAAGAGTTCGCCATAGAGGCTCTAAGGCTCGGGATTGAACTAATAGCTGTTGATTTTTATCAAAATGCCCCAGCTCAGCAGGTGGCTCAAAGATATTATGTAATAGATATGAAAAACAAAGAGCTTATAAAAGATATAGCCTATAGAGAAAAACCGCATTACATAGTACCAGAGATTGAAGCTATAAATACGGATGCTTTAGTGGAATTAGAAAACGAAGGCTTTAATGTAATTCCTTGTGCAAAAGCTGTAAAATACACTATGAACCGTATTGCCATAAGAGAGTTTGCCACCAAAGAGCTTGGTCTCCCCACCTCCAGATATAAATTTGTAAATACGCTTGATGAATTAAGACTTGCTATAAAAGAGATTGGATGTCCCGCTGTGGTAAAACCTGTAATGAGCTCATCTGGTAAAGGTCAATCCGTGGTTTACAAAGAGGGTGAGATAGAACAAGCTTTTAAAAAGGCCAAAGAAAAAGCCAGAGGTGATGCAAAAGAGCTCATAGTAGAGGAGTTTATAGATTTTGATTATGAGATTACGATGCTTACCATCAGTACCAAAAATCAAGGGATATTGTTTTGTCAGCCCATAGGCCATATTCAGGTGGAAGGGGATTATTATGATAGCTGGCAGCCTCATCCTATGGAGGATAGTATTTTATTAAAAGCTCAAAACATAGCAAGAAAGGTGGTACAGGGTTTAGGAGGTTATGGAATATTTGGCTGTGAGCTTTTCGTAAGAAAGGACGATGTAATATTTAATGAAATTTCTCCGAGACCTCATGACACTGGAATGGTAACCCTTATATCTCAAAACATGTCAGAGTTTGAAATACATCTAAGGGCTATATTGGGACTTCCTGTACATGTTGAACTTTTGGGAGCAGGGGCATCTTATTGTTTTCACGCAAAAACCGACGGCATCATACCAGCTTACGATGACCTTGAAGAAGCTCTATCTATCCCAAACACAAAGTTAAGGATATTTGGAAAACCTATTACAAGAGCCAAAAGAAGGATGGGCGTGGCATTGGCTTTAGCAGATGATATAGAGACAGCCCGTAAAAGTGCCAAAGAGCTGGCAAGTAGAGTAAGGATAGTAGAAGATAGTATATAGTATCTGCTTAACAAAACCAATATGGTTGACTTTAAACAGCTTAATGCTAAAATATTATAGATATGAAAAACCTAATTGAAGATACAATGGAATATGCCAAAAAAGAAGGCAAGATAGAAGGTGTAATAGAAATGATTCTAAATATGGTGAAAAACTACTTCCACCAAGATGACATATCAGATATAGAAGATAAGATAAACCACATAAACGATTACGATAAGCTAAAATACTTTACTTTTAAGATATTTACCTTCAAATCTATAGAAGAACTAAGAGGGTATTTAGAGAGTATTTGATGGAGAATGTAAGAAATTTTTCTATAATAGCACA
>CAZDZN010000078.1:0-6635 GCA_964509905.1 uncultured Aquificaceae bacterium
TGCTTTTGTGATGGAGATAGAGCCCATAGGACATGGGGCTTTAAATCCTTTTGAGTATATGGAGCTCCAGATAAGGTTTTATCACAAAGACAAAAAGGAGTATGTAAAATATCTACACGATTTGGAATCAAAAAAGGCTATCCCAAAAGAAGTTTTTGAGTTTTTCTCGAAGCTAAAAAAAACACCTATAAACGTAGAAAAAGCTCACATACTTCCTTCAAAAGTGGATATAGTGATAGAGATAGATCAAGGGGAGATAATATACAATATCTACGATGATTATGTAGAGTTAAATATGGGGCATTGCGAGGTTCAAGATAAGGAATTAGAAAAATATTTAAAACAGCGAGCCAAAAGATATGTAGAGGCGATAAGCTTGAGAAAAAAATTTTTAAAGGCTATAACGAAGATGATAGTAGAAAGACAAAAAGATTATTTTTTGAAAAATACTCCTCTTAGAAGTCTTATGCTAAAAGATGTAGCTTATGAATTTGGAGTCTCTATTTCAACGATTTCAAGACTTGTGAACTCAAAATATGCAAAAACCCCAAAAGGGGTATTCAAACTAAAGACATTTTTTGCTAGAAAAAGTGTATCCAACAAGAGTCAAGAAGAGATAATGAGTATCATCAAAAGGCTCATCCAAAATGAGAAAAACACTTATACAGACAAAGATATACAAGAGATATTAAAACATTATGGCATAGAGATATCCCGTCGTACCGTAGCAAAATACCGCTCGAAACTTGGTATAGACAATTCTTTTAAGAGATAATTTCATCGAGTATCCATTTTATATCCTATTAAAGCCAACAATAGCACTATCAATATGCTTAAGAAAGAGGCCAACGGACTTATAAAAGAAAACAAGAAAAATAGCATAGGACCTAAAGCTGAAGAAAGCCCATAGATAAAACTAATCCTAAGAGCGATATCTTGATCCATAAACTTTAAAGCGGTTATGGCTTTAAAAAATGTCCAGAAAAAACCAGTGGCAAATCCGCCCAAAAGGGCCAGTATTGTGCCATATAAAAAAGGGTATTTTATATGTATAAAAAATACCAAACAGCCGATTATATAAACCAGAATCCAAAAAAAGGCGGTAATGTAAAATCCAAAATCCTCTTTTTTCCAGATTTTAGAAAGAATGTAAGAAGAGGCGATAGCGCACAAAAGCCCTATAAACATGAGAATATATATGTTTTTATTGGGCATGTTTAGATAGGTCTTAAGGTACATAGTCATAGAGTTGTTAAAAAACTGAGGAGCTACGCTTAAACTTATCAAACTAATAGCGTATTTTAAGAATACTTTATCTTTTAAGAGTTTTAAGTTTTGGGCTTTTAAAAAAATACTTTTATTTGAAAATTTATAAAATATAAAAGCGCAAAATATGTATAGAAAGATACCTATTAAAATTAAAATCTTATGGCTTTTGACAAAAAACATCAGCAAAATAGCCAAAAAATACCCGAGATATCCAAGAATACTACTAAAAGAAGAAGAGAGTTTTAAGTCTTCTGTTTCAAGTATAGATATCTGATAAAACAAGAGCCCTTGCATGTGGATAATGCTAAAGATTCCAAAAAATATTGCAAACATATATTTTGATGATATTAAAAGCCCAAAACCTGCAAAAAATGTAGCCAAAGAGAAAATAAAAAGCCTTTTTATTACAAAAGATGGGGTTTTTAAGATATAAACATTGAGTAAAAGTGCTAAGGAATTTGAAAATCCTATGATAAGAGCGTAAGTGTATATGTTTATGCCAAACTCATAAAGAAGTATAGGAAACAAAACGAGCCCAAGCCCGTTTGCTAAAAACGACTCTCCAAATTCGTACAGGGCAAAAAGTTTTGTATTATCCACTAAACATGAGATTTAAGGGTTTCTAAAAGCTCATCTTCAAAGAATGGTCTTCCATCGTATTTGTTTATGGAGATATCTGGTTTTATACCATACATTCTGAGGAGTTTTTCAAACTTATTAAAAGCTGAGCACTCTATATTTATAAGCTTTTTACCTTCAATTTCTTTTTTTATATCTTCTTCTGGGAACGGCTCTAAGAACACTACATGCACAAACTTTAAACCCAGCACATTTGAAACTTCCTTTATTACATGCTTGTTAGAGCTCCATGAGATTATGCATGTATCAGAATTTGGATTGCCAAATACTTCATAGGTTTTTTTGGTTTTCAGGATATCTTGTTGGATTTTCTTGTGCTTTCTTAGTCTTTTGTCTTGCATAAACTTTACCAAATGAGCCTCTTCTATGGTGATACCTCTTTCATCGTGTTCGTAAGAAGTGGCTTTTACCACAGCATCTTTGGTGCCTGGGAATAAAAGAGGAGATATGCCGTCTTCTTCATTTTGGTAGCGCTTGTAAAGCTTTGGATCTCCTTGATAGATTTTTGGTGATCTTATATCTTTCATACGACTGCATATATCGTTGCAAGAAGATATATAGTAGTTTTCTGCGGCGTTTTTATCGCTTAGTAGTATCACGGGCACTTGGTATTCCCAAGCCAGGTTTAGGGCCTCTTTTATAAGAAGATACGAGTCTTCTGCGTCAGAACACCCCATTACGATTTTCGAGAAATCTCCGTGTCCCGCAAAAATAGCAAAAAGTAAATCCGCTTGCTCGGTGTAAGTGGGGACTCCAGTGCTTGGGCCTTGTCTTTGGGCTTCGTATATCACCACCGGAGTTTCGCTCATACCTGCTAAACTTATAGCCTCAGTCATGAGTGCAAAACCGCCCCCAGAAGTACCTACCATTGAGCGCTTGCCCGTATAAGCCACTCCGATAGCCATGTTTATAACCGCTATCTCATTTTCCGGATGAATTACTTTTATACCAAACTCATCTTTTTTGGCTGCTAACACATGAAGCACGGGCGAAGAGGGCGTCATGGGATAGGCAAAGTATACGTCAAGCCCACCATCCACAGCACCATTTGCCACTGCATCATTTCCGGAGACCAACTCTCCTTTTTTATCGCCATTTTGTTTTATATCAAACTTGACAGGTGCTGCCTCATATGCATCTTTGTAAATAGCTTCGTTTTTATCCGCATCTTTCAATTTTTTTACAAAAGGAAGCCCTATTTCGTAATTTATATTTAAAAACTTTAAAACTCCACCGAATATGGAGGTGCTTTTAAAAAAGCTCGGTGCTACTTCTTTGAAAGGCATCACTATTATCTCTTTGGCCTTTTTTATCATGTTTTTGTCTGTAACTTCGTTTATAATCCAAAGTGTATCATCTTTTGCATCTTCAAGATGCTCTTTTACCGAACGCTTATCTGTGGCTATAATGATGTCTGCTTTTTTGTGAACGCTGTTTATGGGAAAATCGGCTATTCTTATACTTACAAAGTTATGTCCTCCTCTTATAAGTGACGGATAATCTACATACATAAACACATAATACCCGAGCTCTGTTAAAGCCGAGCATATAAGTTTCCCAGCCTCTTTTATACCAGCTCCTGCTTTTCCTCCAACTATCATCGTTAAATCCATAAATTTCACCTCCATATATCATTTTACCATAGAACAAATTTTTATTGCCGTGAGCCCTGCAAACACTGCTAACTCTTGCCTTAAAATATTATCCCCAAGCCCCTGAGGACTAAAACCCGTATTTTTTAAAAATTCTACTTCTTCCTTTGAAAATCCGCCTTCTGGTCCTATGACTACGCTGTATTCTTTTGAACATGTTATGTCGTTTTTTGGCTTTTCATAACTATCAAAAAAGATTTTATGTCCTACAGGATTTATATTTTTTAGATAACTTACTTCCTCCAAAACAGGTAAATAAGAAGGCCTACTTTGTTTTACCGCTTCTTTTAGGATTTTGTTTAATCGCTCATATTTTTGAAGGATTTTGGTTTTGTCCTGAAAGCCTCTTTTACATATAACGGGAATTATCTTGTAAGCCCCTCCCTGTACTGCAAAATCTATTATAAGCTCAATAGTTTGAAGTTTTATTGGCACACATGTATATAAAAAAACCTTAATCTCTGGATCTTTTGTAATCTCTTTTATTATTTCAAAATCGTCTTTTTTGGCTTTTGCTAAAAAAACCTTGTTTTCTATTACAAGCTCTATCAGTTCGTCCTCTTCTATTCTCAATACTTTAAAGTGTTTTTGCTCTTCATCGGAGAGTCTTATCTTATCCTTTTTAAAAGCATAAAACCTATGCATTTTTTACAAAGTAAGCCCCTTCTTTTCTTATAAATCCCTCTATCTCAAGCATTGTAAGCTCTAAGGTAAGTCTCTCTTCATCGCAGTTGGTTTTTAGCAATATCTCTTCAAAAGTGGATGGTTTATTAAGATATTTTAAAATAGGATTTAAATCTTCTTCTTTTAAAGAGCTTATGTTTAAATCATTTAGTATTTGGTTTAAGTTTATAAAAAGTTTTGCAATGCCTTCTCTTATTAGGCTTGTGCATCCTTCGAACTCTTCCACCGGATTTCCAATGTATGCAAAAACGCGTTTTTTTAATTTATATCCCCAATAGGCACTTATGAGAGCACCACTTTTTGACGAGGCTTGCATGATGATAATATCATCTCCAAGAGCTGATATGATACGGTTTCTAACAGGAAATGTAAATTTTGACGGCTTTTCAAATGGCAAAAACTCCGTTAAAAGAAGTCCGTTTTTTTCTAAAATCTCATCGAAAAGTTTGTTTTTTGTATGCAAAAAACCAAACCCAAGCACAGATATTGTGGGCATGCCTTTTTCAATAGTGCTTTTGTGAGCTTTTGAATCGATACCGTCTGCTCCTCCTGATACAATAACATTATCTAAATTGTTTACCAGAGATTTTGTCATATTAAGAGCGCTCGGTACCGCTTTCCGAGAACCTACTATGCCTATAGATTTTTCATTTAATAAGTTTTTATTTCCTTTCAAAAACAAAACGGGCGGAGGGTCTGGTAAAGCGAGTAAACTTTGAGGATAGTATTCATCTTCGTAGGTGATTGCATGTAGATTCAAGGATTTTACAAAATCTATTGATTTTTTTAGTTTTTCTGCGTCAAAGTTTTTCAAAACTATATTTATAGCTTTGGAGCCCAGGACGGACTCCAAATAGGTTTTATCAGCATCAAAGATGGCTCTTGCACTGCCAAAATGTCTAAAAGCTTTAAAAAGTAATTTGTTGCCAAGCCCTTTTGTAGATTTTAGCAACAGCCAGCTTTCGACATTATCCAATGAGCATCCCATGGCCTAAACACATTTTCTTCCTTTGAATTCTCTATAAAACCCCTGTCAAATAGCTTTTTATCCACATGTGTGGGTTCTAAAGTGGATATGATATAATCCATCGCTCGATAGGCTTTTGAGGGATCTCCGCAAGTAAATACATCAACGGTTGCGGTTTTGTGCTCTGGCCAGGTATGTATAGAAATATGAGATTCTGCCAGCAGTATTACGCCGGTAGCACCATGAGGGTGAAACTGGTAAAAATGAGAGGAGATTTTTGTGAGTTCTCCAGCTTTGACGGAATTTTCAAGAAGATGTCTGATGTCTTCTTCCCTGTCAATGAGATTAGGGCTTACTCCATATAAGTCCGCTATAATATGGAGTCCGAGGGTTTTTGCCATTTCAATACCTCCCTTGATACAAGGTTTGAAGAAAGTGTGGAGCAACTAACTTGCTCAAAAACACCAGCACCACTCATGCGCTTTCGAATACTCATAAATTTTACCTCCAAAAAAAGATAGTTTTTTATTATAACATAATTTTTTATCTGTCAAGTATAAACTTAATCGTTATCAAAAATCAAACCTTCTTGCCCTATTTTATAATAAGGATATTCCCAAGAAGAGTAATAATAGGGGGTATAAGCCTGGAACTCACCAGCGCAAGTATCCACAGCTTTAAAAGTAGGTGTATTATCTAAAATGTCTTCTATCTCTTTTTCTAATTTATTAAATTTTTTAGCGATTTCTTTGTTTGAAAAGCCCAATACTTTTAATTCAAACACATCTTCAATCCCACTATCTTTGAAAGCATCCACCAACTCTTTTATCTGGTGCAAAAACCATTTATCTATATGGCTTACTTCCTGGACTTTCTCCAAAGATATACCTCTTATGAAAGCCTCTTTTATGTAAAAAAAGCGTTCTGGGGTGGGGATTCTGATATTTGATAAAAGTTCATCATAAGATAAGGTTTCGTAGCTTTTAAGAAAAAGATAAGGATTTTCTGTTTCCAAACTCCTTACGGCCTTCATAAAAGACTCTTTAAAGGTTCTTCCTATAGCCATCACCTCACCCACGGACTTCATCGTGGTACCTAATACCTTGCTTGATTCTTTGAATTTTACAAAATCAAAACGAGGCACTTTCACTACCACATAATCTATGCTTGGTTCAAAACTAATGGGCGTGGTCTTGGTGATGTCGTTTTTTATCTCGTCAAGAGTGTATCCTACTGCCAAAAGCGCTGCTACTTTTGCTATGGGAAAACCTGTGGCTTTCGAGGCTAACGCTGAGCTTCTTGAAACTCTTGGATTCATCTCAATCACATAAAGTTCGTCCGAGTGAGGATCCACTGCAAACTGAATGTTTGAACCTCCGGTATCCACACCTATTTTTCTTATGATGGCAAGGCTTGCATCTCTT
>CAZDZN010000079.1:0-6488 GCA_964509905.1 uncultured Aquificaceae bacterium
ATATGTAGAAATTTTAACAAAGGTAAGTGTTCATAGTCTATGTGAACTTGTACAGGGTGAGAAATTAATACCGTGATTCCGGCTTAATATTTCTGAATAAGTCATACCAATTTTTAAGCACTTTTCGTTATATCCCTTCATATATTATGCCCTATTGGCATTGTAATAAGTGAAATTTGGAACTGATATTAGTATAAGATATTCCCAATAAAAAATTTAAGTAAAAATTATATAATATTAAAATTTATGGATATAGAGCTTATCGGCAAAAAACATACCGCTCATGGGTTAAACTTTTATCTAACTCATTTAGATCTTTTGGCAAGAGCCTTAGATAGAGATCACTATGCGTTTTTAGTGGGGGGATGGGTAAGAGATAGACTTCTTGGAAAAGCCGTGGGTAAACATGTGGATATAGATATACTCACCACCCAAGACCCAAAAGATCTATCTAAGAGATTTTTAGAAGAGCTTTACAAAGTCTATGGTATCAAAGGAGAGCATTTTGAGTTTGACAAGAAAGAGCCTTGGATTAAACGGGGTAAGATATCCACCGCTATTTTTAACGAAGGGGATTTTAGATATAGGTTTGACATAGCCATTTTAGGCCCAGGTGTGTTGAAGACATTTTTTGGTTTAAAAAGGCCTTCTACTGAGGATTGGGAAAAGATTTTGGAGGAGGATTTAAAAGATAGGGATTTTACCTGCAACGCCATAGCCATAAACTTAGACGACGTGTTGTCGGTGGGCGCTAAACAAACCATCCTCTTTGACCCCACGGGGGGAATAAAAGATTTGGAAAACGGGATTTTAAGACCCATTTCCTATGAAAATCTCAAAAAAGACCCCATAAGGCTTTTAAGAGGCATAAGGATAGCTTACGATATGGATTTGGAGCTCCCTCATGAGTTTTATAGTTTTTTAGAAAATCATCATCTTTTAAAAGATGTGGTCAAAGAGCGAATAGATGTTGAGTTTTTTAAAATCCTAAAACTAAGACATTCAAACCTTGCCATGGAAAAACTATTTGAAACAAAATTAATTTACGACATCATCCCAGAGCTAATCCCCATTCAAGAGGTAAAAGACCAAGGAAAACACCACATATACCCTTTGGAAAAACACACTTTAAAAGTCTATGAGTATGCCAACGAGATTTTAGAAAGCGAAAATACTTTTGGATTTGACAAAGAGATTTTAAATCAGATAAGACAAAGCCTTCCACGCTACACATTCTTAGGAGAGTTTGGGATAAAAGAGGGGATAAAGCTATCGGCTCTTTTCCACGACATAGGAAAACCCCATACGCTAAAAATAGATGAGAGTGGTAATATAAGTTTTCATCAGCATGAAAAAGTAGGAGCTGAGCTTATAAAAAACGTCTCAAACAGACTTGGGTTTGGAGAAGAGCTATCAAAATTTTTACAAAAGATGGTGCTTATGCATCTTAGGATTTTTTATCTAAGGGAAACGCTTAATGAGATTACCCCTAAAGCTTATGCAAAACTACTCCGTGAGGCTCAAGAAGATATATATCCCCTTATGATGCTCACCATTGCCGACGCTCTTGGCTCAAACGACGATGAGCCTATAATGAGGGCTTTAGAAATCACCATAAAAAGTATTTTGGATTTTAAAAGCCAAATACCAAAAGAAAGACAAACCTCACTTTTAAACGGCAACGAGATAATGAAGATTTTAAACCTATCCCCTGGCAAAACCATAGGCATTATAAAAAACAAACTTTTAGAACTTCAATACGAAGGACTCATCTCTTCAAAAGACGAGGCTACACTATGGGTTAAAAATCTAAACCTTGATGAGCTAAACAAGGAGACAACATGACTCTTTGGGAACTATACCAAGGAAAAGATTATAAGATAAACCCCACGCTGGATAGAATTTTAAAAGCAGTTGATTTTGTGGGAAATCCCCAAAACTCTTATGAATCCATCATAGTGGGTGGGACAAACGGCAAGGGGTCTACCTGTGCGTTTCTAAATTATTTGTTTTTAGAGCATGGAGAAAACATAGGATGGTTTGTATCTCCTCACTTGGTATCCGAGACTGAACGCCTTAGGGTAAGAAATGTACACATAAAAGAAGAAGAGCTTTCATACTATGTAAAAGAGTTAAAACCTGTGTTTGAAAGATTTGAGCTCACGTACTTTGAAGCTATTACCCTTATTGGGCTTTTGTATTTTAAGGATAAAAACGCAAACATAGTGATATGGGAAGTAGGGATGGGTGGACGCTGGGATGCCACGAGAGCTTCAAACCCAAAGCTTGCCATCCTCACAAACATTGGAAAAGACCATATGAAATGGCTTGGAAACACCGTAGACCTCATAGCGGGTGAAAAAATAGAAATCGCAAACGGTACAAAAACTTTTGTCATCGGCAACAACAGGTTTCCCCTATACCCTATGAGTGTGCAAAAAGCCCACGAGCAAAATTGTGAGCTTGTGATAGCGGGGGAAGATTTTGAATACAAAGGCTACATAGATAAACACGAGACCATCTTAGAAGAATACATTTTTAAAGATTTTTCTTTTAAAAGCCTAAAACTTGGACTTTGGGGAAAACACCAAATAGACAACAGCGCTTTGGCTCTGACGGGGTTTTTGAGCTTTTATAAAAATCCAAAACAAGAGCTTATAAAAAAAGCTTTAGGTAATACTTACTGGGAAGGGCGTATGGAGATTTTAAGAGAAAACCCACTCATTCTCATAGACGGAGCTCATAATGTGAATGCGATGGTGCGGGTTATAAAAGACATAAAAGAGTACTTTCCAAACATAAAACTTATAATGGGTAGCCTAAAAGACAAAGAATGGCAAAAAGAGCTTGATATATTAAAAGATTATTTTAATGAGATTATATTTGTCCCCATCCATTACAAAAGAGCGGAATCTCTGGAAAACATGATAAACTACGCCTCATCCCTCGGATTTAAAGTAAGTACACTATCAGATGCAAAAGACATCTTATCTCTAAAAGAAGATGTGTTTGTGTTTGGGTCTTTGTATCTATTAGGTGAGTTAAAAGCCTACATGGACAAGGATTGATATTAGATATATCATAGAATATTAAAAAGACTTCGAGTTATAATATTTGACATGAGGTTTTCTGGTTTTAAAAATGTAAATAAATATTTATTTTTTTGAATATGGAAAGTGAAGTTGTAGTATCGGGATTATTTTTACCGCTTTTACTATCTTTTAGACCATACTTGTCTTTGCTCTCTCAGGTTATTGTTAGTTTATTAGGATTTGCTTTGTCTTTTAGTATGCTCATAGAGGGGTATACCCATTTGGAAGTTTTTAAAAGTCTCTTCTTTACGTTTAGTTATAAGATAGACCCGCTTAGCATGTTTTTTGTTGGGCTTATACTTTTTTCGTCTTCTATAAATGCAATTTATTCTATTTCTTATATTAAAAGCTTTAAAAATCAGGGGTTGTTAACTTTTCTATACAACAGCTTTATACTTTCTATGGTGTTTGTGGTACTATCTTACAACATTCCTACATTTCTTATATTTTGGGAGATAATGTCTTTGATATCGTTTCTGCTGGTGATATTTGAGTATAAGCTTGAGGAAAATCTAAAAGCTGGAATAAACTACATATTTATGACTCATCTTGGAAGTGCTTTTATAATAAGTGCTTTTGCAATGCTTTATCTATACTCTTCAAGTATAAGTTTTGAGGCTTTTAGAAATATAAGCCTTCCAAATAACATAAAATTTATCATATTCTTACTGGCTTTAATAGGGTTTGGCACAAAAGCGGGTGTATTTGGTCTTCATACATGGCTTCCAAAGGCTCACCCGGTAGCCCCTTCAAATGTTTCAGCCTTGATGTCAGGGGTGATGATAAAAATCGCTATATACATGCTAATTAGATTTTATTTTGAGTTTCTTACAAACTATCCTATCTATTTTGGATATATAGTGGTGGTGATAGGGGCAATTTCCTCTATCTACGGCATTTTATACGCTTATGTGCAGTCTGATATAAAAAAAGCGCTCGCATACTCTTCTATGGAAAATATAGGCATTATACTTATGGGACTTGGAATGTCTATGATATTTAAATCAAACGCTTTATATATTCTCATGGGTGTGGCTTTTGTGGCTACGCTGTATCATATATTAAACCATGCGGTCTTTAAAGAGCTTTTGTTTATGGGGACAGGGCACATACTACACACCACCCACACTAAAAACATAGAACATTTGGGTGGACTTATCAAGAAAATGCCAAAAACCTCTATTTTTATGCTAATAGGTATCATGGGTATAACAGCTCTTCCTCCTTTCAACGGATTTGTGAGTGAATGGCTTATGTATCAAGCAATACTCTTTGGAAGTAGGTTAAGTTATGGGTTTATATCTTTTAGTATGCCGATATTTGCGTCTATATTAGCCATCACGGGAGCTTTTGCTTTGGGAACTTTTGTAAAGATATACGGGCTTGCATTTTTAGGGCTTCCAAGGAGTTCTCATGTCCAAAGAAGCGAAGAAGCGCCTATATTTATTTTGATATCTATTGGTATATTGGCTTTTTTCGTGATAGCCCTTGGTGTATTTCCAGCTATGGTTGTCTACATATCAGATAAAGTTTTTGGGTTTTTAACAGGTTTGTCTATATATCACAATATCTTATATAAATATGGGTTTGTTTTGGTCTCATCAGATTATCATTTTGGAAGGATATCCCCTGTAGTTATAGGATTAATTGGAATTATCATATTTGTAAGCATTTATATATTTACGAGGGTTTTTGGAAACCCTAAACTACGGATGTATGAAACATGGGCCTGTGGCCAGACCGATGAAAAGTTATTTAAAAAAGCCCAATACAGCGCTGCTGGGTTTTCCCAGCCCATAAGAAGGATATTTTCTTTTGTATATAGACAAGAAGAAAGCGTAGAAAAGATCGAGTCCAAGTTAAAATACTTTTTTCCAAAGAAAAGATATAGCTTGGTCATTACGGATAGCGTAGAATATATTTACAACAAAGTTTGGGGTAATGTGTTAAATATGATCTTAAAAACCCGATACTACATCCAACCCGGGGCTATTCACATATACATATTCTATATAATTGCTACACTTATTTGTCTACTTATGATATCCATGAGGTTGATATGAAGAACTTAGTTTTTGGGTTTTTACAATTATCGGTTATAGTGATTGTAAGTCCTTTCATAAAAGCGCTAATTCACAAGACAAAGTGCATACTGAGAGGTCATAAGGGTGCATCGGTATTTCAGCCTTACAAAGATCTATATAAGCTATTCAAAAAAGAGGCGGTGCTGTCTAAAGATGCATCTTTTATATCGAGAATTTCCCCTTATATGGTGCTTGTTTCAGCGCTTTTAGCTGCATCGTTTTTACCCGTGATAAACAAATACACGCTCCTTGGATTTACAGCGGATATAATAGCCCTCGTATACATCCTAGGGCTTGGGATTTTCTTCATAACTCTTTATGGGTTAGACCAAGGTAGCGCTTTCGGGGGTTTGGGTTCTTCCAGAGAGATAACACTTGGGGCTTTAGCCGAAAGCTCTATTATGCTCATAATATTTACATTTGCCCTTCAAACAGGCAGTACAAACATAGGAGAGATTTTTGATAAAATTCACAGCAAAGGTATATTACCAGTATCTTCGGCATTCTCTCTTATAGCTCTTTTGTTTGTAGCTTTGGCGGAAAACGCCA
This sequence comes from uncultured Aquificaceae bacterium, assembly GCA_964509905.1. Classification (GTDB taxonomy): domain Bacteria; phylum Aquificota; class Aquificia; order Aquificales; family Aquificaceae; genus Hydrogenobaculum. The sequence continues at coordinate 5,726 of CAZDZN010000079.1, forward strand.
GAATCCCCTTTGACAATCCGGAGACTCATCTTGAACTCACGATGGTGCACGAGGCTATGATATTGGAAGCCTCCGGAAGGCACTTGGCGTTGTTTGAATTAGCCTCTTACATAAAACTCATGGTATATATAACATTAGCCTCAAATCTATTTTTACCTTTTTCTTTCTTTAGTATAAATATCTTTACCTTATCCGTAATTCTCGGTATAGGGCTTTTCTTGTTAAAAGCAGTTTTATTTGCAATACCAATAGCCATTATAGAGATATCCATAGCGAAGTTTAGGTTTTTTAGAGCCCCAGAGATACTCACTCTTGGGTTTATACTGTCTTTGATATCGCTTATTATATACCATGTTTAGAAAGGAGTGTGTATGGCCAAGTTTTTTGTAGAGTTTTTTGGAGCTATGGTGCTTTTTTTAGCGATATCCCAGCTTTCAAGCAACAGACTTAGTCTATCTGTAAAAATATACCAAGCCCAGTCGGTGTTTTTGGCTCTTAGCATATTATCCATAGGTATAGCCTTAAAAGATACAGATCTCATCTTCTCATCGGCTCTAAACTTTCTTGTAAAAGCCCTCATAATCCCTTATTTTTTGTTTAGGCTTTTAGAAAAGATAAAAATCGATAGATCAGCTATGTATTTTAGCATCACCAACTCGCTCTTACTATCTATACTCATAGTGATTTTTTCTTTTTATATTACAAGCCAAATACATATACAAGGAGAGGTGATAGCAAAACAGATTTTTCCGCTGTCTATGGG
>CAZDZN010000080.1:0-4619 GCA_964509905.1 uncultured Aquificaceae bacterium
GACTTCTTATTTTGGATTTGTATATAGCCATGTGAAATGGGCAGTTCATTGGCTTTACATAATAAGACTCTTCTTCTATCCTCATCTCCGGAAACATGTTTTCTTTGTAATAGCTAAGATGACCGCTGGTTTCCCAAAGAGTAGATCTACCCACATGAGGAGTGTATACAAACTGGTAACTTAGAGCTTTGTGTTTTTCTTTAAGATAATCTTCTAAAGCTTGTCTAAACACAGCACCTTTTGGAAGCCATATTATAAGCCCAGGTCCCACTTGTTCGTCTATGGTGAAAAACTCAAGGTCTTTGCCTATTTTCCTATGATCTCTTTTTTTTGCTTCTTCGTAAAGCCTTAGTCTTTCCTCTAATTCTTTTTCTGTCCAGAAAGCTATGCCGTATATTCTTTGAAGCATAGGCTTTGAAACATCCCCTCTCCAATAAGCCCCTGCTATAGAGCTTAGCTTAAAAGCCCCTGCTAAAGAAGTATTTGCAATGTGAGGTCCTCTACAGAGATCTGTAAAATCTCCTTGAGTATATACGCTTATTTTAGCCTCACCAGGCAATGAATTTATGATATCTATTTTATACACTTCATTTTTGTTTTGAAAAAATGACAGAGCCTCTTCCCTTAATAATTCTTTTCTTTTTATCTCAAGATTTCTTTTTATTATCTCCCTCATTTTATCTTCTATAATTTTCAAATCTTCTTCTTTTAAATGATATCCTTCTATCTGTACATCGTAAAAAAAACCATCTTCTGTTGTAGGCCCTATGCCAAGATGCACATTTTCATATCCGTATATTTCTTTTAAAGCTTGAGCCATGATGTGAGCCAGTGAGTGCCTTAGTATATCAAGACTTTCTTTATCAGCTTTTGTGATAATTTTGAGAGTACCTCCATGATATATGGGGGTTTGAAGGTCATATACAATTCCGTTTAATGATAACCCTACTATGCCTTTTAAATCTTTGTTTAATGCTTTTAAAAGCTCAAAACCAGCAATGCCTTCATCAAAATTATACACCTTATCTTCAAAAGTTATCTCCATAATACTCCTCTTAAACGTTGAATCTAAAATATATTATATCACCATCTTTTACGATATAATCTTTCCCTTCGAGTCTTATAAGACCAAGCTCCTTAGCTTTTGCCATGGATTTGACCTTCATGTAATCTTCGTAGCTTATCACCTCTGCAGCTATGAATCCCCTTTCTATATCAGAATGAATTTTTCCAGCAGCTTTTTGAGCTTTTGTGTTTTTTGCGATGGTCCAAGCTCTGGATTCTTTTGGTCCTGCGGTAAAAAATGTAATAAGTCCAAGAAGTGCATATCCATTTTTTATCACCGAAGAAAGGCCTGTTTCTTTGAGCCCATAAAGATTCAGCATCTCTTGTACCTCTTCTTTTGACATATCTATCATCTCGGATTCTAATTTTGCGCAGATTGATATCACAGGGGCATTTTCTTTTTTAGCATAATCTAAGAGGCTTTGATAATGCTTGTTTGAAGATGGATTTTGGATTTCTTCTTCAGATAAATTTGCTATAAACATAACAGGCTTTGCACTCAGCAAAAACATCCTTTTTAATGCGTATTCTTTTTCTTCTTTATCTAAATCCGCCCTTCTAATGGGGGTCATAGAATCTAAAATACTCTCTAATTTCTTTAGATATTCTAACTCTTGTTTTGCTTCTTTTGAACCGCCTTTTGCGGTTTTTTCTATCTTTTGAATGGCTTTCTGCACAGATTCTAAATCTTTTGCTATAAGCTCTAAATCTATTATCTGAACATCCCTTACGGGATCTACTGAGCCTTCCACATGTGTGATGTTTTCATCTTCAAAGCATCTTAAAACCTGGGCTATTGCATCCACATTTCTTATGTGAGATAAAAATTGATTTCCAAGACCTTCACCCTTACTGGCTCCTTTTACAAGCCCTGCTATATCCACAAACTCAATAAATGTGGGAACTATCTTTTGGGATTTTTCCAAAGTAGCTATCTCATACAGCCTTTCATCTGGTACTTCTACAGTACCTACATTTGGCTCTATCGTGCAAAATGGATAATTGGCGGCTTGGGCTTTAGCCGCCTTTATGAGTGCATTAAAAAGAGTTGATTTCCCAACATTGGGAAGACCTACTATGCCACAGCTCAGGGACATTTATTGTGCTTGTTCTCCTTCTTTCTTCTCTCCTTCCTCCAAAGCCTTCTTAGCCCCTTCTATAGCTCCAGTGGCAGCAGAAGAAGCAACCTTAATAAGAGTCTGTGCTAAGTTCATAAGTTTAGAAACAGCCTCTTTGCTTTTTTCTACAGGTATTTCTACGATACTTTTGCTTTCCTTGTCCAGCCCGAGCTCTTTCTTGATCTTGGCTATCTCCTCTTCCAAGTTCTCAATAGCCTTTTTTACATCCATTTTTTCTTCCATGGCATTCCACCTCCTATAACATTTTTTTGCAACTACCTTTTCTTGTGCGATGTTCCATCTTCTATAACACTTTTTTGCATCCATTTTTCCTTCCAAAATATTTTGCCCTTTATAACATTATAATCTTTTTATATTTAAGTTTCCATGCTTTTAGACATCTAAAATAAAATTCAATCTGCTGGCTAAGTCTTCTTCACCGATGTTTTCAAAATATAGTACAATCTCCTCTTTTTTTAAATTCCCTATTTGCCATATTAAAGAGTCCAAATGTATCATGTTTATATGTTTTAGGCTTTTAAGAATATCATCAAAAAAAACTATTATCTGTTTATCCTCCATATCAAGCCCAAGTCTTTTTACAAACTTTTTTACTCGTGAGTCTATAGGTATTGGAATCCCTTCGAAATCAAAATCATTTATACCATTCATCATTAAAAATACTCCAAGACATTTCATAGCAAATGCAATGGTTTTTTGATTTGGTTTTGAACCAAGGGTTTTAGCTATGTTTTGCCATATACTTTTAAAATTTTCTTTTATATAATTTAATTCTTTTAGGCTCCATAAATTTTTTGCCAAATCACTATCAAAGACTTTGTTTACCCTTTTTATTTTTCCCTGATAAGTTCTTTCTTTCTTATAAAAATCCGAAAACAAATTCTTCAAGCTTTCGTAATCTGTTGGTTTTTTTTCTTGTATAATCTTAGACAGTATTGGAAAATACTTTTCTTGGGCTTTTCCTTTTAGTTGATAAGCATTTAAAGTGCTCATTAGCATTATAAGAGAAAATTGCCCTTTTGAATATATATTGTTTAATGGTTCAAAATATATCCATTCGGGTTCTTGTTTTACTATCTTATTCCAAGTATCTATGTCTATATCTTTTAATATGTTTATAAGTTTATTTTTTATCATTATCTTTTAAGATGTCAAGCATATATTTTGCAGCTTCTTGCTCTGCTATTTTTTTGCTGCTTCCTTTTCCAATGCTTTTAAAACCTTTAAAAGAACATTCTACAGTGAAGGTTTTTTTGTGCTCCGGCCCCTCTACGCTTACAATAGTATATAAAGGCCTTTCTTTCCATCTTTTTTGGGTTATTTCTTGAAGCATAGTTTTGTAATCTTGTCTTAAAGAGTTTGAAGATATCATTGATAGTATCTGGCTTTTAAAATGATGTTCAAAGAGCTCTTTTACGAACTTGCAATCGTAATTAGAATCTATATATATAGCTGCCCAAAAAGCTTCAAAAACATCACATAGGATAGATGGGTTTTTGTGGGAGCCTTTCATCTCTTCGCCTTTACTCATAAGCACATACTTATCAAAGTTTAAGGATTTTGCCAATCCTGACAAAAACTCTTCGCTTATCAAAAAAGATTTTAACTGAGAGAGCTCCCCCTCTTTTTTGCTGGGAAAAGATTCCACTAAGATATTCACCGTTAGGAAATTCACGAGAGCGTCCCCTAAAAATTCTAATACTTCGTAGTTTTCAACGCTTTTAGAAAAAGATATATGAGTGAAGGCTTTTTTTAAAAGAGACTCGTTTTTAAAAAAATATCCAATTTTTCTTTCTAAAAGCTCAAAACTTTCCATCAAAATTATATTTATTCGGATATCTTACTAAGTATAATGCATGAATTTGTACCGCCGAACCCAAAAGAATTGGATAAAACGTGTCTAACATCTTTCTTTATAGCCACATTTGGCACATAGTCCAAATCACATTCCGGATCAGGATTTTCAAGGTTAATTGTGGGTGGTATAATACCTGTTTCTACGGTCTTTATAGAAGCCACCGCTTCTATTGCGGATGCAGCTCCCAAAAGATGTCCTATCATAGATTTATTTGAGCTGATTTTTAACTTATAGGCATGGTTTTTCAAAATTTTTTTGATAGCCAATGTTTCTATTTTATCATTTAGAGGCGTGGAAGTTCCATGCGCATTTATATAATCTATATCTTCTGGGTTTAAACCAGCATCCTTTAATGCCAAATCCATACACATAGCAGCTCCTTCACCATTGGAACAGGGCGCTGTAATATGAAAAGCGTCGTCTGTAGCAGCGTACCCTTTTAATTCTGCATGTATCTTAGCTCCTCTTTTTTTAGCGTGTTCGTATTCTTCTAATACCAATATGCCGGCTCCTTCTCCCATTACAAAACCGTCTCTTTGACTATCAAAAGGCCTTGA
>CAZDZN010000080.1:4629-6475 GCA_964509905.1 uncultured Aquificaceae bacterium
CTTTTTGAGGTTCATCATTTCTCGTAGAAAGAGCTTTCATAGAAGCAAACCCAGCTATACCCAGAGGTGTGATGGCACTTTCAGTTCCACCTGCTATCATAATATCCGCATCTCCCCTCTGGATTATCTTAAAAGCATCGCCTATAGAATGATTTCCAGTGGCGCAAGCAGATACCACACAATAGTTGGGTCCTCTAAAGCCGTATCTTATAGCCACGACCCCGGCAGCCATATTTGATATGCCATACGGTATAAAGAAAGGAGACACTCTTCTCGCTCCTTTTTCGTTTATTGTTTCGTTTTGTTCTTCTATATCTTTTAGACCCCCTATGCCTGTGCCAATTATAACACCTGCTCTGTCTTTATTTATATCAGCTTCTTCCAAAGAAGCATCTTTTATAGCTTCGTGAGAAGCAGCATAGGCATATTTTATGAAATCTGATAACTTTTGAGCATCTTTTTTATCAAAATAAAGCTCAGGGTTAAAACCTTTCACCTCACCGGCAATCTTAACGGATAAACCATACTTATCTGGGTCAAAAGATTTTATAGTGTCTATACCGCTTTTGCCAGATATAAGATTTTCCCAAAAATCTTTAACGTTATTGCCGATAGGCGATACGACGCCTATTCCTGTTATTACTACTCGTCTCATTTCAACTTTTCGTTTAGGTAGTTTAAAACATCGCCAACGGTTTTTATTTTCTCAGCGTCTTCATCGGGAATCTCTATGTTAAACTCTTCTTCAAAACTCATAATGAGTTCTACCACATCCAACGAATCTGCTCCTAAATCTTCTACAAATTTGGCATCAGGGGATAATTTATCCACCTCTACACCTAATTGATCCGCTATGATTTCCTTAATCTTTTGCTCTTTGTCCATAAAACCTCCTTAAAAAATAATATTTAAAGCATACCGCCATTTACATTTAAAACTTCACCTGTTATATAAGAAGCTTCATCAGAAGCTAAAAATAGCACTGCATTTGCTATATCCTCCACAGTACCAAATCTTCCAAGAGGGATTTGTTTTTTATAGCCTTCTTTAATTTCTTCTGATAAATTTTGGGTCATTGGCGTGTCTATAAATCCGGGAGCCACAGCGTTTACCGTGATATTACGAGAACCCACTTCCTTTGCCAAAGATTTTGTAAAAGCTATGAGAGCCCCTTTTGTGGCAGCGTAGTTGGTCTGACCTGCATTTCCCATGATACCCACCACAGATGCTATATTTATAACTCTGCCCCAACGTTTTTTAATCATATTTTTCACAATAGGCTGGGTAATATAGTATATAGAACTAAAGTTTACCTTTATCACATCTTCCCATTCTTCTTTTTTCATGCGTATAAAAAGATTATCTTTTGTGATGCCAGCGTTGTTTACCAGTATATCCACGTGAGTAGCTTCTTCTACGGCCTTCATAATATTTGATATAGAATCAATATCCAGAAGATTTAACTCAAAAGCGTAAGTTTTTACACTAAACTGGTCTTTTATTTCATTGGCGGTATCTATGGCATCCTTTTCTATAGGAGCCGTGATGATCACATCTGCTCCGTTTTTTGCCAGCGATGTGGCTATAGCTTTTCCAATGCCCCTATTCGAGCCCGTTATTAACGCAGTCTTACCAACAAAGTTCATATTTATTATATTATACCAAAATTATAAATTTTTTTCTTTAGTTTAATAAAAGCCAAAAAACTAAGTGAAACCTACCTCTCCGATTCAAATACAACATGAGATATAGCTAAGATAAGTTAGCATTGACATTTAAGACGTTAATGGGTTTCAGAGTCAGAATTTTAAAACTGAAATTAGAACAATACTAATTTAGGGTAATA
>CAZDZN010000081.1:0-6241 GCA_964509905.1 uncultured Aquificaceae bacterium
ACTTTTGATGGTTTAAAGGGCAGTCTATAAAAGACTTTTAGTTTTGATATTCTTATAATGAGTATGTCCCCCATATTTTTCGCCCAAAATCTACGAACATTTCTTACGTCAAATACATATCTTATTTTGTCTTTGTAATAGCCTTTTCTTACATCCAAGATAGTTCCATATGAAAAGCCAAATATTATAAAAAATAGAGTAAATATAATAAATGCTCTCTTCATATAAAAGATTTTAATATAAAAATATAAATTCTAAATAAAGGTATTGTGCAAAAGTTAAAAATTAAATGTACTTTAAAATTGTGAGGTTTTTCTGATTGGCTATAAGGTTCATAAGAGATTCATAAGCGAGTTGATATTGAGAATAGTCTGTTAGTACAGATGCTATATCCGCATCTTGATAGTTGGCTAACTCTTTGGACGTTACGGTTGTAGTATCAGTTAAAACGTTATTTTGGGTTTGTATGCTTTGAATATAACTACCCACTTGAGCGTTGGCATAAGATATCTGGTCTATAGCTCTTTGGACATTGAATATATAACTTCCATTTGGTATAGCGGAGGTGTTAAATTGATAAAAAGCTCCGTTTACTGTATCTGTGGCAATTATGGACTGAGAAGATAGCATAGAGCTTATCTCCAAGCTGTAAGTGCCATTTTGGTTTTTCGCAAAATCCGCATAAGCTGCGCCACCAGAAGTTTGATTTATAAGATTCGCTATATCTATGAGGTTCATATTGGAAGTATAGGCTATAGGTACCGTGCTTGAGCTCAAAACCAGCTGTAATGTGCCATTTGCTCCCACTGGAGCCGTAAGACTGGCAAAAGAAGCCGAAGATATCGCTATGTTAGTACCAAGCTCTTTGTCTATTGTGGGAAGTCCGAGGCTTAGTCTGTCTGCTGATTGCTTTAGGATTGAGAAAACACTCTCTTGATTAAAAGAAGAAGACACATATCCGTTTAAATCCAGTACGCTAAGGGGTTTAGCTACATTAGATCCAGCTATCTCCAAAGAAAAAGTAGAGTTTGAATTTTGCCTTATAAATGTTTGAAGCGTACCGCTAAAATTATTGTTTATATAGTTTGATAATTCCAATAGGTTTGAAGGGGCTTGGTCTAAGGTGTATAAGGAATTGCTATCTGTAAGTGAGTATGTGGCGGATAAGTTGTTGGTAGAGGGAGATATTTCTATGCCATAGGTATTGTCTATGTTGTGAAGTATAGAAGCTTTGTATTGTCCGCCGGTAGAGGTAGATATTTTATTTAAAAGCGTAGATAAAGTATCCGTGGAAGAATAGCTTATGTTGTATGTATTTGTGGAAGAAGCGGTGGCAACACTCAAAGATATAGTTCCAGATACACCAAGGCTCGAGTTCGTGGAAGAAAGCCCAGCATTCCAATCCCATTCATAAGGGGTGTTATTGTAATTTATTTGATAGACATTTGCTCCATAGTGAATTACAAGCTCACCTGGTGCTGAAAAAGACTGGGTATAAGAGTTATAAGTGGAGGCGGTTGTTTGGATGTTTAGCCCAAAGACATTTTGACCATTTAGATAAGTGGGCACTTGGTAAGAGTTTGATATTTGGGTATAGTAATCCTCTGTGGACGCTTGATAAGAAAAATCGGCTCCAAAAGGTTGTATAGACAAAGAAGACCCTCCAAATAGATAATCGTTTCCAAATTTTTCATTGGCTTTTGATAGAGTAAGATTTAAAACTGAATATATGCTTTGGCCCATGTTCATAAGTTGCGTAGAATTGTATGTAGAATCGTTTGCAGCGGCTACCACATCTGTATTTACAGATTGAAGGTAATCGTATAGGTTCCCAAGCACAGAGGTGGTAGTGGTAAGTACGTTGCTGGCAGAAAAAGCGTTTTGAGAATAAGTGGATAAAAGTACCATCTCTTTTTTTAGATTTATCACCTGCTGAGTGTCTCCAGGATTTTGTCCGATATTCAATAGGTTATATCCAGTGGATGCTTCTTCTATGGTGGTTTGAAGATTGTTCATCGCAACACTATCTTGAGATTTATAAAAGTTATAAAGACTTAAATCTGCCACTGACCCTGCCATATTAACCTCCGTTTACCATGTTGAGGGTGGTTTGCATGAGGTTGTTTAGAACACCTACTATGCTGGCGGATGCTTGATAATCTTGTTGTAGGTTTTGAAGGGTTATGTATTGCTGATCTAAAGACACCCCTTGTACTTGAGATACCTGAGAGCTTATGGAGCTCACCAAAGCACTCATACTGCTATAGCTAGTTTGCAACGTATTCACAGTGGAAGCCACAGATCCAATCAATGTTTGATATAAATTTTTAGAAGAGGTCCACCAGCTGTTGGCATACAAAGAAAAATTAGACGCAGAGGACGGATCTACATTTTGAAGTATCGCCCCAAGGCTTGGATTTATAGATATAGTGGATGCATCTATCCCTTGGAATACCATCTCAGATTTATAAACATTGCCCCCACCCAGCAAGAAGTTTGACGAAGAATCCACCACACTATAACTTGATGGGTTTGAAGAGTTTATCTCCAAAGAATAAGTGCCGTCTGGATTGTTTATCACGCTTGCACTAAAAAGATTTATAAGGGCTGGATTTGAATCTATCAAGGTGGTGAGAGAATTTAGCGAATATTGACCGTAATTTGTAATAGAATAAAGGGCCACATTCCCATCATAAAATGTAAGTGTTTGATTTTGCCCCATCCCATAGGAAGAAAGGGAAATTGTATTGCTTATAATATTTTTACTAAAAGCGTAAGAAGTATTAGAATCTGTGATACCGTATTTCGATTGATTTAAAGAGGCAATATGAAGCGAGTACATGCTGGTAAAACTATTGCCGCTGTCCACTATGTTGTACTGGTTGGGATCTTCTATATGGATTCTAAGATGATAAAGCCCGTCTTGTTCTTTTACGATGCTTGCGCTAAACATAGTAGAAGATGGTATTTGAGAGAGATTGTCTGCAATTTGCACAAGGTTTTGATTTGTATAAGTGATACTAAACATAGTTGTGGTGTTGTTTCTAAATGTTAAAACCCCTGTTTGAGATATTGTGTCTGTGGAAGAAGAAAGGCCTATTGGCATATCCACAAAAGGAGAAGATACAATGTTTGCGCTATATCTTCCTTGCAAGCTTGGGCTGTTGTTTATGGCGTTTACTATCTGATCCAAAGACATATCTGTATAATTTAACTGGGCATAGATCCCAGAAGAAGAATTATCTACAAAAGACAACACACCGGTAGGCCCGGAACCGTTGTTAAATACGACGTTTGACGAAGAGTCCACTATGTTGTAAACCCCCGTCAAAGACCCAGCGGTATTGCTATAATTTGGGGTTATTTGAAGAAGATAATCCCCGGAAGGGTTTAGTGATATGGTAGAGCTGTAAAGTCCAGAGGCGTTTATAGAGTTAGAGAGTTGAGCTAAATTTAAAGACCCATAGTTTGATATTGTATAGCTTGGTGTTGTGCCGCTATAAAACGTAAGACTTCCGTTTATCCCATAAGAGGATAAAGTAGAAGCTGTGGAGGATATGTTGTACTGGGACGTAGGGAAAGTCCAGTACTCCCCTTGGTTTCCTATGGGAGAGTCTGTGTTTGTGAGATTTTGAACTAAATAATAATTTGACCCACTTTGTACTGGGATTTTTGTATTCATAATGGCGTTTGCCGCCACGTTGTCTTGTTCTACTTTGTAGTTGTTTACATCGTAAGAAAAATCTATCATCGCTTTTAACTCTCCACCCTGAACATCATTGGTTATGTCTATCGCTTGATTATTAGCATTCATCCATTCTATGGTTTGATAGGGAGAGTTTCCGGAGCTTCCCAGAGCCAACTGCCAATAATTTGTACCATCTACAAGCGTATATCCCCCGCTCAAAGATATGTGGACTCTTCCTATGGAATCTTCTTGGACATTTACGGTTATTAGTTTTGAAAGTTGTGATATATAGGCATCTCTTTGGTCTAAAAGCTCTTTGTAGTTGTGAGCGTTGGAATAAGTGAGAGCATAAGAGGTGGTGATTTGCTGATTTAAATTTGCCAAGTTTTGTACGATGTTGTTTATCTGAGTTAGATATTGGTTGGCTTGGGATGGTACTTGATAGGCCAAGTTGTTTATAGTGGAAGCATCGGAGTTTAAATTTTGCACAAAAGAAGAGGCGGTGGTAAGGGTTTGATTTTGATAACCAATATTGGATGTGTCTGTGAAAAGCTGGGAAAATGCACTGTAAAACGCATCGTCATAGGATGTGGAAGAGGAGTTTGGGCCCACCACGTTGAATATATTTTGTACTTGCTTGTTGTATTGAAGTCTCGTATTATAATAATCTAAGCTTGCACTTTTGTTTTGTAAAAGCTGAAAAAAGTAAAGATTTTGTATCCTTTGGATGTCTTGAAGGTTTATACCCAATGGATATGTATCTTGGATGATGGGCACTTCTTTGGCATAGTTTGAGTTGCTGGCGTTGGTGATATTTTGGGTAGTGGTGTCTATAGCTTGTTTGAAGATGTTTAAAGCGTTTGTTACAAGATCATAAGAGCCAAATCCCATATCATGCCCTCAAGGAAAAACTTTTGGATTTTAGACCATCTATGGTGATATTCACAAATCCATCTACTATCTGGTTTAACTCCGTTATCACATTTGATATAAACATTAAATCACCCATGTAATCTAATATAACCTCTTGGGGCATATTTTCAATAACATTCAAAAGTTCTTGAAGTTTTGAGCTTGTATCGTGATACACAAAGGGCTCTTTCAAAGCAAGCTTAATATCTCTAACAAGCTTTTCCATATGGAATATATCGGTGTTTTTATCCATTTTTTGAACCCTGCAATGCTATATCTATTATAATGTTCTCCAAAACCTCGTGTGGGTCTTTAAAATAATATTTTATGTCAAAATCTGCTTTTTGAAAGAGCTTCAAAATATAAAACACTTTTTCTTTTTTTATCATACCAAGCTGTTTTCTAAATATATTCTTTTGAAATGGGTGGTTTATATTGAGTATCTTACATATACTTTCAAAATCTTTTTCTATATTAAAAGCCAAATATATATTCATAAACTGCTTTTGCAAAAATCCCAGTATCATGATAGGAGATTGACCAAGCCTCATAGCATCGTTCAATATGTTTAGAGCTCTCTTGTAATCGTTTTTTAGCATTGCATCCACCATAGAAAACACCTCATCTTTTGGTTCTCTGGCGAGGGTTTTTGAGAGTACATCCTTTGTAAGAAGTATGGATTTTGACAAAATAAGAAGTTTATCGGTTTCGTTTTTAAGGTTTAAAGATTCTACACCTATTGTGTCTATTATGTATTCTATGGTATCTTGGGGAAGTTCTATGCCTTCTTTTTTGAATTTTTTTTGTATGAGGTTTTTAAGATAATCTACCTTTTTTTGTTTTGAGCTTATAATATTTAGATTTTCAAATATACTTTGAAAGGCTTTTATGTCTTTTTCAGATAGCTCCTCGTATTCTTCTAATATTAATATGTTTTTTGTGTTTTTTATAAAATCTACTTGTTTGCCTTTTAATAAAGACAAAAGCTCTTTGGTACGCTTTAGTATGATTACAGATTTTGGAGCGAATATATTTTTAGAATAGACTATGTTTTTAAAATCCCCATACCCCATCTCATCTACCCAATATACTTTTGTGCTAAATTTTTGTCTTAAAAGATTTTCAAAATACTCTATAAAATATACATCTTCTCCAAAGATAAGAGTATGGGTAAGGCTTTCAAAGTTTGGGTCTTTTTTGAGGTATTCGAGCACATCAAGCATTCTTATAAAATAAGAGGTTTAAAAGGTTTTTCAAGGTCTGCTTTAACATATGTCTATGCACCACCATGTCCACCATTCCTTTTTTTAGTAAAAACTCCGAAGACTGAAAACCCTCTGGAAGCTGTTGTTTTATCGTTTGTTCTATCACACGGGCCCCTGCAAATCCTATAATGGCTTTTGGCTCTGCTATGATGACATCCCCCAAAAACGCAAAAGAAGCAGATACTCCACCAGTGGTGGGATTTGTAAGCACCGCTATAAAAGGGGTGCCGTTTTTGTGTATCAGATTCACCGCTATAGAGGTTTTTGCCATCTGCATAAGAGATATAACGCTTTCTTGCATCCGGGCCCCACCCGACGTGATAATGCTTATATGGGGTTTTTTATCGGCGATGGCTTTAAGACACGCAAGCTTAAA
>CAZDZN010000082.1:0-4388 GCA_964509905.1 uncultured Aquificaceae bacterium
CTGTGTTTTGTATAGGATTTATAGATGTACCACTTAGTATACCACCACCTGAGGAGCTGTTGGTGACACTTTGACCAAAGGTCATACTGTAATTGTATGCTTTTGTGGTAGTCATCGGCACATTCAATTGGAACACAGCGCTTATGTACCTTCTTACTATTATTTTCCCGTTTTTAACCTTATAATACAAGTTATTGTAAGCACAAAATGTATCGAGTATGCTTTTTAAAGTGCCTTGTCCATAAAAACTTACGTTGTCTTTTAGTTCTATTGGTACTTGAGTTATACCTGAAAGGTAAGATAAAACTTGTGGTATTGGAGTATCTTTTACATTTAATGTAACTGGTTTTAACAAAAAAGCATTCTGACTGTTTATTATAAACCCAGGAGGAGCACCGACGTTGTTTTTAGGAGTAGCTTGATAGTTTCCTATAAGATGATAAGGATAAGCAATATATAGATAAAATAAGATTGTAAAAAAAGCAAAAAACTTTTTCATTTACACTTGCCCTCTTTTATAGAGTCGTTCAATATGCTATAACCTTTGTAACCAGTCCTAAGATTTAATATGTGAAGCCAATAAAATCTATGTCCTTCAAGACCACAAGGGGTAAGACATTGTAGTGTATCACCTTTATAAGAGGCACCTATAGCTACAGATTTAATAGATGGATATTTATGTATGTAAGACATGGATTTTACACAAAAGTATACATTTTCAGGCCCATTTTTAATAATTTCTTTAGCTATCTTACTTTTATAAGGTTTACCAAAACCTACAGATTTTTTGGCACCTGCGTTTTCTACTACAAGACCTTTTATAGAATTTTCAAGCTTTATACCTTTTACTTCTTGCTCTAATTTTTCGAGCTTTTTAGAAAACAATTGTTGTTGTTTTTGTAATGTTGTAACATTTTGTTCTAGATTTTCCATCTTCTTTTTCTCTTCCTTAAAGTTGTTGCTAAGGTCTTTAGTTTTTTTGTTTAGTTCTACCACTTTTTTTATAACACCTATTTGAGATTCTATTATATCTTTAAAAGTGATTTTAGGCTGGTATAAGTCTTTTGCATTTGCCGTACAAGAAAGTATTAGAGCAATCAATAAAAATATTATTTTGCCCATGATTTTGCTTGTTCTATAAGATTTTGATAAGAAGAAGGTACCGAAACCGAGCTTTTGCTTGTTTTGGAATTGGACGCTTTGGTTCTTTGTTTTAGTTCTTGTTCTATGGTTGATAGTTCAGCATAGGTTTTTTCTTGTTGCTCTTGTAGTTTTGCCAAAGCAGTTTTTAACTCGCTTACTTCTTTGTTTAAATCCATTACTTTCTTTACAACCCCCACTTGAGACTCAACTATATCCTTAAAGGATATTTTTGGAGCATACTCGTTTTGGGCGTTTGCAATTCCCATAAAGCTACAAGCTGCTAAAACCGTTAAAACAAACTTCATTTTGCCCATAACTTAGACCTCTCTATGAGATTTTGATAATTGTACGGTACTTTTATAGTGTTTAAGTTTTCTTTTTTATATATATCTTGGGTTTCTGTTTTAGCCCCTACTTTTTCAAGGCCCAAAATTACTGTACTTATATCATGTATGAGTGCTTTTTTATTTACAGATGGATTTACTATACTCTTAGCTTCTGACAAAGCCATTTTCATAAAATAAAGCGTTTTATCAAGATGTGTTTTGCCATAGTTTAAATCAAAATTTACACACGGATTTATGACAGCCTCGGCAGGTTTATAATCTACCCATATAACACCCTTTACTCCATCTTTTTGAAGTAGTTCTTTTGTATGGTTAGCATCTTCTTGGCTATCAAAAACTCCAAACACAACATCGCCTATGCCATCAAGAGGTGTAAGCCCATTTCTCATAGCTATAAATTTATAATAGCCTATTTTATATGAACTCAAATCTGATGAATCCATATAAACCCACCACCCAGATGGGATTACATAAGACCCACATATATTTTCTCTTTTTCTCATCTGCCATCCTAAAAAAAAGCCTTTTTTAAAAATATTCCTACTAACACTATCAAGAGCGTTTATATCAATAGAATAAGATATAGAAGAGGCGACCATTAAACACAACAACACAAAATAATATCTTCCAAATTTCATAATATATATTATTATCGCATACAACATAGTTTTTTTCAGGATTATAATATTATTGTTATGAAAAGCTATAAACTGAGGATTAAGCCTCTTTGGAGACTGCCCTTACTCTCAAATAATATGCATCTCAATAAGCCTCTTGCGAGGCCACTAGCTATTTCAAAGGATATGCATATTAATAAGCCTTTCAGGCCACTAGCCTTTTCTATCATAGAGCTTTTATTGGTGCTTACTATAGTTAGTATATTTTTGGGGGCGGTGTTTATAGGATATAGGACTATACACGCTACTACCAACGAGCAGGAGTATGCTTACAAAGCAAGGACGTTTGTACTTGGTATAAAAGATTACTACGATGTACTTGGGGCATATCCACAGGTTAGTTGCACAGATGCAAGCTCGTGGTCAAGTTTAAACGGTGCTCAAGGCATATGCGATTGGAACTCCCACCCACCATCTAACCCTGCCAATTGTTGTACTTTGCTTCATTTCATAGGCCCTTGGGCTACAACATGGTCTTATATGGCTGGCGGTAATTCTTTTACTGTTGTTACAGATAATATACCAAACGAATATATTCAAGCTGTATCAAACGCTTTTAACTCTTTGGGGCTTTTGTGCACAGTATCAGCTGCAAACCAATCTCAGTATAGCTATCTTACTTGTACTGCCAACAATGTTCCTACTACGCTAACAGCGTTAAACCAATAGCTTTTTAAGTGTATTTTACTATGCTAGCGGTAAATAAATCTGCTATAGCCTCTAAAATGGATATGATTTCATAATTTGTTTCCTTGCTTTTAGACATATCAAAAATCATTACTCCGTAAACATCGTCTTTATAAATAAGCGGCATATAAAAATATAAGTCTTCGGAAAAAGTTTGTGTAGAAAACCCAGCAGGTTTTTTATTTTTCATACACCACTGGACTATCGTTTTAACTCGGTCGTTTATGTTTATATTCTTTGTTACAGCTTGGAGATGTACGTTTTCTTTAGTTTTTAGAAATATCGCTACATCTTCTACAAAAATCTTCACATATCTTATAGTAATGGATATACATTCCTCTTTCGAGTTTATGCGAAGTAACTTCCTACTTAATTCAAAAAGGACGTTGCTTTTTTCTTCACTTTTTTGTAGTTGCTTTAAGTTTCTTTTTAACCTTACAGATAAAAGGTTTATGAAAACTATCATTACTGCAAACACCGTATAAGATAGAAAATAATTTATGTCGGAAATAGCAAAGCTATAGTAAGGTGGGATAAAAAAATAATCAAATATAACTATGCTAATTAACGTAGTAAAGATAGTAGAGTATGTATCAAGCGTTATCGCTGCTAAGCTAAGAGCCAACAAAAATAAAAATACAAGATTTAGTTGATTTAAAAAACTTCTAAACCGAAGCCCTATGAATGTAGCTAGAAATACAAGAAATAAACCTATAAAAATGTTGTAAATTTTAGGAAGATATACTTTTGGAAGGCTTATACGCCTTTTTGAAACATTGAAAAGTTCTGACTCTGCAATAGGTGGGTCCAATATGTATATATCAACATACTTAGTATTTTGGGCTATTTTTCTAAATATAGAGCCTCTAAGAATAGGAAACTTTTTTGGTTTTCCTATGATTATTTTGTTTATATTGTGGCTTTTAATATATCTTATAATAGCATTTGGTACATCATCATCTTTTATCCATACAATCTCAGCTCCTAAGCTTTTTGCAAGCTCTAAGGCTTTTTGAAGCCATTCTTTTTCTTTATCTGTAAAATAAGCGTGTTTTTCTGTTTCAACGTATATGGCTACCCAGTCTGCATCTATTTCTGCGGCAACTCTGTAAGCTGCTCTTACAAGGTGTTCTGCAAAAGGACTTGCATATATTCCCACCACTATCCTTTCTTTTATAGCCCAAGGACCAGCGATTGCGTGTTCTTTCATGTATGTATTTAATTTTTTGTTTAGCTTGTCAGCTGCTATCCTCATGGATAGCTCTCTTAAAGCCATTATATTTCCTGGCCTAAAATATCTTTTTATGGCCTCTTGCGCTAAATCTGGTACGTAGACTTTGCCTTCTTTTAACCTTTGAATAAGCTCTTCCGGTGGTAAATCTATAAGTTTTATTTCATCGACATTTTTTACAAATTCATCTGGTATCGTTTCTCTTACTCTTATCCCAGTTATTTGATAAACTATATCGCTTATACTTTCCATATGCTGGACATTCATGGCTGTCCATACGTCTATACCAGCGTTTAATACCTC
>CAZDZN010000082.1:4398-5823 GCA_964509905.1 uncultured Aquificaceae bacterium
ATATCGTTTTTTATTCCTAAATCCCGGTAGGTTTGAATGTGGAAGCTCATCTATTATACAAATTTGTGGTTTTATTTTTAGTATTTCGTCTAAGTTTAACTCTTTTAGCTTTATACCATTGTAATCTACTTCTAAAGGAGGTATTATATCCAAGCCTTCAAGAAGCTTTTCCGTTTCTTTTCTCCCGTGTGTTTCTATAAGCCCTATCTTTATATCTACACCTTCTTGTTTTTTTACATGGGCATCGCTTAGCATAGCATAGGTTTTGCCTACTCCTGGCATTGCACCAAGGTATATGGTTAGTTTGCCACGCTTTTGCTTTTCTTTTGCTATTTCTAATAGACTTTCTGGAATTGGTCTTTCTTCTTCCATCTTAAAAGCTCCATATTAAGCTTAACAACATTTACCCTTCTTTCTCCAAATATGCCAAAAGTTCTGTTGTCTAAATTTTTGTATATAAGTTTTAAAAGCTTTTCATAAGGTATGTTTGAATACTTTGAGACTCTTTTGGCTTGCATAAGTGCATTATCCAAAGATATGTAAGGTTCTAAACCACTCCCAGAACCCATAAGCATATCAGAAGGAAAAGGAGCTTTAAGTCCATAAGAGTTTAGGATTTTTATCCTGGATTTTATGTTTTTCACCAACTCTTTGTTTGTAGGCCCTATATTAGAACCACCAGAGCTAATAGGATTGCAAGGGTATGAAGCCGTAGAAGATGGTCTTGGCCAAAAAAGAGATGGGTCGGAGACAGGTTGACATATTAGTTTGGATGCAACTATTTTGCCATTTACTTCGTATAGACTTCCAGAGGCTTGATATGGGAAAAGGACTTTTGCCAAAGCGCTCACCGCTATAGGATATAAAATTCCAAGCAATACAAAGAATATAACAAACAGCAAAAATATATTTTTTAGGCTTTTAGTATTCATAACACTCTCCAAATTGCTTCACAAAGCCAATATATTACTAAAATCCCAAAAAACGGGAACAAAATACCACCTATACCGTATATATGGGTCTATACTTTACACCCCTTAAGGCAAGGGGTATAAGCATTGGTATTACAACTGCGTTAAATATAACCGCAGATAATATAGCTATATAAGGGTTTGCAAGGTGTAATATGTTTAAGATATTTAACTCTGGATAACTTTTGCTAACAGCTGCTGGTATTATTACAAAATACTTTGATATGTCGTTTGCTATACTAAAGGTAGTAATTGCTCCCCTTGTAATAAGTATTTCCTTTCCTACTTCTACTATTTCTATTAGCTTTGATGGGTCGTTGTCAAGGTCTATTATGTTTGCTGCATCTTTTGCAGCTTGAGTACCAGAGTTCATAGCTACAGCTACATCCGCTTGAGCTAAAGCTGGTGCGTCGTTGGTGCCATCCCCGGTCATAGCCACCATATAACCCTCTTC
>CAZDZN010000083.1:0-4180 GCA_964509905.1 uncultured Aquificaceae bacterium
TGCCAACATCCACGATAAATGGCTGGATAAACCTCATTAACCGTGGCATACTTGTCCTAAAATTGCAGCCGAAGCTTATAAACTCCGACAATTATTCGCTCTAAGGTTTGAGACCTCAGAAGAACTATTGTTAATGGATTTTGGCATATGATAACGTATCTTGCTTTTATCATATTGATTGTTTTGATAAACGGTGTTATAATGGATTTACACAAATTTAGTGGTAGGTCTCCCAAGTAGGATTTTCGTTTATTACTCTTATTATATCTAGCTCATATTGTCTTCTTATGCTAA
Organism: uncultured Aquificaceae bacterium; assembly: GCA_964509905.1. GTDB lineage: Bacteria > Aquificota > Aquificia > Aquificales > Aquificaceae > Hydrogenobaculum. Next base: position 295 of record CAZDZN010000083.1, read on the forward strand.
ACCGTGGCATACTTGTGCCAAGCTCTTATTTCTGGCAATATTCTATCTGTAATTCTTGATATTAAAGAAGGGGATAGCTCCACACAATAGATATCCTTTATAATATCAACTATGTCCCTGGTAGACAACCCTTTAGAATATATAAGTATGATCTTTTTCTGAATGTCCTCTGATATCTTTGTTCCTTTCTTAGGAACAATCTTTGGCTCAAACTCTCTAGTTTCTATCTTTTGGCATCTTTATCTCTATATCAGCATTATCAGTCTGAACTTTTCTGTTGTAATAACCATTCCTATAATTAGGGTTATCACTTCTTAGACCGTGGCAGACTTGTCATAAGGTTCATAGCCTAAGAAGTCATCAAGTTCTGAGTCCGTGGCATACTTGTCTTCTAAAGCAGCTTCCACTATCTTTGCAAAGGCTTCCTTCAACTCCTACATGTTATTTTAACACAAAAAGATTTACACAATGGAATGGACAAGTCCCTCTTAAGCAATAGATTAACACAAACCATAATACCAATTATTACAGCACACTATAAAACACGAATATAAATATATATGAGTATAAAAATATGTTATAAAATAGCATATAAGTTTTAATCAGATTTTTATATTTTGTATTATAATACTCTCAGGAGGTAAATTTTATGAAAATTCAAAGTGTGAACAACTCTGACTCAGGGATGGTAAAAGTAAACATATCAAGTCCTAAAATGCTTGGTGGTATAGGAATGATACTATCTTTATTAGGAGCAGTGCCTTGGATTGGCATTCTTTTTATTATTATAGGTTATACAATGTTAACAATAAGCATTTATCAGCTGAGTAAAATATTAAAAAATCCCAAAATTTTTAATATGTTCATAGTGGCTCTTAGTTTAGGATTTATAGGAGGTATAATAGCTGTTGTATTTGGATTGATTAGTTTTATTAGCACTTATGCATTTTCTGGGTTTAGAGGCGAAGGGGCTACTGTAGGGTTAGGATTTGGATTTGTTATAGCAATTATAATAGCTTATGCGATTTTTATTGTTGCCGCATATTTCTATAAACAAAGTTATAGCCTGCTTGCTCAAGCCATAAATCACAAAATGTTCAATACGGCTGGACTTACAATGTTTATAGGCGCCATAACTATGATACTTCTAATAGGATTTATTATTTCATTTATAGGCAATATTTTACTTATAATAGCCTTTTTCACAGCCCCAGATGAAGTGGAAGTACCGGCATAGTTTTTGAAAGGTTAATTTTAAATCTGTAAAAGTTTGTATACTTATTTTTATCATTTTGTTTTGTATTAGGCTTTTTATATTTATAAAAATGGAAAACTTGAAATATTCAAAGTTTAATAGGATATTTTTAGCTGGTAAAGATAAAGGAAATCTTGAAAAGGAGCTTGAGCATATACTTATATCTGTAAAAATTTTATACAAAGGCTATATGATGGATATAGATAATATGGATAAAGAAGATATAAAATATGACTATGAAGAACACAAACACACCTATGAAAACATAATAAGACCTTTTCTTAGTAAAAAAGAGGTGCTGGCGGATAAAATCCTATGCGAAAAAGCAAACTCTATATCCACATTATACGAGGAGTTTTTAGATACGCTTTCCAGAAAATTATGAACCTTTTAGCATATCAAAAATTTGATTTACGTCTTTATCGCCTCTGCCAGAGAGATTTATGATTATTATAGAGTCTTTGTTTTCTTTGGCTATCTCATAAGCTTTTATTATGGCGTGAGAAGACTCTAAGGCGGGTATTATACCTTCAGTTTTTGCTAAAAGCTGAAAACCTTCCAGCGCCTCTCTATCTGTAGCATATGTATAAATAGCTCTGTTTGTAGCTTTTAAGAAAGCGTGCTCTGGTCCAACTCCAGGATAATCAAGCCCGGCTGATATTGAGTGCGTACCAAGAATTTGACCTTCCTCATCTTGCATAAAGTAAGATTTCATACCATGAAGTATACCTACTTCTCCATCTGAAAGAGGTGCAGCATGTTTTTTGGTGTTAAGTCCAAGTCCGCCTGCTTCTACACCTATTAGCTTTACACCCATATCTTCTATAAAAGGATAAAAAATACCCATTGAGTTTGAGCCCCCACCCACACAAGCCACTATAAAATCTGGCAATCTTTTTTCTCTTTCCAGTATTTGAGCTCTTGCTTCCTCGCCTATCACTTTTTGAAAGTTCCTTACAATCATAGGAAACGGATGAGGTCCCACCACAGAGCCTACCACATAATGAGTGTTTTCTACATTTGTAACCCAGTCTCTTAAAGCCTCATTTATAGCATCTTTTAGTGTTTTTGTCCCAGATTTCACCACTTCCACTTTTGCCCCTAAAAGCTCCATACGAAAGACATTTAATCTTTGGCGCTTTACATCTTCTTCTCCCATGTAAACAACACACTCTAACCCCAATAGTGCACAAGCGGTAGCCGTGGCAACCCCATGCTGACCTGCTCCAGTTTCGGCTATGATTCTACGCTTTCCCATCCTCTTGGCTAAAAGGCATTGCCCCACAGCATTATTTATCTTATGAGCACCGGTATGAAGTAAATCTTCTCTTTTTAGATATATTTTAACCCCAGCTAAATGAGATAAGTTTTGTGCAAAATAAAGAGGCGTGGGTCTTCCAGCGTAATCTTTTAAATAATAATCAAGCTCGGATTTAAACTCAGGGTCATTTTTTAATTTTTTATAAGATGCCTCTAGCTCTTCCAAGGCATACATGAGCGTCTCTGGTAAAAACTTACCACCAAACGCAATAAATCCTTCTACAAAATAGCCTATTTTATTAGGTTGATCGTACATGTTAATATTTTACACCATAAAACTTATATATTTGGGATTTTAATATATTATTGACAAAATGAAAAATAATGTTATATTGAATTTACAGGAGGTTCAAGTTATGAATATAGCTAATGCAGTGCTTAATTTAGGAGTTGCTCAAAATGGTGTGCAAAATCAGCCAAAAGCCCAGCAGACTGGGATGGTAGACGGAGTGCTTCCTTTTGGTCTTTTTATGGGTGAGCCCGCATCTCCAGTAGATAAGACAAAACCTGAAAATCAAAATAGCGTAGGCATAAACTCTTTTGAATCTGCTCTTTATAATTTTATGAATAATATGATCACTCAAAGCGTGCAGAATACCCAAAATAACAGCCTAAATAACTTTTAATTTTTTATATACATATAATCTTTTTTGTAAAAGCCCCACACTGTGGGGTAAAAATTTCTTACATAGTTTTTTGATGAAACAAAGCTTTTTGGAGTCACTATGAATATCATCGGTTGATAATACTGGATTAGGTAAAACATAGCTCTGTATATATCTATTCGCTTTTTCATGTCTGTGGTTTTTGCCCCTTCGTTTAAAAGTATGTCTATCTCTTTTTCCCAGATACTGGAATGCCTTTCCATCGGATGCCACATATGAAGAGGACCCTTTGAAGACCAGACATTTTTCCCATCGTTTGGATCGAGACTACCCGTGAGTCCTATCAGTACGCTCTCCCATTTGTAAGGAGCGGATGTGAGCCGTGATACCAAAGAGTTAAAATCGATAGGTTGAAAAACCACTTTTATACCAATTTTTTCAAAATCCTCTTTTATGATAGCACCTGTTTCTTTTCTGTCTTGAGCATCTGAATTTGTGATAAGGCTAAACTCCACTCTATGCCCATATTTGTCATATAACTTAGCGTCTTTATAATGAAAACCTGCTTTTATAAGAAATCTTTTAGCTTTTAATAGATTAAAAGAATATTTTTTAAAAAGTCCCTTTTTATAATAAGGCCTATTGGCAGGGGTTATAGGACTATAAAGAGGACTCGCCATGTTATTGTAAACTATGGAGGCTATGG
>CAZDZN010000083.1:4230-5698 GCA_964509905.1 uncultured Aquificaceae bacterium
CCTGTTTTGAAACCATTTTAATTTGTATTTTGGAATACCTGCGTGAGGATTTTGATTGAATGTGATAAATGTAATGGTAGGAGTATCTCCAAGATCATAGATATTTACCTTATTTTTTGGCTTCTGAATATCAAAATAAGATAAATCTTGAGCCGATAATCCCATGTAAGATATATCTCCCTCTAAATACTGCATTAGGGCTATGTTTCTGTCTTGTATAATAAAAGCCTTGATACGAGGGATATAAGGAAGTCCTTTTTTATAATAATACGGGTTTTTCTCATACTCCACATATTGACCCTTTACATACTTTACAAGCTTATAAGGACCAGAACCTACTATAAGAGAAGGATTTTGAGATACGCTCCAAAATGTATTGAAGGTGTTTTCTTTTATGGGTTTTTCTAAGATGTGTTTGGGTAATATCGGAGCACCTATGGCTTCTAAAAACGGTGCAAATTTTGAAGGTAGGTCAAACTCTACCTCGTATTTGTTTATGGCTTTTACTTCAAAGGGTTTGCCATCCACCGAGAGTGTATCTTTTATAGAGTTTGGGATACTGGGATTGTAATATATATCGTTGTAGGTAAACACTACATCGTAAGCTGTAAGTGGATATCCATCAGACCATTTTAGGTTTTTTCTTAAATTTATTATATAAGTTTTTCTATTGTTTAGCACTTTCCAAGAATATGCCAACGACGGCTTTACAGACATCGTTTTTAAATTGAGCTTCGTAAGACCTATGAAAAGTGGGTCTATCACCTCTGTGGAGGATGTCTCTTGAGCTAATACTGGGTTTAGGGTTTTGGGATCTGAGCCAAACACCAGATAAATAGTGCCTCCAAATTTCCCTTTTTGCAAAACAGCTGTTTTTATATCAATGTTTTTAATCTCCATATTGGCAGTTTTTGGGCTTTTAGAAAAATATATGGGCAAAAAGCATAAAACCACAAACAAAAAAGCTTGTACATAGACGAGAAGTTTCATAATAAATGCCGAAGGTGGGACTTGAACCCACATGCCCTTGCAGGCGGGGGATTTTGAGTCCCCTGTGTCTGCCATTTCACCACTTCGGCTAATATATTATTATATGCTAAACTTAAGAAAAATTCAATGGTTTAATTTAAATATAACTATGATTGCCAACTTCGTAAGTAATTTAGCTGAAAATATAGAAGCAGGTATGATAATAAATGCCAAAAGTTTATTTAACTCTAATTTCCGATTTAAATTTTAAATCCTAAATTCCTAAAGCATACCCTGATTTGAAGAGCTACAAGTTTACCACGAATTATACAAAGAAATATATTTTCGCTATAAAGCCTGCAATAGAAACAGCTCTTATGTTTTCTATTCCCATCCAATATTAGAGTTGATATATAAATCTCCATGTCTAAATACCATAGCAAATATAGTAGGCAGCGTTATTAACTCTAATGCATGGCAGACTTGTAATCGTGGCAGA
>CAZDZN010000084.1:0-5652 GCA_964509905.1 uncultured Aquificaceae bacterium
GGGATTTGCCTCCCATGATTTTGTAATAGTACTCGGTTTTCTTGGCTCTAAAAGTGGATATAAAGAAAGCCACCGGCTTTTGAATGGGTCTTGGGATTTGGATGATGTCGTGGTCTGAGAAAAGGTTGTATAAGAACGGGCGAATAGCCTGCATAGAATCAGGCCCACCCATATTTAAAAGCACTACCGCTGTTTTTGACATAGATTGAATTTAAGCCTCAGACCTTATTTTTTTAGCCATAGCCATCATATTTTTTAAAGCGGGGACAACCTCTTCCCATCTTCTGGTTTTGAGCCCACAATCTGGGTTTACCCATAGAAGGGATTTATTTAGCACCTTCATAGCTCTTTTCATCACAAGTTCCATATCCTCTACGCTTGGGATAGCGGGGGAGTGTATGTCGTAAACACCGATACCTATTTGTCTGTCCCATCTTCCAAACTTCTCAAAGGCTTCTAATATCTCGCCTTTGCTTCTAGAAGCCTCGATGGATATCACATCAAAATCCATGTCGTATATCTTGTCTATGATGTCGTTGAATTCGGAATAGCACATGTGGGTATGTATTTGGGTTTTGGGGCTAGCGTTGGAGCAGAGTCTAAAAGCTTTTATCGCCCAATCAAAATAAGCTTCCCAATCCCTTCTTTTAAGGGGTGTCCCTTCTCTGAAAGCGGGTTCGTCTATTTGGACTATCTTTATGCCGTTTTTTTCAAGGTCTTTCACTTCGTCTAATATCGCAAGCCCTATTTGGTAAGCCACTTCGGATTTTGGTATATCTTCTCTATAAAAGCTCCAATTTAATATCGTCACAGGTCCTGTGAGCATACCTTTTACGGGTTTTTGGGTTTTTGACTGAGCGTATAGTATCTCGTTCAAAGTCATGGGCTCATCCCTGTACACATCTCCGTATATGATGGGTGGTCTATAACCTCTGGACCCATAGGATATAATCCATCCATGCTCTGTGGTGGCTACCCCTTTTAGCTTTTGGGCGAAAAACTCCACCATGTCTGTACGCTCAAACTCCCCATGCACCAAAACGTCTAACTCTATCTCCTCTTGAAACTTTATCACATAATCTATCTGACTTTTTATAAAAGCCTCATACTCTTCTTTTGATATTTTGCCTAAGTTGTATGCGCTTCTTTTTTTCCTTAGCTCTTCGGTTTGAGGGAAAGAGCCTATGGTGGTGGTGGGAAATATGGGCAAGTTAAGTATGGATTGTTGGGTTTTTATGCGCTCATGATAGGGAAGCTCTCTTTGGAAATCCGTATCTTTTAGAGATTTAATGCGGTTTATCACCTCTTGGTTTTTACCAAAATCTGTGCCAAACAAAGCTTTTGAGTTTTGGACTTCTTTTAGAGCCTCTGCATCTTCTAAGTATGCTTCTTTTAAGGTTTTTAGTTCAAAGAGTTTTTGTTTGGCAAAAGAGAGCCTTTTTTTGAGCTCTTGGTCTAACTTGGTTTCTGATTCTACGTTTACTGGAAGATGCATTAAGGGTGCGCTGTTTGATATGGATAGGTTTTTAGCGTGTTTTGATAGTTCTTTTATAAGGTTTAGCTTGTCTTCTAAGTTTGCTCTCCAAACCTGACGGCCGTTTATCACACCCGCTATCAAGTCTTTATCTTGGGGAAATCCATACTTTCTTATATTTTCAAGGTTTTCTGTGTTTGAGCAAAGGTCAAGCCCTATCCTTTTTACCGGTAGGTCTATAATGCTTTTATAATCGCTTACGCTGTCGTAGTATGTGATTAATTCTATGTCCATTACAGAGCTTAGCTCATCGTAAATCTTTTTGACGGCTTTTAGTTCATACTCTTTTAAATCAAGCACCAACGCTGGGTCGTGAAGACTTGCTATGCTTACGCCTTCGGTTTTTAGGCTTTTGAGAATATCTTTGTAAGCCTCTATGAGGGGTTCTAAGAAATACCAAAGGGTTTTTTCATCTTCTATCTTAGAGGATTCTAATATGTCAAAGCCGTCTTTTTTGGTTTTTTTATAGGTTTTTGAAAGTTTTAAAAAGCTAAATGGTGCCATCACAAAGGGTTTTGGATTTTTCACCTTGTCTTTAGCGTTTACAAAACATCTTTGGGGTTTGGTTTGAAAAAGTTTAAAAGCGTTTGAAATATTTTGTCATCTCCATGGCGGATTTGCCTCTAGCCATCTCAAAGTAAGTTTTCAGCCCCTCATATTCTCCAAACCTAGATGGTATCATCCCAAGCATCACAGCGCTATCCAACATAAAATCGTAAAAAGAGAGCTCACCCACCGGCGTTTCGTCCGAGCATTCAGCGTAAGCTTTTACCCTTTGAGCTTCTAAGTTTCTCATGCCTTCGTAAAATTGCTCTTCTGATATAGCCCCTTTCCAGAAGTTTTCCAATATACTTTTAAACTCTCTTTTTTCTCCAAGCTTTGGGTATCCGTAGGCTAACACCTTCATACTTCTTTCCTCCTTAAAAGCTAAATACTTTATTATATCATATCAACTATTTTCCAACAACGATTTTAACCGCTCGTATTCTTCTTTGGTTATCTCTCCCTTGGCAAGTCTTGTGTTTAATATGCTTATGGGGTCTTTCTTTGGCGAGCCAAATAGCTTGCTCAAAATCCCCATCACTCCAAATACCAACACCACCAAAGATAAAAGCCAAATCATCATCAGTAGCATAAAATTATTATAAAATATTTATTTAGTGTCCGTAGCTTAACAGGATAAAGCGCAGGTCTCCGGAACCTGAGATTGCGGGTTCAAATCCCGCCGGACACGATTTTTATCATACAATTTAGCTTTATCATTTTTTATATTTTAAAAGTGTCAAAACCAAGGAGGATTTATGAGTTATATACTTTCTATTAGCATGTTTCCAGTGGATAAAGGGGAGACTTTGAGCGAGTATGTATCAAAGGTGTCTCAGGTGATACACGATTCGGGGCTTGAGTATGTGATAACTCCTATGGCTACAATGATAGAATCTGACGAGGTGGAACCTCTTCTTGAGATAATAATAAAGGGTTTTGAAGTGATGAAACCCCACTCAAATAGAATTTATGTAAATATGGCTATGGATTACAGAAAAGGTAAAAGCGGGAGGCTCACTCAAAAGGTGAAATCTTTAAAATCAAAAATTCAATCCTCGTAATACTCCGCACCGCAGTTTTCAGTTTCCCAAACCACCACCTTTTTTATATCGTATTTGGCTTTTAATATATCAAAAAAGTACTTTGCCAAGTTCTCAGCACTGGGTGAAAAATCAAATATATCGTTTAAAAGCTTGTAATCCGGGAGTATTTCGTCCATAAACTTATCGATTTCCACAAAATCCACACCGATCCCGCCCAGATCTAAGTCGTCAACTTTTATATAGACCTCCACGGCAAAGGTATGTCCATGGATGGGCTCAGGGGTACCTTTATAGTAAGTAAGATAATGGGCAGCGTTGAATTTCCTTTTTACCCTTATAATGTATGGCATTAGATATCGTCTATGGATTCGCCGAGTAAAAGTCTTCTGGCTTTGTTAACTACGGAAAGTACCACAAACCAAAGGGCATGGTAGTCTGTGTTTTCAAACTCTTCTGTCACATCAAAAGTACCATCATCCTTCTTCACAAGATATACATACTTCATTGCCTCAAGACAAAGGACTTTATTGACGCAGGTTTGGAGGATTTTATCCTTAATCTCTTTTGGAAGCTCTAATTTTTCCATAGGCTCTCCTATTCTAAGTTTGCACATTGCTGTTTTATTTTATCTGTTTCATACTTCATATTTACAGCTATATAAGAAAGCTCTGGAACTTTATTGGACATAGTAGTTATCTCTCTATGAAGCTCTTGGGTTATAAAATCTATCTTCTTCCCCTTTTCTAAGTCTTTTGAAAACATTATCTCTAAAAGATGATTTATGTGATTCTGAATCCTTGCGAGCTCTTCAGATACATCAAGCCTTTGGAGGATAAACATAAGCTCATTTATAAGCACAGGGTTGTGCTCTTCTAAGCCAAGGGTTCTTGCTTTTTCTATAACCTTTTCTTTATTTGAGGTTTCGTAATCTCTAAATTTTTCAATTGCCTCTTGTAAGTATTTTTCTAAAAGCCCAATACGAGATCTTATGTCTTGGAGTAAAAACTCACCTTCTTTTTCCTTTGAACATAAAAACTCTTTAAACACCTCTTTAAAAAAGCATTTTATAGTATCTAATTTGCCTGAGTCTATAATTTCAGAGTTTTTATATATTTCCATAGCTATATCAAATATTTTATCCGCACTTAACTCCAAGTCCATATAAATTTTAAACTCCTCTAAATCTTTTACAATTGCTTTTAGGTGTTTTATAACTATCTGATTCACATAAGCAGAGGATTTTAAGTCTACAAAAACAAACACGGTGCCTCTTTTTATATAAGTTTTTATATAATCTCTCACAAAAGGCTCTAAAGAAACAAGTTCTTGGGACGAGCTTTTAAAAGATATGTCAAGGCCTTTTGCATTTAGAGATTTTATAGTGATGATCAGGTTAAGCCCGTCAAGCTCAAAACTCTTCTGGGCAAAACCTGTCATGCTACGGGCTACGGGGTTTGCCATGTGCCCTCTACGAGCTGTTCTTCAAAATCGGTTTGCACATTTTGAGATATACGATAAGAGCAAAACTCAGGTCCACACATTGAGCAGAATTTAGCAGTTTTATAACCTTCTTGAGGAAGCGTTTCGTCGTGATAAGCTCTGGCAAGTTCAAACTGACGATTCCAATCAAAAGCGTATCTGGCTTTTGACATCTCCAGATCCCAATCTTTGGCGCCGGGCAGTCCTTTAGCCACATCTGCAGCGTGCGCTGCTATCTTATAAGCTATGAGCCCTTGTTTGACATCCTCTAAATTTGGAAGACCTAAATGTTCTTTTGGCGTGACATAACAAAGCATCGCAGCTCCGTACCATCCAGCCATAGCAGCTCCTATAGCAGAAGCTATGTGATCGTATCCGGGAGACACATCTATCACCAAAGGACCTAATACATAAAATGGGGCTTCATAGCAATATTGTTGCTGAATCTTCATATTGTATTCTATTTGGTTCATAGGTACATGCCCTGGACCTTCCACCATTACCTGTACATCATGCTCCCATGCTCTTTTAGTAAGCTCACCAAGGACTTTTAACTCAGACAACTGTGCTTCATCTGAAGCATCGGCTATAGCACCAGGCCTTAAACCATCTCCTAAAGAGAAAGACACATCGTATTTTTTGAATATCTCACATATTTTATCAAAGTTTGTATAAAGAGGGTTTTGCTTGTCGTGTTCAAGCATCCACTGAGCCATCAAAGCCCCACCTCTGGATACTATACCCATAACCCTGTGTGTAGTAAGTGGTATAAACTCTTTCAAAACCCCAGCATGTATGGTCATATAGGATACACCTTGAATGGCTTGTTCTTCTATAACCTCTAAAAGCATATCTTCAGTGATGTCTTTTACTCTATTTTTAGCTCTTTTAAAAGCCTCATAAATAGGAACAGTGCCTATCGGCACATCCACTGCATTTATGATAGCCTCACGGGTTTCTTTTATGGCTTCGCCGGTAGATAAGTCCATGATAGTATCAGCACCATATTTTTTGGATATCTTGGCTTTTTCTATTTCTTGAGGAATATCT
>CAZDZN010000085.1:0-294 GCA_964509905.1 uncultured Aquificaceae bacterium
ACATTTGCTCTTTACGGTAAGTGCCCAAGATTTGAAAAAGGTGCTGCCAAAGAGGACTATATATCAAAAGGAAAAAATTTTTTTAGAGTATCTTTAACATTTTCTTTGAACGGTAAAACTTATACAGTGGAAAGGTCCTTGAAGAGCGGCAAAAATATTGTACTTTCTTTCAAAGAAAATGGAAAAGAAGTCGTTACAGAAGAGAAGAATAAACTAAGAGAAGAGCGGATTAAAGATATATTAGATATGGATTACGATACGTTTACCAAAGTAATAGTTTTGCCACAGGGAGAA
>CAZDZN010000085.1:304-5632 GCA_964509905.1 uncultured Aquificaceae bacterium
GCCCACAAGAAAGAAGAGAAATAATAATGAGATTAAGCAATTTAGATAAAATAGAAAAAATGAGGGAGCTTGCATCTTCTCAAAAAAAAGATTTAAAAAATGAAATAGATTCAATAGCCCTTAAGATAGAAAGCTTAAAATCTTCTCAGGAAAATATAGAGGAGCTTCAGAAAAATTTAAATTCTTTAGAGCAAGAACTTAGTGTTAAAACTTCAGAAAAAAAAGCTCTATCAGAAAGGTTTGACAAAGCCAAGAAAAAACAAGAGCTACAAGCTGAGCTCAATAAACTAACAACAGAGTATAAAAATTTAGAAAACCAAAAAGAACAAATGGAACTTATTAAAACTCGTATTGAGTTTTTAAAACCAAAACTTAGCTTGAAATCAGATATAGAAAGATACGTAAAGCTAAGAAAGGATTTTGACGATACAGCGCTTGAGCTTAATAAAAAACATAAAGAGTACTTTTTAAAAGAGCAAGAATACAACAAGCTTTTAACAGATTTTGAAACGACAAAAGCCAATTATGAACAGATAAAAATACAAGAAGAACGGGAAGAAAAAGGCAATAAGATAATATCAACGTTAGAAAAAACATTATCTTTGGAATCTTATATATTAAAAGACGATATTAAGCTAAAAGATGTTGAACAACAGTTAAAAGTAACAAAAGAAAGGATATCAAAGTTATCGGCTGATATAAAGAACTATGAAACCCTTTTAACAAAAGAAAGCAAAGAAACCATTGAAAAAGATATAGAAAATCTTACTGTGACGATAAGCCAATTAGAAGTAAAGGAAAGAGAAAAAGATAAAAAACTTTTAGAGCAAAAAAAGCTAATTGAAACAATAGGCAAAATAGAAAAAAACATTTCAGAAAACAACCAAAGACTAAGATACTTAGAACAAGAGCTAAATGCCAATAAAAACGCCATTATTTTGTATTATAGCAACGTATTAAAAACGCTTTTAAAAGAAAACGATTTATGTCCTGTTTGTGGTGGTGTTTATCACGAAAAAGAACATGCCGCAGCAACGAGCATAGAAAGCAAAGATAATATTATAAAAGATATAGAATATATTAAAAATCAAAATACCATGTTAGAAGACAAGCTAAAATCGGAAAAAGAAAGGCTTGAAGAGTTATCGAAAGATATAGAAAACTTAACAAAGGAATTGGCGGAAAAAGGACATCTAAAATCAAAGTTAGAAGATTTAAAACAAAAAAAAGAATATCAAGACAGTATACAAAAAACTCTGGAAAAATTGAAAAGCGAAAAAGATAAATTGGAAAATCAACTTTTAATTTTAAACAAGCAAAAGGACAATTTAGAATCAGATTTATACGAAAAAAAAGAAATGTTAAGAAGTTTAGAGCAAGAGCTTTTATCTTATGGTGTAAAAGAAGAACATTTGCAAAATAAACAAGATACTTTAAACCAATACAAGAAAAAATTAGATGAGATAAAAGAATATATACAAAAGACAAGAAAGGAATACGAAGATAAAAAAGAACAGATAAATGCTTATGAAAAAAGTATTTTGCTTTTAAAAGAACAGATATCTTCACTGAACACCAGAAAAAATACAATAAGCGAAGAGTTAAAAGGGCTTGAAGAAAAGTTATCTTCCATAGAAGAAGATAAAGAAAGTGTGCTGAAAGAACTTAACCGTTTAGAAGATTATGAAAGAAGATACAATGAGTATACAAGCAGATTAAACCATTTAAAGGAGCAGATACAGATAAAAGAAAAAGAAATAACTGATATAGAAGAAGAAACTTCACTACAAGAGCTGGAAAATATGTTGGAAGCTTTGGAAGAGCATATAAAAGCGCTAAATCAAGAAATAGGTTCTATAAGCTCTAAAATAAAACAGATAAGAGAAAACGAAAAACAAATAAAAGAGCTTGAAGAAACAATAAAAGAGCTTAAAAATAGATACAACATATATGAAACGCTGGAGCAAGATTTGAAAAGCGATGCACTACAAGCCTATGTATCTCAAAAAATAATAGAAGAACTGGTAAAGTATGCCAACGTATACGCTTCAAAAATGGAGTTTCCATATTCTTTTAAAGTTGAAGAAAAGTCTCGTGAAAAAGATAGTATAGTCGTGGAAGATGCTTTCGGAAATACAAGGCCTATAAAATCTTTAAGTGGTGGTGAGACTTTTATAACGTCTTTATGCTTTGCGCTGGCGCTTAGCGAAGCTGTTGGTTCTCAACATCTTAAATCGCTTTTTATAGATGAGGGGTTTGGCACGCTTGATAAAGAAACTCTTGAAAAGGTAGGCAACGCTTTGGAGCTTTTAAGCCAAAATATAAATAAAATGCTGGGCATTATAACACACGTGGAGAGTTTGGCAGAAAAATTTCCAAATAGATTGATAGTAACAAAAACCAAGGATGGTAGCTCAAAAATAGAGGTTGCATGATACATCACTTACCAATAATAATAGGTATGCTAGTGGCCATCGTAAGCCCTATTGTATCTTATTACGTTAGAATTCCTCTTGTTTTGGTGGAATTTATAATAGGTATTTTGTTTGGAACAATTTTAGGAAAAGATATACCAGACAAAAGTGAAGTGGCCTTTATATCTTACGTAGGTTTTCTTATTTTAATGTTTTTAGCTGGTTTTGAAGTGGATTTTGATTTTATGGAAGAGTTCAAACCTAGGGAGCTAACATTTATATTTTTGTATGTATTTATGTTAATACCCTTTTCTTTTCTGAGTGCTTTATCTCTTGGTTTAGTACATTCTTATATGGTGGTTGCACCGTTGATATCAGTGGGGCTTGGTTTACCAATATTAAAGGAATCTAATATAATAAGCACAGATTTAGGACAAAAACTTTTAATATTGGGTAGTGTAGGTGAGATAAGTAGCATATTTTACATAAGTTTTGTAAATGCATTGCTAAAGTTTGGAGTTTTGCAGGCTATAGTAAAGACAATAATAACTTACACTGTTCTTATATTGGCTATTGTATTTGCAAAAGCTCTAAAAAACAAGTTGAAGGAACATAGGGTGGTTGTAAAAAATATATCTCTGGAAAACACCCATATTTTTATAAGGCTAGCTCTTTTTACAACTTTTATATCAGCCTCTTTGTTTGAGCTTATAGGTATGGAGCCTATACTTGGTTCTATGTTAAGCGGTATGGTGTTAGGATATATAATAAGGAAAAAAGAAGTTATAAATAAGAGCTTTTACGATATGGCTTTTGGTTTTTTTGTACCTTTATTTTTTGTATATACAGGTTTTAGTTTAAATATAGCCTACATAAGCAAAAATATTCTTATGAGTGGTATTACAATAGGTATTGTTTTGTTTATTGCAAGGTTCGGCATATCTTTTATTTTGCTTTTAGCTGGTTTTAGATTGATAGAAGTGCCTCTGGTCAGCTTATTTATAAGCTTTCCATTCACGCTTTTGATAGCCTCTATCAAGATTCTCTCCGACATTAAATATATAACACCTGCCCAAGGCGTAGCTATACTGATAGGCACTGTGATTAGTTCGCTTGTTTACCCTATAATGTTTAAAGTTTTTGCAAGGTTTTATGTGAAAGATGAAAATATTTGAAGGTTTTATAGTTGGTTTTTCAATGGGCTTGTTTTATTTTGTTGTATTAAAAATAAGGACTAAGTTTGTACTTGGTAAAAAATATCTATATTATATAGGTTGGGTTTTGTCGCTTGTCATTTTCTCTATCCTGTTTATATACATAAATAAGCGTTTGGCTTTTGATATCACATTCTTTATGGTTGGTATTTTATTGGCTCAAATATCTACGGTAAGTTTTTATTTTATAAAAGCCAAAAAGAATGACTATATAGACCAATAGTTTTTAACAAATAAAGCCTCTAATACAAAATTTGCAAAGAAAAAAAGCGGTGATATTATACCTATCAACCATGGATAATCCTCAAGAAAATCAGCAAGCGCTATGAAAATAGGTACGCTTATATAAGAAAGTCTTGCAAAAGCGCTTGTATTTATAAAAATACCCCCTAAAGACCATAGATACTCTATCAATATAAGAGTTGCAAATAAAGTGTAGTGCAAAGGTAGTCTATCGACGGCAAATACGATTATAAGTATATAAGCTATCATCACCAGCAAATTTATAAAATGGTCAAATTCATAAATTCCAAGAGGTGTTGATATAGGATGAGATGGTATATCGTGTGGGATTAGCATAAGTATGTTTGATATACGCTTTAACAACGTAGGTTTGCCCCACCAATCCTGAGCTGTTGGGTCTTTAAACTTGTAAAAGCTATACAAAACGAAAGCAAAGAAACCCCAAAGAGATAAAGCACCGTACAAAATAGCTTTTGGATAATCTGTAGTTTTTTTGCTTTTGATAACATCGAAAAATACAACAAAAGATAAGAATACTGCTAAAGGGCCAAAAAGTGTTCCAAGCCCAGCTAACACACTAGCAAATAACTGTTGGCGTTTTATAAGAAGATAAAATACGCTTATGGCAAAAAAGTTTAAAGCAGAAACCGGATATGCAGACATACCAAAAAAAGAAGACGGGTAAAAAGCAAATAAAAGTATAGTCATATAAATGGTCGATTCTTTTTTATTTAAGGCTTTTAGAAGAAGATAAAGCATATAAATAGAAGCGCCTTGAAAAATAACAGCTGGCAATATATATAAAAACGATATATCCTTTCCTACAACAATGTGTATAAGTTTCATTATAATAGGATAGCCAGGGAAAAATGCTATAGTAGGAATATGTACTGTTGAGTTTCTATAACCGTACACTGCTATATGGGTATACCAAACGGCATCCCAATGCATAAAATGGTTAAAGAAGGAAGGCTCATATTTAAAATGTACTGGATAAGGTCTTCCATAATGTGGTTTTAAAAGGTTGAAAGAAAACCAAGCTACTGTTAAAGTCCAAAAGAACCATGATATAAAAAACACAAATATCTGCATTAGTTTATTTGTTTGCTTTATTCTTCATCTTCTTTATCTTCGCAGGTGCACTCTATAATGGGCTCTTCCCAATGTATGCAATCTGTATCTTCTTCAAACATCCACTATCTCCTTTCTGGAAGGAATATAAACATTTTTGTTGCCAAGCTTATCTTTCAATACAAGCATTTTATCTTCTTCACCATGTATTAGGCATATTTTTTCGGGATTTGCAGCGTTTATCCATTCTATAAGCTCTTGCTGGTCTGCATGAGAAGAAAATCCATTTACAGTGTATATTTTAGCTCTGACATTGACAGGTTCTCCCATAACAAAAACAGGGTTTTGTTTTTCCAATATTCTTCTCCCCAATGTTCCTCGTGGTT
>CAZDZN010000086.1:0-5621 GCA_964509905.1 uncultured Aquificaceae bacterium
ATAGAATATACAACGATGCAAAGCTAAAAGTCACCAGTGATTTTTACAAGATAGACCATTTGCCTTATGATTTTACTAAAAGTTGGCTTGCTGAGGGAGGATTTAAAGAAAACGAGATATCTCTTATATGGGATTATCTTGGAGGATGCATACCATATTTGTATGAAGTGATTACACATAAAAAAGATATAAAGGATTTAAAAAAATATCTTGATGAGAAGGCGTTTTTGGCTTACGCAGAGATAGTAAACCTTCTTATAAGACAAGACCAAAAGACAAAAGAGCTATTTAGAGAAATAGCCAAAAAGATAGTTAAAGACGGGGCTTTTATATTACAAGACAAAGACAACATAGATACGCTGAGCACAGTGTCTTATTTTACTGAAAAAGAAATCCTTTTCTACGACCCATTGTCTGTAAAAGTAAACGGCAACAATAGAACTTACGAAAAGGGTATGGAGCTTTTATTATCAAAAGCTTAAAACCAAAAATCATAACTTTTACAAAACTTAAATCAATTAAAATTCACAATGCTATAATGTTAGTATGAAAAGCTTTAAAACACCTATACTTTTTATAACTTTTAAAAGGCTTCAAAACATGGAAGATAAAATTAGAAAACTATTTCCAGATGTAAAAGTATACAACATAAGGGATATAGTTATGGGTAATCTATGGGTATCCCTTAGTATAAACAAGTATTCTTTTCATACCCATTTATCCTTCGGGTTAAGGAACTATGGCTAACAAAATAAGGATTGTTAACCAGTAAGCTCCGTGCCTTACTCCTCAGACACTTAAACCGCCCAGAGAACAGATTTTCAGTAAACCTTTCTACCTGCCATCTGAGAGCTTGCTTTATACCGTATAAGTGCATTTTATTATAGAAACGTTCTATAAGATTTCTTCCTGCATTCACATCAGCATGAAGTTTATTACCGCATAACTTACACTCAAACTCTGATTGAGTTTTTCTATTTTCTTTATCTACATATCCACAATTACTACACGTTTGCGAGGAATATGATGGATTTATTTCTATGATCTGTATACCTAAACCAATTTTATCTTGTATAATATCTATATGAAAGTTTTACCCATAGGCATACAGAGTTTTTTATCTATAAGAACAGAGAAAGATTATTACTATGTAGATAAGACTAAGTATGTAAAGATATTAGCTGATAGTGGAAAATACTACTTCTTATCCCGTCCAAGGCGTTTTGGTAAATCCCTTTTCCTTGATACCCTAAGACAAGCTTTCCTTGGTAAAAAAGAGCTATTTAAAGGGCTTTATCTATATGAAAACTGGGATTGGAATAAAAAATATCCGGTGGTGTATATAAGTTTTGGTATGGGAACACACACAACTCCAGATAAATTTAGGCAAAATCTATCATTTCAACTAGAACTAAACCAAGAAAATCTAAATATTGATTGCAAAGATAAAGAAAGTTATTCAAAAACTTTTTCAGAACTCATTTTAAAAGCATCAAACAAATTTAACTCTCCTGTAGTAGTACTCATAGATGAATACGACAAACCCATCCTTGATGCTATAGAAAACCTTGAAAATGCCTATGAAAATAGAGAAATCCTTAAAGACTTTTACTCTCCTTTAAAAGACTTAGACCCATATTTAAAACTTGTATTCCTCACTGGTGTATCTCGGTTTTCAAAAGTATCTATATTTAGTGGATTAAATCAGTTAAACGACATAACACTAGACCCTAAGTTTGCCACAATTTGTGGATATACCCAGTCAGAATTAGAAAATGTATTTGAAGATAGATTAAAAGACTTTGACAAAGAACAGGTTAAAACGTGGTACAATGGATACTCTTGGCTTGGAGAATCTGTTTATAATCCTTTTGATGTAATGCTTTTGTTTGATAGAAAAAGATTTGCTCCTTATTGGTTTGAAACTGGGACTCCGAATTTTCTGGTAAAACTGCTAAAAGGTAAAAAATTTTATCTACCGGATTTAGAAAACTTAGAAGTAGGAGAAGAGGTTTTATCAAGCATAGATTTGGAGAGAATATTTCCAGAAAATCTACTTTTTCAAACTGGATATCTTACTATAAAAGAATTAAGAAGAAAAGGCCCTAAAAATGTATTCACTCTCAGTTATCCAAATCTTGAAGTAAGAATGGCCTTTAACGATTCGTTTTTGGCCTACATACTCCCAGATGAGGTTTTGATAGAAACCCAAAACACTGAGCTAAACTTATACACCTATCTTGAAAAAGGAAATTTTGAGCGTCTAAAACAATCCCTTCAAACCTTCTTTGCCAGCATCCCCTATCACTGGTACACCAAAAACGAACTTGACAAATACGAGGGTTTTTATGCATCTCTTATTTACGCACTTTTCAATGGAGCTGGCATCAAGACAATCCCAGAAGACACCACAAACAAAGGTCGTATAGATTTATCGGTCTTTATAGAAAATAAGATATACATAATTGAGTTTAAGATAGTGGATAAACCCTCAGAAGACCCATTAAAGCAGATAAAAGAGAAAAAGTATTATGAGAAATATTTGTCAGAATATAAAGAAATATATCTTGTAGGGATAGAGTTTTCAGAGGTTGAAAGAAATATCGTAGGGTTTTTGTGGGAGAAGGTAAAGTAATATACAAAGTTTTTAGGCTTTTAATATGATAAAATAAAAGGATGAAACGGATACTTGTAACTGGTGGTGCTGGATTTTTAGGAAGTCATCTTTGCGAAAGGCTCCTTAATGAAGGAAACGAAGTGATTTGTGTGGATAACTTTTATACTGGAACAAAAGACAATATAAAGCATCTTATGGATAATCCTTATTTTGAGGTTATAAGGCACGATATATGTTTCCCTCTTTATGTGGAAGTAGATGAGATATACAACCTCGCATGTCCAGCCTCTCCTATTCACTACCAAAAAGATCCGGTGCAAACCACAAAAGTATCTGTGTCAGGTGCTATAAATATGCTTGGGCTTGCCAAAAGGCTAAAAATAAAGATTTTTCAGGCTTCTACTTCTGAGGTTTATGGGGACCCCGAGGTTCATCCCCAACCTGAAACTTACTGGGGCAATGTAAATCCAATAGGTCTAAGGGCTTGTTATGATGAGGGCAAACGCTGTGCTGAAACGCTATTTTTTGATTATCACAGACAACACAATTTAAAAATAAAAGTAGTAAGAGTATTCAACACCTATGGACCTCGTATGCATCCAAACGATGGTAGAGTGGTAAGCAACTTCATAGTACAAGCCCTAAAAGGCCAAGATATCACCGTTTATGGAGATGGTACTCAAACCAGAAGCTTTTGTTATGTGGATGATATGATAGAAGGCTTTATAAAGGTGATGAACTCCAAAGATGATTTTACAGGACCTGTCAACTTGGGCAATCCAGCAGAATTCACAATTTTAGAATTAGCTAAAAAAATCATAGAACTTACAAATTCCAAATCAAAAATAGTTTTTAAACCGCTACCCGAAAATGATCCAAAACAAAGAAAACCAGATATCACCTTAGCCAAAAAAGAACTTTCCTGGGAACCAAAAATACCCTTAGAAGAAGGCCTTAAAAAAACGATAGAATATTTTGAAGAAGTATTGAGAATAGGGATTTAAATAAGGCATAGAAATCTTTGAAACGATAAACCAAATATGTAGCTTAGTATTTTATAATTTTTATACTAAAAGCCTTAAAATAAGTTATTTTGTAAAAAAGAACCATAAGTATAAAAGCCTTTTTAGAGTGAACTAACAAAGCTAATTTTTATCTTATATAATATTTATATGAAGATTTTACCCATAGGCATACAGAGTTTTTTATCTATAAGAACAGAGAAAGATTATTACTATGTAGATAAGACTAAGTATGTAAAGATATTAGCTGATAGTGGAAAATACTACTTCTTATCCCGTCCAAGGCGTTTTGGTAAATCCCTTTTCCTTGATACCCTAAGACAAGCTTTCCTTGGTAAAAAAGAGCTATTTAAAGGGCTTTATCTATATGAAAACTGGGATTGGAATAAAAAATATCCGGTGGTGTATATAAGTTTTGGTATGGGAACACACACAACTCCAGATAAATTTAGGCAAAATCTATCATTTCAACTAGAACTAAACCAAGAAAATCTAAATATTGATTGCAAAGATAAAGAAAGTTATTCAAAAACTTTTTCAGAACTCATTTTAAAAGCATCAAACAAATTTAACTCTCCTGTAGTAGTACTCATAGATGAATACGACAAACCCATCCTTGATGCTATAGAAAACCTTGAAAATGCCTATGAAAATAGAGAAATCCTTAAAGACTTTTACTCTCCTTTAAAAGACTTAGACCCATATTTAAAACTTGTATTCCTCACTGGTGTATCTCGGTTTTCAAAAGTATCTATATTTAGTGGATTAAATCAGTTAAACGACATAACACTAGACCCTAAGTTTGCCACAATTTGTGGATATACCCAGTCAGAATTAGAAAATGTATTTGAAGATAGATTAAAAGACTTTGACAAAGAACAGGTTAAAACGTGGTACAATGGATACTCTTGGCTTGGAGAATCTGTTTATAATCCTTTTGATGTAATGCTTTTGTTTGATAGAAAAAGATTTGCTCCTTATTGGTTTGAAACTGGGACTCCCACTTTTTTGGTAAAGATGATGCTAAAAAATAAGTTTTATCTACCAAGTTTAGAGAATCTAAAAACAAGCGAAGAGATTTTATCAAACTTAGATTTAGATTTTATGAGATTAGAGAACCTGCTTTTTCAAACTGGATATCTTACCATAAAAGAGACGATAAACGATGAATCAAAAATATACTATACGTTGAGCTATCCAAATAAAGAAGTAAGAATCAGTCTAAATAGCTTTTTCATAGCGGATTTATTCTTAGGCTTTTCCAAAGAAGAAACCGAACTAGCCATAAAACAAGCCCTAAGAGCATCAGACTTATCAAAATTCCAAGAAGCCTTTAGCTCATTTTTTGCAAGCATTCCCTATAACTGGTATACAAAAAACGAGCTCTACAAATACGAAGGCTTTTACGCATCCCTTATCTATGCTCTTTTTAACGGAGCAGGTATCCTCACCATCCCAGAAAACACCACAAACAAAGGCAGGATTGACTTATCAGCTTTTATAGGAGATAAAATTTACATTATAGAGTTTAAGATATCAGACAAACCATCAGATAATCCACTAAGACAGATAAAAGAGAAAAAGTATTATGAAAAGTATTTATCTGAAGAAAAGGAAATCTATATAGTGGGTATAGAATTTTCTGATGCTGATAAAAACATAATAGGCTTTGGATGGGAGAGGATAAGGTAAGTTTTTTGGTTTTTTTAAGAGTATAATATTTATATGAAGGTTTTACCCATAGGTATACAGAGTTTTTTATCTATAAGAACAGAAAAAGATTATTATTATGTGGATAAGACAAAGTATGTAAAGATATTAACTGATAGTGGAAAATACTACTTCTTATCCCGTCCAAGGCGTTTTGGCAAATCCCTTTTTCTTGATACCCTAAGGCAAGCTTTTCTTGGTAAAAAAGAGCTATTTAAAGGACTTTATCTATATGATAACTGGGATTGGGAGAAAAAATATCCAGTAGTGTA
>CAZDZN010000087.1:0-5609 GCA_964509905.1 uncultured Aquificaceae bacterium
GTATTCAAACTAAAGGGTTCTCAAATAAGGTCACTCCTTGAAGACATGGCGGACAATGTATTCAATCCAAACCCAATATACCAACAAGGTGGTGATATGCCAAGGCTTCCTAAAAATGTTTATTATGAGATAAAGATAAACGAACCTGAGGGCAAAAGATTTCAAGTGATAAAGATAAACGGCAAAGATTTAGAACCAAACAAAGAGTATGTAGCAGCCACATATGGCGGTGAACTTTATAAGATAGGCAAGCTTGTAGAAGATGCCAAACCAATACCAGCCTACGAGCTTTTGATAAACTATGTAAAATCTAAGCGACATATTGAGATTACCACAAATCCGAAAAGACTCTTCAAAATCTTAGATGAGCCTTATAATTATACCACCACATAGGAGAGATTTATGAGAAAAATCTTACTTTATCTTTTGATTTTTGGCTTTTGCTATGGGTTTAGTCTTGCTACAAATCGAAATAGCTCTTTCTTATATTACAAAAAGCCCGCAAAGCATGAAAATGCACTTTTAAAACGCCTAAAAAAAGATTTTAAACTTTTATACACCTTTGACATACAAAAAACGATGCAAGCTTACGACAAAGACTTTATTCCATACAAAGTCTATATCTACAAAAGCCAGTACACCGATGAACTATTGCAAAAATATCCAGCCCTCGGAAACACATTACCTTTTAGTGTTTTAACATATACTTATCAAGGCAACTCCTATGTGGTGATTCCAAACATTCCTTATGTGGCAAGCATAATAGGAGTAAGCTCAAAAGATATGGAAAAGATAAATTATATTCAGTCAAAACTTTTAAAAGATCTCAACATAAACCCAAACACCACAATCTACAAAAGTATTCCGCTTTTTGTAATAAAACCTTACAATATGGATTTTAACGATGCAAAGACTTTTATAAAAAGCTCTTTGGAATCAAATGGTATGGCCATTCCTCATGAGTATAAAACCAAAACTGAAGATATCATGTATTCTTGCAACGCCAAGTGGGGTAGTTTTATACTATCAGATTTTAAAGATGTAGGTGTGTTTGCCCCTTGCCGTGTAATAGTGTATAAAAAATCAGACAAGACTTATATATCTTATTTTAATCCAGAAGCTCTAAACTATCTTTCTAAAAGCTTAAAACCTACCACCATAGATGCTATCAAACATCTAAACGAGATAATACAGAATTCTATATCTGGGTTTTAAAGGGTAGCTAAACAAGCTGTTACCATTATTCGAATTCCCTTTCTACCATTATCCATGTCGAATACTGAGGTCTTGGCTCAAATTCTTGTACACTCACTTGCTCACCCAAACCAAGCATCCATCCATATATGTGATATTCTATCTGTGGCATAACAAAACCTTCCAAAGCGTGAGTGTTATTATGTAGATATTGATTATCAATCTCAGCTTCTGTTTGAACAGCAAAACTACTAGTTATATTCTTACCAACAGACAAGTTTACAAAATATCCACTCACAGCTTGTTGAGATATGGCTTCTGTATAGCCAATCTCTCCAGTGGAAAAATAAGGATAATTTAGCATGCCGTATTCTATTTGCTCTGATGCACTTGAACCTGTAGATATTATATTTGTATGCGGATTTGCCCAGTAGCTAAGTTCTGTTTCAAATGTAAATAAGTATGCCTTTCCTTCTGCAAAATCGCATCTTCTTAAGAGTAAAAATTTTGGCCCTATAGTGAGCGGGCCGGTAGCGGAGCCTCCTTTCCCAAGGGGATAGCTGCTTACATAATATGGTAAATCTATCTCGGCTCCTATCTTTTTAGAGAACTTTGTCTCCAATTCTGGATAAACAGACAACTGGCCGTTTTTATTGTTATCAGCTTGTACGTAAGTATAAAAAGAGTTTTCCAACCACGGTTCTTCAACGCCTATGGCTTTTATTATATAATCGTCCACATCACAATCTTGTGTATAAGGCTGAGCATAGGAAAATCCAACAAGCATACTTACTGCTATAATAACGCTAAACGATTTGAGAATCATATTATACCTCCATTAACAATAATTTTCAGTAAACAATATAAAGTCTCAATCTTATTTATTGTATGACATTAAATATATAGTTTAAACTTTAAGATATAAGATCAGTCCATCGTAAAGCACCAAAGAAAGGGCAGAAAGTAGTATAAG
The DNA here is from genome assembly GCA_964509905.1 of uncultured Aquificaceae bacterium. Lineage (GTDB taxonomy): Bacteria > Aquificota > Aquificia > Aquificales > Aquificaceae > Hydrogenobaculum. The sequence continues at coordinate 2,168 of CAZDZN010000087.1, forward strand.
TTTATCGTTTAGAAGCTCCTCCGAGGGTTCTCCGCTTTTTAGATTATGAGTAATATGATAATATCTAAAAATTCCAAACGTTGCTATCACGGTGCTATAAAAAAATATTTTGCTGGGAATGCTTAGTGTATACATAGTGTATATACCCAAAGAAAGCGTGGCGGATATCACCATAAGCTGATCAAGATAATAAACGCTGTAATGCTTTAGTACCTCTTTAAAATCTATACTGGCATTTTCCAAGAGCAAAAGCTCGTATCTTCTTTTGCCAAACCCAAGGTAAAGACTTATAAAAAACATATCCAAAAATAGATAAGGAGACACGTCTACCCCAGAGGCAAAAGCCCCCACATAAACCCTTATTAAAAATCCAAAGGCTATGAAAAATACATCAAAAAGCTGCTTTTTCTTAAAATAAAAACTATAGCTAAGAGAGTTCGCCACATATGCAAGGCTCATAATGTATGCGTATATGTTTGATATTGAAATTAAAATACTTCCTATGAAAAAAATAATCACTCCAAAAAATATAGCCGTTTTCATGCTTATTTTACCGCTTACTATAGGTCTGTTTTTCTTCTTAGGATGAAGCTTGTCCTTTGGAGCATCTATTATATCGTTTACTATGTATGTAGAAGAAGCTATGAGACAAAATCCCAAAAAAGTCAAAATAGTTTTAGATAAAATGCTCACATTTAAGAACTCTTTGGCAAAAATAATAGGTATAAAAAGCATGAAGTTTTTTGTGTATTGTTTTACCCTTAGAAGTCGTAAAAAGGTTTTAAGATCAAAGTCCATTTAGCCAAGATTGGAGATATTGCACTTCTTTTGTAGCGTGTATCTGATTTAGATATGCAATAGCTCCTTGTATATAGGCTTTTGCCAAAACAGGGTTTCCCATATCTTTATAATAAAATCCAAGATAAGCGTAAGTCATAGACTCCCAATAGGTATCATCTGCCATAAGAGCCTGTTGATAACCCTCGGATAAAAGCGTTAAAGCGTTTTTATAATCTTTGTTTTCTCTTGCTATCTCTCCCAAAGAAAGCAGTGCTACACCAGATGCATCGTGATTTTTGGATTTTTTGGCGAGTTTTTGAGCTTCTTGAAGTATATTTTTTGCCTCATCTATGTTTCCAAGATGATAATAAGCAAGTCCTTTTAAAGCTAAAATATCTGATCTTATAAAATCTGACTTCGCATGTTTTAATGCATTGTTAAAATAATCTATAGCTTTTTGCAAATTTTTTTTAGCACTTTCTAAAAATCCATACGACTCCAAAGCAATGGCTAAAGCGTCGCCAGAAGGGTTGTATTTCATTGCATTGTCGCAGTGTGTTTTTGCTTTATCAAAATCCCCATTCATGGCAAAGACTTTGCAAAGATAGCTCTCAGATTCTGACATAAGGGTTATATCTTTTGAGTTATCCAAAGCGTTTTTAAAAAACATAACAGAGTCTTTATAATCTCCGTTTATTTGGCTCATAATACCAAGGCATAAGCTTGCTGCTGGGTTTTTTGGATTTTTGATAAGTTCATTGTGCCCTTCAAACACCGCCAACCTAAAATCTCCTTGGTATAATTTTGACATGCATTCATTATTAAAAGGTTTTTTGGCACACGAGTTTATTAAAAGCCCAAAAACTAAAAAGAAAACAAAGATTTTTTTCATAGGGCTTTTATCTCTTGGATTATCTCTTGTTGACGCTTTATGATAAAGGCCCTTAGCTTTTGTAAGTCTCTTTTATCAGGATTAAACTTAAACCCGGCTATAACCTCATTAGGCTCATCGTAAATATTTACCAAGTTGGCCACTCCTCTTATTATATCTTTGTTTATATTAAGCTCCACATCAAAAATCATGTTCTTGTTTATAAGATCTTTTAATTCATTGAACATATCTAAATATTTTCCATCCTCATCTTTTGTTATTCTTATTGCAAATCCATTTTCGCTGATATTTTTCACAGATAGATCTTCAAAGCACTCGTTTAGTTCTTCTTGACACATTTTGGCAAAAGTCTCAGTTTTAAAATCTATCTCTACTCTGACGCTAGACCTATTGAGAAAAGGTGGGACTTCTATTATTATTTCTGGTATTAACACGAGTTCATCTCTCAGATTGGAAAATATATTGCATTTTATATAAAAAGATAGTTCTCTTTTCTCGTAAGGAATGGATATTTTTATATATACTGGGTTTCCGGTTTGGAATGCGTACTTCATAGATACATTTTTCCAATCAAAAGCTATGTAAATAATATTTGCTTGAGACATATCTATCCATAGAAGCTTTGTTTTTACATTCACGGGCACATCCCTATACAAGGTGTATATATTGTATTCTTTACCTTTTTGGAGCTTCGGAATTATCTGCCTCAAGTCTATTTCATACACATTAACCATTAAAATATTATAACATACAAGAGTTTAAATGAAAATAGCATGTACGAGTTAAATACATCGTGAACACTTACACCAAAAAAAAATTATACCACACTTTCATACCGTTACCCTGCATTAGAATTTCTCATTTCGTAAGCTACTTCACCACAAGTATACCACGGTTTATAGCTTTTACTATCATGCCTGCTTCAAAACACGATATAAACTTTTTGAAAGACATAAAAGAAGATGAAACAATTGTTAAGCTTCTTGATGGTAAGGTAATATTCGTGGCAGACTTGTTGTTGCGGATAAAGCCTTTAATTCAGCTCAACTAAAAGAAGAATTTGAGAAGCTAAACATTCAACTTGAAGCTATAAAGAAGGGAAAAGTACATCACACCCAAAGGGAGAAACAACAAACTCTCAAAAAGATAAGAAAGAAAATAGAAACAGCTTTTAGACAAGTATACCACAGCTAAGACTATACTGGATGGGAACAGAAAATATAAGGGCCGTCTCTATCGAAGGTTTTATAGCTAAGCTACATTTCTTTGTGTTGGCTCTTCAAATCAAGGTATGTCTTAGGAGTTTAGGATTTAAAATTTGAATCGGAAATTAGGGTTACTTAAATATGGTTAATGTTTATAGCTTTCAAATGCTTGATTATCAAGGATTTTATAGATGTTATACATAAGGCGACGAGCGGATTTGAACCGCTGTGGAGGGGATTTGCAGTCCCGCGCCTCGCCTCTCGGCCACGTCGCCTTAAGACTAATTAGTATAACATAATATACATTTTTGTCAAATGATTTGGTATATTTTTCTGAAAAAAGCTTAATACATTCTTTCTTATTTTATTAAACTCTGCAATTTACAATTAGCCTAAGTTTCCGATTAAAAATTTCTTTCATTCTCAATAGCTAATTATTGTGTCAGGCTTTTAAATCGTGGCATACTCATCTTTTTAAGTGAAAAATAATTATATTGATTATAATTTGAATTGAAAATTAGTATATCTATCTTTTTACTAAGAAAAGCTTGTTTTAAAGTATCCA
>CAZDZN010000088.1:0-5347 GCA_964509905.1 uncultured Aquificaceae bacterium
AATATTTCTATGGAAAATACAGATTTAATAAAGATAGAGGATTTCTTAAAGATAAAGTTAGCTTTGGCTAAGATATTGGAAGTAGAAGACGTACCAAAGTCCGACAAGCTTTTAAAGCTCACAGCAAAAGTAGGAGAGGAAACAAAAACTATACTTGCTGGGATAAAAAAGCATTATTCTAAAGAAGAGCTCATCGATAAAAAAATCCTTATAGTATACAACCTTGAACCAAGGAAAATGATGGGTCTTGAATCCCAGGGGATGGTGTTAGCTCTATCTGATGGGGAAAGCTTCTCTCTTCTCGTGCCAGACAAAGATGTAAAAGATGGCACCTTTGCCAAATGATTCACATAAGCATTACTCAATATATACTATCTGTGATATCTGGAAGTCTTGTAGGGCTTATATTATCGTTAATAGGTGGAGGCGGGTCTATATTGGCGGTACCGCTGCTTTTATATTTTGTAGGTCTAAATCAAAAAGGTCTTACAGCCCAAGAAGACAATATTATAAAACACCTTGCTATAGGTACCACAGCTTTGGCAGTAGGTATAAATGCTTTTATAAACTCCGTATTTCATTTTAGACATGGCAACGTTAGTATAAAAGAAGGGGTTATATTCACAATACCTGGCATTTTAGGCTCTTTTGTAGGGGCGAGTTTAGGAGCTTCTTTGAGGGGTAAAGTTTTACTCGTAGCTTTTGGATTCATGATGATAGCTATTGCTTTTTATGTACTTTTCTCGAAAGATAAAAAATCCTTTCATAAAGAGCAAAAAATATCTGGAAATATTTATGTAATAATCCTTTCTGGACTTTTTGTAGGACTTTTATCCGGGTTTTTTGGTATAGGGGGTGGGTTTCTCATAGTACCCGCACTCCTTTTCAGCACGAATTTAAGCACCATAAAAGTGATAGGCACATCACTTATATCGGTAGGGGTTTTTGGTATAACCACAGCGATAGTTTACTATCTTCACCGGGAAGTAAATGTGCTAATAGCTATATATTATTTAATAGGTGGATTCGTAGGAGGATTCGTAGGAGTGAAGATAGCAAATAGACTAAATACTAAACATCTAAAAACGATATATGCTATTGCGGTAATCTTTGTGGGTATTTACATAATATATAAAAACATATCTTAGCTAAGATATATGCTTTCTAATGAGTTCTTTTAGCGAATTTACAGAATACTGAATAGCTTTGTCTTCTTTTATAGCTTTTTCTATCTTTTTTATAGAGTGATTTACACTGGAATGAGATTTTATGCTAAACTCTCTGGCTATCTCCATCAAAGAGTATGCCGTATATTCTCTTGATAAGAATATCGCTATATGCTTAGCGCTAGCGTATTTTTTGTTTTTATGGCTTTTGGTAAAGATATCTATGTTTACATTAAAATAATTTGCCACGAGCTCTTTTATAAGAGAAACGGATATCTCTTTTTTCTTGGTGTAAACAATGTTTTGTTCGTTAATTTTTTGTAATATAGAGTCCCCTTTTGCCTTTATCTGAAGTACAAGTCCTTCTATTTCTCTGGCATTGTTGGTAGTGTTATCTCTTATGTAAGATATAAGTCTTTCATCTATGTTCAGTCCATATATTTGGACTTTTTGTTTTATGATGGAGAGTTTTATCTGCTCATCTATACCGATCTCTACTAAAAGCCCACCTTCAAATCTACTTACCAGTCTTTCTGATATATCTTTTATTTCTCTTGGATGTTTATCGCTGGCAAACACTATGTGTTTATTGTGCTGAAATAGATAGTTGAATATATTAAAAAGCTCGATCTGGGTACGCTCTTTACCAGATAAAAATTGGATATCGTCTATAAGAAGTATGTCTATATTTTTGTATTTTTCTCTAAAAGCTATAATATTTCCGGCTTTTAAAAAATGCACCATCTCTTCGGTAAAATCATTCATAGATGTATATATTACATTTCTTCGTAGCGAATAACCCCTATTTCCTATCGCTTGAAGTATGTGGGTTTTGCCATTTCCTATTTTGCCATATATAAAAAGAGGATTGTAGTGGGAGTTTTCGTTGTTTGCTATGTCAAAAGCGGATTTATAAGCCACCTCATTTTGCTTACCCACGATAAAATTATCAAATGTATATCTTGAAGATATGCCTACTTTTATAATGCTTAAATACTCAGATGCTATAGAGTGCTGGGCAGATATTTGTGTCTTAATAATTTCTTCTTTGTTTTCCTCTTTTGAGATTAGTTTTAGTGAATATCCTTTTCTATAAAACTCATTTTTTAGGATAGGTCCGAGCATTTGGTTTATCCAGTTTTTCGATTGCTCGGTTTGACACTCCACTATGAGGGCGTTGTTTTCAAAAGATTTAGGTTTTAGGCTTTTAAGAAGAGCCAAAGTAGGCTTATCAAATTTATCTCTCACAGCGTTAAGAAGCTCATCCCAAAGCGTCTTTGGGTCTTCTAAATTTAAAGCTTGATTTATGCTTGGTTTATTAAAAGCCTTGATATTTAGTTTTTTAAATTGAGTAAAATACTTATTCATAGATTTTAAGTATAGACTCCTACGCAGTGCTAAAAATCCAAAAAACTTTCTTTATATCAATACCTTTTATGGTCTGTCCTAACTCTTTATTTTTTCTTAATAAAAAATTAACAATACAAAATAAGTGTATGAGGCATTTTGTCTTTAGAGCTTTTATGTCAAAAAAATATGTTATACTTATTTGTATGATAGGGATTTTAACGGATTTTGGCTTAGAAGATCCTTATGTAGGCATCATGAAAGGGGTTATAAGTAGAATAAAAGAAGATACCTCTGTCATAGATATCACACATCACATAAACTCTTTTGACATACTAAAAGGGGCTTTTTATCTTGCAAGCTCTTACAAATATTTCCCAGAGCATTCAGTGTTTTTGTGTGTAGTGGACCCGGGCGTTGGCTCTCAAAGAGCCCCTATAGCCTGTGCTTACAAAGATTATTTTTTTGTGGGTCCGATGAACGGCATATTTGATATGGTGTTTGAAGAAAGACCTTTGTGCGTTGATATATCAAGCCATCCTTATATCCTAAAGCCCACCTCCAATACCTTCCATGGAAGGGACATCTTTGCCCCGGCAGCTGGGTTTATAGAAGTTTCAAAATCTATAGAATCCCTCGGCCCTCATATAGATTATCAGTATCATCTTAAAATCCCAAAACCTGTGATAGAAAAAGATATTATAAAAGGGCAAATCCTCTTTTACGATAAATTTGGAAATGCCATAACCAATGTAGAGTGTAGACCGATAAAACACGCTATCATAGAGGATAGGAAAATAGAATATTTTGAGTATTTCTCTCAAGCCCCGTATATAGGGATTACATGTGGAAGTTTTAGATATCTTGAGTTTTTTGTAAACAAAGGCTCTTTTAAAGATGTGATTTCATCAAAAGAGTTCGCACTTATATTATGAAAGGAAAAGAGTTTGAAGATATGGCTTGTATATGGCTTTTAGAAAAAGGATATATGATATTGAAAAGAAATCATAGATGCAAAAGAGGTGAGATAGATATAATAGCTAAAAAAGAAGATAAGTTTATAGCTTTTGAGGTAAAAGGAAACATCTCGTCTAAGTTTGGACTACCCCAAGAACGCATAGATACGCGAAAAATTGAACGGGTAAAACAATGTTTTTTAGAATATGCTATTTCAAACAATATAGATTTAGAATCTCTTCAGATAGATGCTATATTGGTTTATAAGAACTCTATCATGCACTTAGAAAATATACTATGTCAGTAGAACATCTTTATATACACGTTCCTTATTGTAGTTCCAAATGCCATTATTGTGATTTTTTCTCGGTGATAGATCCAAAAGATGAGTTTTACATAGAGCTTCTTTTAAAAGAGTTTGAGCTTTATACTTTTGAATATAACCTAAAAACAATATACTTTGGAGGAGGCACACCTTCCATTTTTAAACCCTATGTTTATAAAAATTTTTTAAAAAAGCTAAAAAACAAAGTAAATATGAATAGCATACAAGAAATAACTATGGAGCTAAATCCAAAAGATTATAATGTAGAGAATTTGAAAGAACTTTTTGATATAGGTATAAACAGGCTTAGTTTTGGTGTACAATCGTTTAACAAGCATCATCTAAAATGGCTTGGAAGGGCTCATATAAAAGAAGATGCCATCAAAAGCATAGAAAACGCCAAAAGATCTGGGTTTAAAAATATTAGCATAGATATAATATGGGGGCTTGGGTCTTTAAAAGAGTTTGAAGAGGATATAGAAGAGGTTTTATCTTTTGATTTAAATCATATATCTTTTTATCTTCTTACATATTATCCAAATACTCCCTTATATGATAAAAAAAATATGGAAAAATTCCAAGATGAAATATGTGAGTTTTATGAGCTTTTAAGAGAAAAGATGAAAGATTATATACACTACGAGATATCAAACTTTGCAAAAGAAGAATTTATCTCTAAACACAACATGGCTTATTGGGAATATAAAGATTATCTTGGTATAGGAGCAGGGGCGGTGTCGAAGGTGCATCCTTACATATTTTCAAATCCAAAAGATATAAATCTATATAAAGAAAATGTATTAAATAAGCGTATCTCTTTAAAAGCCCTAAACGAAGGAGAGCATAAAAAAAACAAAATAATGATGGGTCTTAGAACTATAAAAGGTGTAAAAAAATATCTTGTAAATATACCAGATTATCTAAAAGAATTTTTTATAGAAGAAAAAGAAAGAGTTTATATAAATCCAAAACACTGGCTTATATCTAACACAATAATATCTGAAGTGATATAAAGCCCCCAAAGTAGGGGGCTCTGAGTTTATAATTAGGCTTCTACGGGTTGTTCTTTTTTATTTGGGATTGGTGGAAGCATAGGCCCGATGCCATTTTCTTTAGCCCAAGATAGACCTCTTTCAAAAGCGTCTCTTGCAGTATTGAGGTTTTTCTCAATGAGCTCTAACTTTTTCTTGAATTTACGCTCAAGGGCAGAGTCAAGGGATGCGGTACCACCAGAAGCTACGAATTTTTTCATGAATCTTGATTTTATCCCCTCTTCTATGGCTGGCAAACCTACTATTTGGGTAGTTCCGAAAAGAGCACCTATCATAGCCATGTTTGTGGATAACTCAGTGCCTGCTATACCTATGGCTATACTGGTAGCTGGAAAGTTGAAGACTTTTACATTCATACTATCAAGTTTTTTATAGTCTTCTGGTTTTAAAAGCTCCTCATCAGTGTTTATTATGATAATACCATTTCTTTTGACACCAGAATAAAATGGCATCGTATAGGATTTGCCCATCGTGATAACATGATGATGAAATACCATGAT
>CAZDZN010000089.1:0-5267 GCA_964509905.1 uncultured Aquificaceae bacterium
CTTCTATATAATCATTAGACAAACTCTGAAATAAGTCTAACTGTGTGCTATCGTAAATCTCGTGATATAAAGCCTCATCGCCATAACTTTTACCATAGCCTCTTGGTATGAAAGGTTTGGAAAAGTCTATCTTATCTGATATATTTGCTTTTACGCAGGGGAATCTACCCCACCCACATATCTCTTTAAGATTTTGGAAGGTATTCATCAAGAGGTCTTGCGTTTTCTATAAGAAGTATAGGTATATCATCCTCTATAAGATATACGAGTTTACAAGTCCCGCATATCAATATATTTTTATTTTGATTGTACAAAAGCTCGCCCTTACATTTAGGGCAAGCTATGACTTCTAAAAGCTCTTTTTTTATCATAAATTTAGGCTCTTAATACGATTAGCCGCTTCCCTAAGCCTATCTGTATCCACCGTAAGAGATATCCTAAAGTATCCTTCTCCAGCTTCTCCAAAACCACTACCAGGAGTCACTACAATGGCTAATTTGTCCAATAAAAGCTCAGCAAAACTTGCAGATGTATATCCCTTTGGTACCTTTATCCAGAGATAAAATGTGGCATCTGAGTCTATCACATCAAATCCAGCGGATTTTAAAGCTTCTACCATGATCGTCCGTCTTTCTTTATATATATCCCTTAGGTTTTGTACAATATCATCATCAAGACTTAATGCTTTTATGCTTGCTTCTTGGATAGCTTGAAATTGGCCAGAATCCACATTGGTTTTAATCTTGCCAAGGCCAGCTACGAGGCTTCTATTACCCACAGCCATACCTATGCGCCATCCAGTCATATTGTAAGTTTTTGACAAAGAGTGGAATTCTATAGCTACATCCTTTGCTCCGTCAAACTCTAAAATAGATTTTGGAGGAACACTAAAGTATATTTCTGAGTAAGCCAAGTCCGAAGCAATTATAATCTTGTATTTATGAGCAAAGTCTATAAGTTTTTTATAAAATTCGTCTGGGGCTTTTGCGGAGGTAGGGTTGTTTGGATAATTTACCCATATGATTTTGGTTTTTTGCAATACACCTTGAGGAATAGAATCTATATCCGGCAAAAAGCCGTTTTCTTCTTTTAGTGGAAGCATATACGGGATCCCACCAGAGAATATCGTGGATATCTTATAAACTGGGTATCCGGGATCTGGGCAAAGCACATAATCTCCTGGGTTTATGAAAGCCATCGGAAAATGGGCTATACCCTCTTTTGAACCGATTAGCGTCACCACTTCTTTGTCTGGGTCCAACAGTATCCCAAATCTTTTTTTATACCAATCCACCACCGCTTTTCTAAAAACATACATACCCTCATAGGAAGGGTACCTGTGGTATTCGCTCTTGGCTACCGCTATTTTAGCAGCTTCTACGATAGGCTCCGGCGTGGGTAAATCCGGGTCACCTATACCAAGGTCTATGATGTCTGCTCCTTGAGCAGCTTTCTCTCTCTTTTTCTTATCAATCGCCGCAAACAAATAAGGTGGTAAAACTTTCAATCTCTCAGAAAATTCAAATTCCATAAAAATATTATAAAATATTTTTAAAAATAAAGTTTTTGGTATTTTTATCCTAAAAACTCATACTAATTTCAGGAATAAATAATATAATTATTTTTATGCATCCGATACTTTTTGAGATTTTTGGGTTGAAGGTTTATACCTATGGAGTGACTGCCTCGCTGGCTATGATAGTAGCTTATCTTTTATCTATATACTTTGCAAAAAAACAAGGTATAGAGGCTCATAAGGTAGAGAATATATTTTTATTTAGTATCATAGGAGCTATACTTGGAGCAAGGCTCGCTTATGTTATAGAACATCACAATGAGATGAGCACATTTTTTAGTCCTTTTGAGATATGGCAAGGGGGGCTTGATTGGTTTGGAGGGTTAATAGGTGGACTTCTTACGGTACTCGTAGTGATAAATTATTATAAGTTAGAGCCCTTTAAGATAGCAGATATAGGAGCTATTGTCCTTCCAATAGGTCAAGCTATAGGGCGTATAGGATGCACCTCAGCAGGGTGTTGTTATGGGAAAGAAGTGCCTGGAGTATCCGATTTAAGTGTAGGGGTACATTTCATGGCAAAGTTTCCTTACTTTTACATGGTGTTTCCAGAAGGAGCTATAGCTCCTCCTCATGTGCCACTTTATCCCACAGAACTTATGGATCTTATATTTAACCTTTTTATATTTATAGGAGCTATAGTGCTTTTTTATAAGAAGAAATTTGACGGAGAGGTATTTGTATTTTACCTTTTCTTTGCAGGGCTCTTTAGATTTATAGAGGAATTTTACAGAGGAGTAACCCCACCTATACCAGAGGTTGGCCTTACGTGGAATCAGATAGTTTGCATAGGTATGATGATAGGCTCTATAGTACTTTGGCTTATCCTTCACAAAAAACCCCCAAGAGAAACATGCTTAAGATAAAATCTTCTTTACTAAAAGCTATAAAAGCTCAAGCGGAAAAAGATTATCCTTACGAGACTTGCGGCATTATGATAGGAAAAGAAGAAGATGGTTTAAGAGTAGTATATGAGCTTTACCCAGTAAAAAACGCGAATTCTGGTAGAAAAGCCGATAGATACGACATAGACCCAAAAGATTACATGGCAGCAGAAAGTTATACAGATCAGAAGGGGCTTCAGATAGTAGGAATTTATCACTCTCATCCAGATCATCCGGACTTAGCTTCTAAAACCGATGAAGAAAGAGCTTTTGAGTATCTTTCTTACATCATTGTATCTGTGCAAAAAGGAGTGGCAGTTTCTTTTAAGAGTTTTGAGCTTTTAAGCAAAAAAATGGTTCAAGAAGAGGTCATAGTTGAAGCTTAGACTTGGTAGTAGAAAAAGCAAGTTAGCTCTTTGGCAAGCAAACTTCGTAAAAGAAAAATTAGAAGCTCTTGGGATAGAGATAGAGATTGTCCTTATCACCACCTCAGGAGATAAAATATTGGATGTCCCATTAGCTCAGATAGGCGGTAAAGGGCTTTTCGTAAAAGAGATAGAAAACGCACTCTTGGAAGATGAGATAGATTTTGCAGTGCACTCATTAAAAGATGTACCAGCTTTCATACCAAAAGGGCTAAGTGTTGATATATTCTTGGAGAGAGAAAACCCAAAAGATGCCTTTGTTTCTAAAAACTCCAAAACATTAGATGAACTTCCCCAAGGAGCAAAAATAGGTACATCTTCTATAAGAAGGTCTATTCAGATTTTACAGAGAAGAAAAGATATAAATATAGAAAATCTTCGGGGAAATGTGGATACAAGGCTTAAAAAAATCAAAGATGGGATGTATGACGGGATTATTTTAGCAGCAGCCGGGCTCAAAAGGCTTGGATTTGAGTATATGATATCTTCCTACCTCGATTTTATACCAGCAGTTGGCCAAGGCATCATTGGTATAGAGTATAAATCTTCAAAAACTGATGTTTATAATATTTTAAAAGCCCTGAATCATGAACCCACTTATGTATGTGCCATGGCAGAGCGCTCTTTCTTGGAAGAGGTAAATGGGGGCTGTCAAATACCGATGGGCGCTTATGCAGTTTTAGAAAAAGGTATCATAAAGATAAGGGGTTTTATAGCAAATGAAAATGGTACCGATTACCGAGAGCTAACCTTAGAAGGGAAAGACCCTGTAGCCCTTGGTAAAGACTTAGCCCAAAATCTAATTGATGTATAATCTTATTGGTGTGGATATTATGGGTGATAATAGGTATATACGCTTTTGTGATGGCTTTTGGTCTTTTGGAGCTTTTGTTTTTTATATTACCTGTTAAAAGCCTAAAACACTACGAGACAACACAAGCTTTTGACCCGCCAAATTTTTATGTAAAGTCTTTTGTTTTTCACATACATACGGAATTTTCTTATGATTCTTTGGGAAAACCCGAGGACATTGAGACCGCGAGAAAAGAAGAAGGTATAGATTTTGTCATCATAACAGACCATGAAAACACACACTATAAGTGTTTTGAAACTCCAAACACCATAGTAGGTAAAGAGCAAAAGATTACCACCGAAAAAGGTATAGTGGGGTCTTTGGTGAGCGTGGAAGACCTAAACGTGGTGGTGCATCCTTTTAAGAAAAAATACATTTGGAGACTTCCAAAGTCCAAAGACTTGGTGGTGGAACTAATCGATTTAAGAGATGGGGTGATATCTTCAAAATACTGCATGCTATGGAGATACATAGGGTCTATAATACCGAAGATATTTTTAAAAAAACGCATATACAGGTTTTTCTCGCCTTGTCTTAATCCACAGGTTTACATAAAGAAGTATTTTGAGCAAGGATGGGAAAATCCGGTGATAGGAGGGCTTGATCACCATGTGAAAGTGTATGTAAGGGAGGTGGGTATTAGGCTTTTAATACCATCTTACAAATGGTCTTTTGGTATGCTTAGAAACTTCGTATTCTCGAAAAATCCCATAAAATCCAAAGAGGATGTCATAAAAAACATAAAGCTTGGAAATTCCACCATATCTTTTGTGGATAGACCTTCTTACTTTTGGGAAGAGGAGAAGTTTTTGTACGCTTATCTTCCCTATGAAAACTCTTTTAGCGTTCTTTACGAGGAAGGGTCTCCCACGAGGGTGTTTTTAGGTTCTTATGCTAAAAGCCCAAAACCAAAAAAGAATAGTTTTTTTGTCTCCTACACTTATATGTTTAATATAAAAAATATCTACTTTGGGGTAAAGCCCATAGCTATTTCAAACTTGCTTTGATAGGGTTTTCAAGAGCTCTATATAAGTGGGGTTTGTTTGAAGGGTGGGCACTCTTTTAAACTCCATGCCGAGCTCTTGACTCATGTTTTTATAAAGATAATCCATCTCGTAAAGGGTCTCCGAATGCTCAGATACAAAGCTTATGGGAATTAAGCATAGTTTTTTTACACCTTTTTTAGGAAGCTCTTGGATGGTTTTATCTGTGGCGGGTTCTAACCACTTTACAGGACCAACTTTTGATTGATAAGATATCATAAAATCGTTTTTAAAGTGTTTCATGATAAGCTCTACGCTCTTTTCTATTTGGGCTTTGTAAGGGTCTCCTTTGTCTATGATTTTTTGAGGCAGGCTGTGAGCGGAAAATAGCAAAAAGTAATCCTCAACGCCGGTATTTTTTATATTATCCACCCAAGAAGCTATGAAAAGCGGATGGTCGTGATAATCTCTTATCTCTTTGACTGGCACATCTTTTAGTTTAGATTTTCTTAAAAGCCTATAAAACTCTTTAAAAGATGAACCCGT
>CAZDZN010000090.1:0-5262 GCA_964509905.1 uncultured Aquificaceae bacterium
TTCTAACTTATCAAAAAGTCCCATAGGCTTTCTATGATTTATCATAACAACTTTTATGTTTGGCGATGTTAAAAGCTCCAAAACCGCCAAGGCGTTCACCATAGGCTCTGGTGGTCCTGTCATAGATGTATCAAACTCATAGACGGTAAACCCATCTTCTTCGTACCTATAAACAGGTACCGTGGTATTTTTAACCTGTACTTGCTCTTTCATAAAAACCTCCTTAACAAGGGATAATATAAATAAATTTCAAACTCCGATAATTTCATTGATATGAGTCAAAGGATAAGTAAAAAGACTTGAACCGGATTGCTAAGCATAAAGTATTTTGGTAAAATCTGTAAACTCTTTTAGACATGTATTAAAATTTATAGGTTGGTTTAGCTGTATGCTGTTTAATGTTTTTTCCACATTTTCAGGGTTATTAGTTAGAGCTTTAATTCTATTTTGCAATATGTCTTTTGGTGGTATCAGTTTTCTGGCTTTTAGTAGATTTGGCAAATTTTCGCGATTTTTCCAAACGATTATAGTATCTATTATATCTCTTAATTTCAAACTCTCTGGTCTGTAATAGAGTTTTTTAGCTACAATCTCCTCTGGTTGTTCTATGTATAGCTCATAGCCTTTGATTTTAACAAGATTAGGTTTTAACTCTAACAAAGACGGGGCACAGATGAAATCTATCTCTTGATCTTGTATTATAATTTTTACATACTCAGAAGTTTCTATATAATCGTCTGCTATCTTAGAAGCCTTTGGGTTTAGTCTTGGGCTTACCATAGTAAGAAGTTGAGCATTGCTGATAAAAATATCCACATCTTTACTTTTTCTATGGTTGTAATAATACATCAGAGCTGTCCCTCCACCAAAACTCCAATCCTTTATAGCTATATAGGATTGATTCAGTATCTCAATAGCTTTTATAAGGATTTCTTCCCAATCCATATTTTTATTTATCAAACAAAATCACACATATTTAAAATCTCTTCTAATTTATAATTTCTTAAACCAAGGGGTAGTATGTATTTCTCGTAATACCTTCTCATGTTTTCGACGCTTATATCGTTTTGAATCATCCACATGTACAATTCCTTATTATCAAGCTCTGTAAACAATACTTCCATTCTGTCATCTTCTGTTCTTTTTTCCATATTCTTTATCTGTTTGGCGAGTATTTTGTCTTCTATAAAATCTTTATACGGAACATTTATTTGAGTAAGCATAAGATTTAATATACAATGTTAAACTATCTATGTCAAGAGATGAATTTTAATATACCAAGCATATAAAGTTTGATATACTTATTTGTATGTTTTTTCCAGCTTTTATAAATTTGGAAAATAAAAATGTGCTTGTAGTAGGGGCTGGTATCGTGGCTTTTAGAAAGATAGAAAAGTTACTACCCTTCAAACCAAACATCACCGTGGTAGCTCCAAGAGCCATTGAAGAAGTACTAAATCTCAGAAAAAGTGGTTTGATAGCTTTTAAGAGAAGAAAGTTTGTTATAAAAGACCTTAAAGATAAAGACATGGTGATAGTAGCCGCTGATGATATCCATCTGCAAAAGCGCATATATAACTCATGTATTAAAAGAAATATTTTATGTAATAGCGTGGATTCCAAAGATTATTGCACATTTTTGTTTCCGTCTTTGATCGTAAAAGAGCCTGTGGTTATTGGTATAAACAGTGGGGGTGAAGCCCCTTCTGTGTCAAAATATTTACGAGAACGTCTTGAAAACTCTATACCATCCGATATAAAAGATATCGTGCAAAAAGTATCCTCTTTTAGAAAAACGGCAAAATCACAAGAGGAGATAAATCTCTACACAAAGAAACTGTTTTCCGATTCCCACTTGTAATAATCATCCTCAAAATAACGAAGCCTAACTTTCTTAAATTCTTTTGAAGAAAATAGGATTTTGTGGGATAGGTTTGTCCCTATATCGTTTTCTATACATTTAATCACTTCATACACATCTTCTTTGGTTTTTCCGTGTATCATACAAAATAGATTGTATTTCCAGTGCTCGTTTATAGTACGCTCATAGCAATGAGTAACTGCTCTAAAAGAACTCATAAGCGTTCCGTAATCTTCTATCTTATCCTCTGGGACTTCCCATACAGACATCCCGTTGGCGTTAAATCCGGCGTTTCTATGGTGTAAAAGCCCAGAAAACCTTCTTATAATGCCATTCTCCTTATATTTACTCAACATATTAAGAAGATAATCCACATTAATATTCAATTTTTTAGCTATTTCGTCAAAGGGTCTTTTTACGATGGGTAGGTCATATTGGGTATGCTTTATAATAAGCTTATCTTTATCACTCAGCGTCCCTTCAAAAGATTTTGGCTTATCGGTATTTTCTTTTTCATTAGCATTCTCTACAAATCTTGCACTTATTTTGAATACCCTCTTTGTGTTTAGTACCGCATATTCCTTGGCTTTCGTCCTTCTAAAAAGTATATTTATCGTGTTTTCCATGCTAAGTGTTGAATCTGGGGGTATGGCTATTGTAAACCACACATTAAACTCATCATCCCTTAGATAATTATGACTTACTCCTGGGTGTGCATTTAGGATGTTCACAGCATCCGTTAAATCTTTTTCTTCTATCTTAAAAGCCACAAGAGAGCTCTTATAACCCAAAGATTTTGTATCGTAAATAGGGGCTATCTGTCTTATGATATGTTTTTGTTTTAAATTTTGCAAAAGCTCAAGAGTTTTTGATATCGATAATCCGAGCTTTTCAGCCACCATGTCAAAGGGCTCTCTTACAAAAGGTATATCTTGTTGTATCGCTTCTATAATCTTATTCTCTAAATCTTGCATAGCGCTATCTCCTTGTTTTCCAACTTTTCTCTTAGGTTCACCACATTTCCCACCACCATCACCGCGGGGGATGATATCTCCACATAAGAAGTGGCTAAAATCTTTAAAGTGGTTATTATCGTTCTCTCGCTTGGTCCAAATCCGTCTTCTATGAAAGCCACAGGTTCGTTTTCGTCTCTCCCAGCTCTTATAAGATTTTTAGCTATATCCTGTCTTGAAGAAACACCCATTAAAAATACAAGCGTGTCTATACCCACTATCTTATCCCATTTTATATGATTTAATCCTCCGTTTACCTTGTGTCCTGTTATTACAGCAAAAGAAGATGAAATTTCCCTATGGGTAAGTGGTATATAGGCATGGGCTGGTAGCGCTATCGCCGAGCTAACTCCCGGTATTATTTCAAAATCTACGCTGTTTTCTTTTAAGGATATCGCTTCTTCTGCGCCTCTTCCAAAGACAAAAGGGTCCCCGCTTTTAAGCCTTGATACTATAAACCCTCTCTTGGCATAATGAATCATCATTTTATTTATTTCATCTTGTTCTATGCTGTGATATCCATTTTCTTTGCCCACATAAACAAGTGTTGCACCTTCTCTCGCATAATCCAAAATATCTTTGTTGACGAGCTTATCGTAAAAGATAACATCCGATATCTTTATAGCTTTTAGGGCTTTTAATGTTATGAGCTCTACATCGCCGGGTCCTGCGCCTATTAAATATACTTTACCCATGGCAATCCTCCAAGATATGCTCTGGCAGTCTAAAAATACCGGAAGGCTGTGGAATAGAAATCTCTTTTATTATCTTAAAATCCTTGATACTGAGGATTTTTACCTTATCGTCAAAATAATCAGATATATAGAGTCTATTTCCGTTTCTTGAAAATCTCATATGCATCACCCTTCTTGCTATTTTTAAGTTTTTTACAACCTCCATCGTTTTGGGATTTACAAACGTAAGATAATCATCCTTATCACCGCTATAATTTACAGCCACAATGTTTTTTTTAGGAGATACGATTACAAACACCGGGTATCCAAGAAGTTTTATCTTTTTTACGAGACGCTCTTTTTTTATATTTACTACATCAACTCCTCTTTCTCCCACTGCAGGCATAAGCACATTGTTATTAAGTACGGAAAAAAGTCCGTAATGGGGAATTTTTAATATGGCACCTGCGGTATTTCCATATTTTATCTTTTTATATGAGAAGTGTTTTAGGTTTAAAATACCAATATCGTTTCCTACGAAAAAGCTTATAAGATATCTCTTGTCATCCCTTATGGCATCAAAAGGCATGATGCCTGCGTTTTTTATCTTTTTTATAACCTTAAAATCTCTGTCATCTATAATCCACACAGCGTTTTTATCCATCAAAAGGTCGATGACAAAGTCTTTGTAAAACTTTATGCCCACATTCCTTGAACCAGTGTTTATAGTTTTTAGGCTTTTAAGATTGTGATTAAAAAACACTATAGTCTTTGGGTCATAGTTTGACACCACTATAAGATTTTTAGATATGTCAAAATCTATTGAACTTTTACCCGCCTTTGTTTGAGATATTATGTTATCTGTACATGGGTCTATCTTGGTCAAAACGCCGTTTCTACTTATCACATAAGCATACTTGTTTCCGTATTTTACGATGGCGTGATTCATATCCCCAAGGCCCTCTATGTCTTTTATGTGAACTTCATCTTTGATAACCCCTAAAGCCCCTCGTGAGCGCTCCACCACATAATACTTGCTCGCAAAAGAGAATGAATTAAACAAAACCATCATCAAAACTATCAAATAAAACATAGTGGGTCCTCCATTGTATAATCACCGAATCTGTTTAAGGCTCTCGCCCTTGACCCGCCGTTGCATATTTCCAAAAACTCGCAATTTGCACATTTACCTTTTAATTTTCTTGGGTATTCATTTAAAAATCTAAAAACTTCGTCTTTTTTTATACTTTCTACAATATCTTCTCTTAAAATATTTCCAAATGTATGGTTGAAAAACGGATCTGGCTTTATATTCCCAAGGTAATCTATGTTTATTATCCTACCTCCAGATTTATTTCCACCCCAGTTTTTCAGCGTTTGTAAAAGATAGTCCGCATACTCTTTGTATCTGTTTTTAAACTCTATGTATAACAATACCCCATCTTGTTCGTTGTTTCCGGTAACTATATCAAATTCTTCCTCAAAAGCCTTTTGTACGATATATTCACTTAAACTTCTATGGGTTTTCTTATCTAAAAACAAGCTATCGCTTGCTCTACCAGAATCCACCAAATGAGATATGTATAGCTTAGATACGCCGATAGATTTTGCAACCTCAAAAATGTTTTTTAAATCCTGATAATTTCTATTTGTAAGAGTGAATCTAAGCCCTGTTTTTATGCCATTTGATAGTAAAAGCTCGATACTTTTTAGG
>CAZDZN010000091.1:0-5061 GCA_964509905.1 uncultured Aquificaceae bacterium
TATCAAAATTTACATATAAAGTCATAGATCGTATCGTAATAGATGGGTTTGTAAATCTTTTGGCTAAAATGTTCATGAGTTTAGTGCGTATAATATGGGAATTTATAGATATAAGGTTTATAGATATATTAATTCACAAACTTGTTATATGGACTTTTTCTTTTGGCAGAAAATTAAAAGCTATTCAAAGTGGTTATTTAAACCAATATATTTTTACTATAATTGTGGGTATTGTATTAATACTAGGACTTATTATAAGGAGCATGAGGCTATAAGATGGAATATTTTACAAATGGTGCTGGGCTTATAAGTGTTTCTATGCTTTTACCGATTATAACCACTACTCTAATAATATTTTTACCAGAAAAATTTACAAAACCTGTAGCTTTTATAGGTTCTTTTATCACATTCTTAATATCGATTTACACGCTTAAATTTTTAGATTTTTCTCATTTATCTGATATCTATCTTTATGAAAATTACCCCCTTATAAAAGAGCTTGGCATATCTTATGCCGTAGGTGTGGATGGTCTTTCCGAGGTGTTTTACATACTATCTACTTTTATATCCCTTTTAGCCATTGCTTGGTCCGTGAGGGATATAAAGATAAAACACAGGTTAAAAGAATATTATTCTATGTTTTTGCTCACCACCACATTTTTAATAGGGGTTTTTACCTCTTGGGACTTAGTAATTTTTTATGTATTCTATGAGCTTACATTAATACCTATGCTATTTGTTATAGGTGTGTGGGGATATAAGTTAAGACTTTACTCAGCTTACAAATTTTTCATATACATATTTATCTCAAGTCTGTTTTTGCTTTTTGGTATAATGATATTATCTTCTGATGCTTTTAAACAATCCGGGCATTTCAGTGCTTTTTATCCATATCTTATTCACTTACGCTTGCCTTTAAACGAGCAAATATTTTTATTTATACTGTTTTTCATAGCTTTTGCAGTAAAAACTCCTTTGGTGCCATTTCATACGTGGCTTCCTGATGCTCATGGAGAAGCTCCAACCGCTGGTTCTGTAGTGCTTGCTGCCATCCTTTTAAAGATGGGCTCTTATGCATTTTTAAGATTTAATATCGGTCTTTTTCCAGAAGCTTCAAAAGTTCTTTGGCTCCCAATGGTAACCCTTGGTATTATAACGATAATATATGCTTCTTGGATGACAATAGCTCAAAATAATATCAAACGTTTTGTAGCTTATTCATCTGTGAGTCATATGGGTTTTATAGTGGCGGCGATGTTTATGCTAACTTTTCAAGGAATGAGGGGCTCTGTGATCGAGATGATAGCTCACGGATTCTCCAGTGCTTCTCTTTTCATGATAGCTGGGTTTATATACAATAGACTTCACTCTTTTAATACAAGAACCATTGCTGGTTCTATAAGATATATGCCAGTGTTTGCCATATTTGTGGCTTTGACAGGGTTTTCTGCTATGGGCCTTCCGGGAGGTTCGTCTTTTTGGGGAAAATTTTTAACGATAGTCTCCGCAAGAGAACACAGCATAAATTTAGCTTTGTTGGTAATAGTTAGTGCATTTTTTAGCGCTATATACATGCTTTATTTTCTTAGAAACCTATTTTTGGAAGGTAAAAGTGAAGGTTCTTTTTTAATATTTACAGATATAAGAGGTATAAAGCTAAGTGTTATGCTAACGCTTGTAGTATGTATGTTTATTATTGGCCTTTTTCCGTATATATTTTTCGATATGTTTGATGCTTCTATACTAAATATACTTCATATAGTGGGAATCGTTAAGAGGTAGATATGGACATAAGACTTTTATTAGGTGCTACAAATATCGCAGAGTTTAAATATCTAATACCAGAAATATTGGTATTTTTAGGCGGTTTTTCTTTATTTTCATTAGACATTATTGTGAAAAACTCTGAAACGAAGAAAAAAGTATTTTTGTGGATATCGATACTTTTTTTAGCATTATCCGTTTTTAGCTTTTCTTATAACCAAACATTTTTCAAAGATGTGTTTTCTGATACCTATACTGTAGACATACTTGGAATGTATGCAAAACTTTTTGAAGTGATACTTACGCTTCTGACATTGCCGTTTTTCCATATTTATATGAATTATAAGAAGACTTTTTACTATGAAGTATACTATATTGCTTTTCTTAGTTTGCTTGGCATGATGACGCTTTCTTCTTCTTACAACCTCATTGTTATATATGTGTCTCTTGAGATGGTTTCGGTAAGTTTTTATATCATGACAGCACTTTTTAGAGGTTCTTTCACAGCTAAAGAAGGTGCTTATAAGTATCTCATAATAGGTGGAATAAGTATTATACTTGCTCTTTATGGTGCTGCTTTTATGTATGGAGCTTCAAAATCTTTGGATATAAGAGCTATTATGTCTTCATACAATCCTTCCAACGCAGTTTATCTTATAGTAGGTATGGTGCTGTTTTTATTAGCTTTTGCTATAAAAATAGGTATTGTACCATTTCATTTTTGGCTACCTGATGCATATACATCCGCACCAACTCCTATCACGGGTTATATGGCTTCCGCTGGAAAATTGGCGTTTTTTATCCCACTTTTAAGATTGATTCCTTATGTAAATCAACATCTATATCCTTCTTGGATGATATCTGTAAGTGTTTTAGCAGCACTCACCATGATAGTGGGGAATGCTTTGGCTCTTGTGCAAAGTGATATAAAAAGATTGTTGGCTTATTCTTCCATAGCCCATAGTGGTTATATATTATCTGTCTTGTCTTCAAACTCTTCTATGGGTTTAAAAGCTGGAATATATTTTGCTTTTGTTTATAGCATCATGGGGCTTGGGGCGTTTTTGATATTAAGCATTTTAGAACAAAGCGAAATCTGGGATAATCAAATATCAAAAATAGGCGGATTGTATAGAAATACTGGTTTTATAAGTATCAGTTTTGCGGTGTTTTTATTTGCCCTGCTTGGCATACCGCCTACTGTGGGTTTTGTAGGCAAAGCTCTGGTGTTTTTAGGTCTTGCTATAAAAGATATATATTGGCTTGGTTTTGTGCTTATAGTGGCTACCGCTATATCTACGGGTTATTACGTAAGACTTGTAGTTTTGATGTTTATGAAGGATGTAGAAATTCATTTTAGGCCAAAATACGATATATTTGAGAATGTATCTGTGGGCATCTTGGTAGTACTTAGCTTTTTACTTGGCATGTTTCCTTTCGTGCTTTGGAATGGCGTTAGCAATATCTCTGAGTTTTTGTTTAAAATTGCTACAATGAGGTGAATATTATGGCATATGTAGGCCTTCTGTCTTTACTGGTGGTTATGCTTGGACTTAGCTTGGTGTTGGTATCTTTGAATTGGCTTTTGGGGCCTAAGAAAAGCGAGGCTTACAAAAAATATCCTTATGAATGTGGTGTTCCTCTATACGATGAGAGTGCACAGACTACATTTCATCAAGGATATTATATACTTGGACTTTTGCTTTTGCTTTTTGATATAGAGGTAGCTTATCTTTTTCCCTGGGCTGTAGTATATGATTTACTTGGAGTATTTGGGTTTATAGAAGTGGCACTTTTCCTTATAATATTGACTTTTGGACTCGTTTATGCATGGCGCAAAGACGCTTTGGATTGGCAATTTGATTTGGAGAATATCTGATGCAAGCTTCCGAAAAGACTCTAAACGAGATAAAAGCTAAAATATCTCACATAGAGATAAGAAAAGATAATAATATATCCACAGTATACGTTAGGAAAGAACTGCTTTTCAGTACGCTAAAAACCATAAAAGAAGGTTTCGGATTTAAACTTTTCATAGATCACTCGGTGATAGATACGATGGAAACTCAAGAGCGTTTTGAAGCTTTTTATATACTGTATAACATAGATATGAAAGAACGACTAACGATAAAAACCAAAACCCAAACCACGCTTCCAAGCATAGAAAAACTATGGTTTGCTGCAAAATGGGCCGAGAGAGAATGCTACGATATGTTTGGTATAAACTATGAAGGGCATGAGCATCTTGTAAGAGCTTTCATGTGGGATACTTACAGCTATTATCCGCTAAGAAAAGACTTTCCTCTTCAAGGTTATGAGATCATGGAGCTTCCATCTTTAAATGAGACAGTTTTTAACGATACGCTTCTTGGCACTATGAATTATAAGAGAACACATACTTATGTACCGACATTAAAAGACTTGGAATATACAGAAAAAAATAGATTAAAGAAAAAAGCCCAGGTAGTGCTAAACTGGGGTCCACTTCATCCAGGTACTCATGGTACAATGTGGTTTTTGTTTGATTTAGAAGGGGAGAGGGTAGTACAGACAGATGTTATATTAGGACAGCTTCACAGAGGCGTAGAAAAAATAGCAGAACACCAGCCATACCAACAATTTTTAGTATATACCGATAGGATGGATTATATATCGGGGCTTTGTAGTAATCAAGCTTGGACTATTGCGGTAGAAAGGCTTCTTGGTATAGAAAATCTAGTTCCGATAAAAGCCAAATACATAAGGACGATGATGTCAGAGCTTCAGCGTATAAATTCCCATCTTCTGTGGCTTGGGACCTATGCATTAGATTTAGGAGCGTTGACGATATTTTTGTATGCTTTTAAAGAAAGAGAAAAATTAATGGATATAATAGAAGGCGTAACAGGGGCAAGACTTACAATATCTTATACCAGAATAGGCGGAGTTAGGATGGATATTCCGAATGGAGCTCTGGATCTTATAGAGAACTTCACAAAGTTTTTTCCGAAAGAGCTAAAAGACTGGGAGAAGATACTAAGCAGAAATAGAATATGGCTAAAAAGAAATAAAGACGTAGGGGTACTTACAAAAGATGATATATACTTTTACGGGCTTACTGGAGCAGTGGCAAGAGGTTCTGGTGTATTTTATGACATAAGGAAGTTAGAACCTTACGATGCTTATAATATAGTGGATTTTGATGTGCCACTGGGAGAAAACGGAGATTGTTATGATAGATATTTAGTAAGAACGGAGGAGATGAGACAAAGCATAAGAATAATAGAGCAATGTGTTCAAAAGCTAAAAACTATGTCT
>CAZDZN010000092.1:0-2106 GCA_964509905.1 uncultured Aquificaceae bacterium
GAGTATGCCACGGTTTAGGATAAGTACAAGAGACTACCTTGTTTACCCTCTATCTTGCAATTTTAAACAAATTTAAGTGTTCACGATGTATTGAACTCACACATCCTCTAAGAATTTGATAAAATAATAAAAGGTGAGGTTTTTTGGCTTTTATGAGGATAAAAGATATAGCTAAACCAGAGGATTTTAAAGATATAGCTTGGTTGTGTGCTCTTGGTGCAAGGGTGTGTTATACAAAAAAAGGTATTGAAAGCCTTTTGCAAGAATCAAAGCTTACTCAAAAAAACGAAACGAAAGAGTTTTTGCTAAGGCTCTGCTCTTACAAGCACTTTTCAGTATTTTCCCATGCTTTCGTGTATAAAAAAATAGACCCTAATACAGCGATGTATTTTGGAGCTAAATACTTTAAGACTTACTGGAACGAGGAAACCCCGGATTTAATAGGGTTTAGCCTAAGGCATTACCTTGAAGACCTCACCGAAGAAGAGCGAACTGATGCAATAGATAAAATAATAGAGTTAAATAAAGACATCACGCCAAACATCATAGACAACATAGAAAACGTATATTTGGTACATATATCCCGCAAGTATTACGGCTATGCGGTGTTTTATCTTGAAAATATATCACGGGTACTTACTCATCAGCTTGTAAGACACACTTTCTTAAATTTTTCCCAGCGCTCCCAAAGATATGTGTTGCAATTTCCCAAGAAAAAAGATGTCCCAAGACCAGATATGATGATAATCCCACCAAGCATAAGCTCAAACAAAGAGACTCTCGATATTTTCTTAAAAGCTGTAAAAACTTCGGAAGAGGCTTACATAGACCTTGTAAACATGGGAATACCCGCTGAAGATGCAAGGTTTATACTACCTCATGGTCAAAAAACAAATATCGTCCTATCAGCTCCCATTCCCCATATCCAGGATTTTATCTCAAAACGCATAGAAAAAGGCGCCCAATGGGAGATAAGAGATATAGCTTCTAAGATGAACGAGCTTTTAAAAAATCATTGAAAAAAAATCAGAAATATTATATAGTTATTGGATAAAATTTATTAGGAGGTATTTGCTATGGAAAGCATGACAAGACCAGCAGGATGGTCAAGGAAAGACGGAGCCAGAGGGTTCTCAATCATCGAGTTTTTACTTGTGTTAACCGCTTTCGTAATATTCTTGGGAGCGGCGTTTATTGGCTATAGGACACTAAAAGCCAATGGTAACGAAACTCAAATCGCCAATCGCTTCAAACTCTTCGCCACAGGTCTTAAAAATTACTCAAAAGACTTTTATAACTCTTATCCATATGTACAATGTAAAACTGGTAGCGATTGGTTAAATGGTACTGCAAGCGCTAACAACATAGCTTCTTGCTCTGCATTAGAGCAATACATTGGAAGTTTTGTAAGCAATGGTCCTTGGACCTATACCGGTTATACTGGTAGTGTGGGTAGTCCCTCAGGTACAGGACCAGAAGGTAATGCTAATACATCGAACGTATCTGTTACCAATGGCTTTTACACATTCACCACTGCACCTATAGACAACGCATATGTCCAATCAATCCTCAACCAAGCTAACGCTTATGGGCTAAATTGCCAGGTTACTACAACTGGTGCACCTACTGGGTCTAGCCTTATTAGTTGTACTTCTCAACCGGTGCTTGTCTCTGGTTCAAACACTGTAAACTACTTCTAATACTTATACGGGGGCTTTTGCCCCTTTTAATATATGAAAAGACCAGCATGGTGGTCTATTAAAGGTTTTTCTATCATAGAATTTTTGCTTGTCCTAACCGCATTTGTGATATTCTTAGGAGCGGCATTTATAGGGTATAGGACTATAAAAGCAAATGCAGACCAAGAGCATACATCGGAAAGGGTTAATCTTTTTATAAAAGGTATAACACAATATGCACAAGATTTCGGAGCTTACCCATTTATAACTTGTGCAAATGCAACAGACTGGAACACCGCCGCTTCTTCTGGCAATGTAGCTTCTTGCTCAGCTTTGATGTCTTATATAGGACATTGGCTTGCAAATACAAATAATGATCAGCCTTGGCAATATTATGCTTGGACAAATAGCTGGACAAGCGGATGCC
>CAZDZN010000092.1:2116-4109 GCA_964509905.1 uncultured Aquificaceae bacterium
TGGACGTTTAATAATATTGCAGGATGTGAAGGTACTGGCACTTCTTGTAATGAATCAGCCACTCAAGGGTTTTATGCAATAGCCACACCTTACATACCTACAGAATACGCACAAGGCATAGCAAATAGATTGAATGAGCTTGGTATCTTATCTTGTAATGTTTATACTGGTTCTGGGAGCTGGTATAATACCCCATCAGGTTCTTCTTTTATAGAATGCACATCTTATTATTCTAAACAAGTCTTTCTCTCCCCTACATCTCCAAGGTTTTAAAGGATGAGCATACCGTCCCCGTAAGAGTAAAATCTATACTTTCCTTTTATGGCTTCGTTGTAGGCTTTTAGTATAAACTCTCTACCGGCAAAAGCACTTACTAGTATAAGAAGCGAAGATTTTGGAAGGTGAAAGTTGGTAATCATAGCATCTATTACGTTAAATTTAAAACCGGGTTTTATGTAAAGGTCTGTAAAGCCAAAGTAAGGTTTATACAAAGCGGTTTCTAAGGCTCTTACTACGGTTGTCCCCACCGCTATGACTTTTTTGCCGTTTTCTTTGGTGGATTTTATCTTATCTATGAGCTCTTGGGATACTTCTATATACTCTTCATCCACCGTATGCTCTTCTATGTTTTGAACATCCACTGGTTTAAACGTCCCATAGGACACATGAAGGGTGGTAAAAGCGATGTTTAGTTTTTGTGAGAGTTTTTTCATAAGCTCCTCTGAAAAGTGTAAAGAAGCGGTGGGAGCTGCCACAGAAAACTCTTTTTTAGCAAAGATAGTTTGATAAAATTCTATATCGATGGGCTCTTCGTCTCGTTCTAAATAAGGTGGTATCGGGATTTTACCGTATTTTTGTATAGATTCTATCTGGTTTTTAGCTTTTAAAAGCACTAAAAACTTTGATTTTTCTATTTGAGATTTCACCATTAGCTCAAAATCCTGCGCTATCACTATCTCCAAACCCTCTCTTATGTTTTTACCTCCCACAAGGGCTTCCCACATGTCCCCCTCTATATGTCTTAAAAGAAGCACCTCCACTTTTGAATTTTCAAAACCTTTTTTCTTACCCAAAAGCCTTGCGGGTAATACTTTTGTATCGTTAAACACGATGAGGTCACCCTCTTCCAAAAACTCGTCTAAATGCCAAAAACTAGAGTGTTTTATACTTTTATTTTTTCTATCAAGCACCATGAGTCTTGCACTATGTCTTGGGGTTACTGGGTATTTGGCGATAAGCTCTGGAGGAAGCTCAAAATCAAAAAGCGATATGTCCATTGTAAATCTCCAACAAATCTGTATTTTCATCTATTTTTGTTATCTGCCCTTCGTAGGTTTTTGAAAAATCTGATTCAAAATAAAGGGCTTTACCCTTACCTATAAACCTATATCCTCTAAAAACAAGCATCTTATCCCATATATTTTCTCCTAAAAACCTCGATATGGTATAAGCCCCGCCTTCTACAAAAATATGCATTATATCCGCTTCGTATAGAGCTTTTAATATTGATTTTATATCAAAACTTTCTAATTCTAAAAGCCTTATACCAAGAGATTTAAAAGCCTGTTTTTTATCGATGTTTTGGGTTTTTGTGATGATAATAATTTTATCGTATCCTTTTTTAAATATGTTCGCGTTTAAAGGGATAGTTAGATCTGGGTCTATTACAACGCTAAGAGGTTGATAGGTATTGCCTTCAAGTCTTACGGTGAGCTCTGGGTCATCTTTTAAAATGGTATTTACACCCACTAAGATAGCGCTTGAATATTTTCTATATAAATGGGCTAATTCTCTTGCTTTTTGTGAAGTAATCCATTTGCTAGTACCATCTTCTTTGGCAAGATATCCATCTATGGACATGGCACATTTTAGAGTTATAAAGGGTCTTTTTTGGGTGATATAGACAAAAAAATCTTCGTTTAGTTTATCGCACTCATCTTTTAATACCCCTACTATTACCTCGATACCCGCTGATTTTAGCCATTCTATGCCT
>CAZDZN010000092.1:4152-5022 GCA_964509905.1 uncultured Aquificaceae bacterium
TGCCTTTTCCAGAGACTTTTGGATTTGGGTCAGTAGAACCTATCACCACCCTTTTTATGCCACTTGATATAATAGCAGGACAACAAGGGGGAGTCTTACCATAAAACGAACAAGGCTCCAAGCTCACATACATGGTAGCCCCTTTTACATCCTCTTTTGCGTTTTTAAGCGCCACTATCTCAGCATGGTATGTACCAGCTTTTTTATGAGCTCCTATGGATATAATCTTATCATCTTTTACTATGACAGCTCCCACTGCAGGGTTTGGATGAGTTTGACCTTTATACTTATAAGCTTCTTCAAGAGCAAGCCTCATATAATATTCATCTTTGTCTACCATTTCAACAAATCTTCAACTATCATATCTTTTATTCTATCCATTGCATCTTCAAAGGCTTGTCTTTTTGGCAAATCCCCTTGCCCCCCTGTGGGCAAAGCGTAATAAGAGCTCTGAAAGTAAGTATATTTTTTATTATTAACTTTAATCTCTATACCTACGTTTAAAATATAGTTGTTCGCCCTTTGGTATATAGAATATCCTATTGGCATAGCGGAAAAATTAGTTATTTTTAAAATTACGTTTTT
Organism: uncultured Aquificaceae bacterium; assembly: GCA_964509905.1. Lineage (GTDB taxonomy): Bacteria > Aquificota > Aquificia > Aquificales > Aquificaceae > Hydrogenobaculum. Next base: position 4,738 of record CAZDZN010000092.1, read on the forward strand.
TGAGTTTTTAGAATTGCAATTTAAAGATTTTTTTGCTTCTAAAAAAGCATCTTCTACTGCTTTTATAGTATAAGCTTTTATGTAAGGATCATCTATAAAAACCCCATCTCTTGGTTTTATACAAAAACTCTGAGCGTAAGACGTAGCTATAAAACAAAGATATAAGGGAATTATAAATTTCTTCATACAACATAATATAATATCACAAGAAATATTTTATGCTATAATATTAATAACCTTGCAACGGGACAGGGTGAACCCCGCCAGGTCCGGAAGGAAGCAACG
>CAZDZN010000093.1:0-4995 GCA_964509905.1 uncultured Aquificaceae bacterium
AAGAGTACCAGACCCAGAAGAAAGGTATATATACTTTGTAAACATGGGTAAGTTGTGGATAGGAAACCCAGATTTAAAACCCGCTCAAAACAACGAGTTTGATATAGGGCTAAATTCAAACTACGATAAGTTTAGATTTAGTCTCGATGCTTTTTATAGATATATAACAGATTATATTACAATAACGCAGTTTAATACCAATATTATGGGTAGACCATACACAATAAACGAATATTGGAACACCACAGCCTTTATGAACGGCATAAATATAGGAGCTACCTACTTTATCACAAACACCATAAGTATAGACTCAAAAACCTCATATACAAGGGGTTATCAAATCACAGATGCATCAAAGCATATAACCAGTCCAAACTTACCCGATATTCCACCTTTAAGAGAGGTGCTTTCGTTAAGATACGACAACCATGTTTACTTTGGTGAAATACAAACTATACTAGCCTCCACTCAAAACAATGTAAACTCTGATTTAAAAGAGCAAAAAGTCCCAGGATACGCTTTGCTCAATCTAAAAGCAGGTTTTAACTACAAACGCTTTACATTCACAGTAGGCATAGACAACGCTCTAAATCAAGAGTACTACTCTTACAACGATTATTACTCAAACCCATTCAACCAAGGTATAAAACTTCCAGAACCAGGCAGGACTTTTTATACAAACATCTCTTATAGTTTTTAAGCTTTTGTCCATTCCTATTCTCCTTGGGAGGCTTTGTCCTCCTTGTTTTTTTATATTGTTAAATTTTCTATAGCTATTATGACTTCTTTTTCTTCATGTTTTTTATTTTGTGTAATATCTTTTATGGTTTGCTCCCAATCTATTTTTAATTTTTCTAAAAGCTTTAAAAAGTTTTTTTCGGATACGCTTGCTATATCTTTTAGGGTTTTGTTAGAAAGTAATCCATATTCTTTTATTGCTTCTATTAGAGCATCAATAAATGGGTCTTTTATTTTTTCTTTGAAAAAGCTTAGCTTATGGATAGCTTTTGATTCGGTGGTTTTTGGCTTGTGGTAAGGTTTTTTAAAATCTATAGTCTTTTTGTAGGCTTTCCAAAAATCTTTGCTACGCTCCAATAAAGGTGTATCTGGATTAGATATTATATGCTCGTACGCTTCTTCAAAGCTTATCTCTTCTGGTTTACCTTTGTCAAAATTGTCAACCGTGGCATACTTGTAAGATAAGCAAAATAGTTCATTGTTTTTCTTTACAAAAACTATAAGACTTTTAGTGTCATGAGGCTTTGATATTTTGACCCTTGGGGGTATATCTTTTATCTTTTCTTCTATATGTGGTGTTTCTTTTCTTATTTCTTCCCAATCTTTTTTTATTCTTGTAAAAAAGCTTTCTTCCTCGTCTTCTGATAATTTATTTAATTTAGACCAAAGCTCGGAAGGTTGAGGCTCCTCGTCAGGGGTAAAAATTTTAGAATCTTCTCCAAGTACATTGTGAATCATAAACATTTTGTTTTGAGCTATTTCTACAGATTTTATTTCGTCCGCTCCTTTTTCTGTGGGAAAGAAATTTAATATGTAAAGCTCGTCGTAAACTTTCTTACCTATACGGTTTATCCTTCCTACCCTTTGAATCACCCTAACTGGGTTCCAAGGTATATCGTAATTTATTATAGCTCCTGCTCTGTTTAAGTTTATACCTTCCGATAACTTGTCTGTGGCGATAATTATATCGTATTCATCTTTTTGGATTTTGTTTTGTGCATCAAAGTTCTCTTTTATAGAGTTTATAACGCCTTTTGACAATCCTTTTGATGTACCTATAAGCCTAAATTTGTCTTTTAGTTTAAGATGCGCTATCAATATATTCTGTAAATATTACCACTTTTCTTTTTGTGGATATTAGTTCTTGAATCTTATTTTCTAATGCAACAAGTTTTGGGTCTTGGTTTAATAAACCCAGCTTCTCTATTTTTTGTTTTAGCTCTTCAAAAAGCTTTTTGTCTTGTTTAATATCATTAAGAAGTCTATCCATATGTGTATTTTCTTCTTTGTAAACCCTTGAATATCTATCCGATTGTTTCAAGTTTTCCAATCTGCTTTCAAGTTCTTGTAATATGGTTTCTTCATCAGCTGTATATATATCTTCTATGATATCTCTATCCAACAAATATTGCCTTGATTTTTCTATAAAATCTATAGCCTTTTCATGAAGTCTTATAAAAAGACATAAAACTACTTTCAAATCGTTTCACAAGAAGCCTTTTCATGAAGCTGTAAAGGTTTTTCTGAGATACTTGAATAAAATGCTGGTCTTCATTGTCATGTTTGTTCTTTAAATAATTTTCTGGCATGTACATGGCGCCGTTAAATTTGCCACCTTCTTCTGGAGAGTAAAAAGATTTTATCACCTCGTCATAAAATAAGCTCTGGTCTTTGTTTAGTTCGTAAAATACATGTATTGGGTCTTTTACCTCTGAGAGTTCTATATCTTCATCGTAAGCTTTCAAGTCTAAGCGATTTCTTCTTATCACCACTGGGGAAATGACGGCTTTCATACGCTTTGCTATTTTTGTAAGCTCTTCATTTACATTTTTTACATTTGTTTCTTTAAAAATCTCTTCATATAGTTTTTTGGCTTTTTTCCTCTTATCGTCATCGCTTGAGTTTAGATATCTTTTTATATAGGATAAGTTTTCAAATCTTGTTTCAAAATCCCTAAACTTCTTTTCTATATCACCATCAAAAGTGATACTAGATTGTTTTGGTATCGTAAATAGCTTTATCAAAGCAAATATGTCAGAAGGTGAGTTGTTAAATGGCGTGGCAGTAAGAAGCATAACCTTTTTAAGAGCTGTTATATTTTTAAGAGTTTCATAGGATATGGTATCTTCGTTTCTAAACCTATGGGCTTCATCTACTATAACCACATCGGAGCCGTAATTTTTAACATAGCTTAGCGCTTCTTCCAATTTTCCCGAGGAAAATACTTTCCAATCGTAAAGCCCAAAGCTGTTTATATAACCTTTCCATCCATCGTATTCTGTTTGTCCTATCAGGTGTGGAGGTGCTATGACTATACCACGCTTGTTTAGTAGCTTTGCTATCATACAGGCTACAACTGTTTTTCCAAGCCCTACCACATCTGCAAGTATAATACCTCCATGGTCTTCCAAAGTGCTTAACCCTTGCATTACAGCGTCTATTTGATAAGAATACGCTTTGTAGCCAAGTTTTTCCAACAATTCTTTTATGTTGTCTTTTGAGATTTTACTGTCCATATGTAAGTCCAAATACGATTTTAGAATGTAAGCGTAAGCTTCGTATGGTGTTATCTCTCTAAACATGGTATGTTTGGTAATTGTTTCTTCTATATCAGGATAAGTTATTTCTATAGATGTGTTCCAAAGGTTATCAAAATATTCTTCTGCATCATCAAATCCATAATCTTTTATCTCTACATTAAACTCCTCTTGGGTTTCAAGTCCGTATTTTGTAAGGTTGCTACTGCCTGTTATAAAGGCTTTTGGGGTTATCTGGTTTTTTAACTTGAAAAGGTATAGTTTAGAATGGTTTGGTTTTATAGTTTTTCTTAATTCTATATATCCTTCTTTTAAAAGCCCAAGAAAGAATTTAACTTGCTCTTCCACCTCTTCATGGTCAAAAGTTTCATCTGTAAAGGATATTTTCATAGACTCTAAAAACAAGTCCTTTAATTTTTTATGGGAGTTGTCTTCTTTGTTTATCTCATAGAGTCCATAAATCCCTTTATCTACACTCAAACCCACCAATATTTTTATGTGTGATTTTCTCAATTGACCGTTTTCATAGAGATTTCTAAAAGCTCTATACACATAAGGTATAGCCGATAGATAAAAATATCCCACCAAAAATTTCATATCCTCAGAGTGAGATATCAACACATTCAACCTATCTGCTAAGCTTTTCTCGTTTGCATTTGTAATAAAATTTTGCATATCCAGTCCTTGTTTAAGTGCTTTCTATAATATCAATCTCTTCATCTTCTAAATCATAAAGCCTATACACAAGCTGGTCTATTTGTTTTTCAAGCTCTCTTACCTTTGCTTGTTTTTGTGTATCTTTGGCCGTGGCAGACTTGTCGTTGTAGGTTGGTTCTTTTGTTAAATTTAAAATTTCTTCTACAATGTTTTCTATTTGCTGGACAATGGGTTGGTTTTGTGGTGTGATGGTGGGAATGGGAAGTTGCTCTACATATTGTTTAATCCAACGGTTTGCTTGACCTGATAATGAATAAGCAATTTGATTAAGATAAAAATATCCTATCCTTGAATTAAGTAAAGAAAGAACATATTTCAAATCATATGCTGTTTGATTTGTATAAAATCCTTTATTATCATATGCAAAGGATGGTTCATCGCTCATTTCCTGCCACACAATCTTTTCCTTTTCAAATTCTGGGTAGTAAGCAATATTATCCTGTGTCTCAAACCATTCGTTATGGGTTTTCTTTCGATGACCTGGTTTTCCATCCTGATTTAATCTATCTCCAAATGATTTTAGATATTCTTTTAATGCTGGATAGTCGTCAATGTCAAGATTTAAAGCCGGGAAAGTTCCTATCACCCAAATCCCTGCCCATTTATATCTCCATCTTTCAATATCTCTTCCTCTTAAAACTGGTTTTATTATCTTTTCTGTCCTTTTTTTCTCTTCTTCTGTTTTGCAGTTTGCTAAGATCTCATCTCTTGTTTTTGTATCAATTATAAATGCCTCATTAAAGCCCGTTTTTATACCATAATATATTTCCACATTCCAATCTTTTAATGGCTTTCCGATTTTCTCTATTTTTTCTTTTAATTTAAGCACTATTTCGTTTGCCAGTGTCCAAGCATTATCGGAGAGTTTTTCTTGCTCCATCTCTTGCCAGTTTTTGTTTATGTATTCAATTGGATTTTTAATATCTGATGGTGTTATGCAATATCGGAGCATCCAGTCTTTTGATGGTTTTTCTTTTCTAAAAAGGACTATGCAAGTATCCAC
>CAZDZN010000094.1:0-4980 GCA_964509905.1 uncultured Aquificaceae bacterium
GAGCGACGCCCTTACAAGGCGTAGGTCGCAGGTTCGACCCCTGTCTCACCTATTGTTAACAAATAAGTTAAAGAGGAAACTTATGGAAGTAAGAAAAGCTGTTATACCATCTGCAGGTTGGGGAACGAGATTTTTACCAGCAACAAAGGCCATGCCAAAAGAAATGTTTCCTATCATAGATAAACCCGTCATTCAATTCATAGTAGAAGAGCTTCTGATGAGTGATATAGAAAATATAATATTTGTAACTGGAAGACACAAAAGACCTCTTGAACATCACTTTGATGTTAACACAGACCTTGAAATGTTTTTGGAAAAAAATAATAAAAAAGAATTATTAGAAAATATAAGGACTGTGTCTCATCTTATAAACCCTATATATATTAGACAAAAAGAACAACTTGGTTTAGGACATGCAGTTTTAACCGCTGAGCCAGTAGTAGGCGCAGAGCCTTTCTTAGTATCTCTCGGAGACATAGTGATACAAACAGATGTAAACATCATATCTGAGATGAAAAATCTCTACAAAAAATTTGGCAAAAGCATAGTGGCAGTATACGAAGTCCCAAGAGAAGAAGTTCATAAATACGGTATAGTATCTGGAAAAGAGATAGAAGATGATGTATTTCTTATAGAAAACATGGTAGAAAAACCAGATATTGACCATGCTCCTTCAAATTTAGCTATTCTTGGAAGATATCTATTCACACCTACTATCTTTGAAAAGCTCAAAAATACAAAACCCGGAAAAGGGGGAGAGATACAGCTCACAGACGCAATGCAAATGCTTTTGGAAGAAGAAGCTGTTTATGCTTACAAAGTAAAAGCCAAAGTATACGACACTGGAAATAAGCTTGATTATCTAAAAACGATAGTGGAATTTGCTCTTCAAAGAGAAGATTTAAAAGAAGAGTTTTTTAGTTTTTTAAAAGAAATAACAAAAAATGCCATATTATAAATATAGTTACGATATATCGCTACTTACAGACCAAGACCTCTATCTATTTAATGAAGGAACTCATTATCATCTTTATGAAAAATTGGGAGCTCATGTATTAAAAGATGGCATTTACTTTGCCTTATGGGCGCCAAACGCTAAAGAAGTTTATGTGGAAGGAAGTTTTAACTTTTGGAACAAAAAAGAATACCCTTTAATACCAAAAGGAAGCTCAGGTATATGGGAGATATTCATAGAAGGTTTAAAAGAATATGAGCTTTACAAATACTATATAATATCTCAAAATGGACACAGGGAGGAAAAAAGAGATCCTTTTGCTTTTTATGCGGAAGTCCCGCCAAAAAGTGCTGGTATTATATACGACATATCAAAATACAGCTGGAAAGATGAAAATTGGCTTTTTGAGAGAAAACACAAAAACCATTATAAAGAACCTGCAAGCATATATGAGGTGCATCTGGGTTCTTGGAGAAGAACGTTAGAAAATAACTTTTTATCTTACAAAGACTTAGCCCATCAGATGGTGGAATATGTAAAAAATATGGGCTTTAGCTATGTAGAGTTTTTACCCATTATGGAGCATCCATTTTACGGCTCTTGGGGATATCAAACGCTTTCATACTTTGCACCCACTTCCAGATACGGAGAGCCGGTTGATTTTATGTATCTTATGGATTTGTTGCATCAAAATGATATAGGGGTAATACTTGATTGGGTACCTTCTCATTTTGCCACAGACGATTACGGGCTTTCTTTTTTTGAAGGAACTCATCTATACGAACATATGGATAGAAGAAAAGGCTATCATCCAGATTGGGGAAGTTTTATATTTAATTACGGAAGACATGAGGTAAGGGCTTTTCTTATAAGCAGTGCTAACTTTTGGTTTGAAAAATACCATGTGGATGGCATAAGGGTAGACGCTGTTGCTTCCATGCTTTATTTAGATTATTCGAGAAAAGAAGGTGAGTGGGAACCAAATATATATGGAGGAAAAGAAAATTTAGAAGCTATAGATTTTTTAAGAAAATTAAACGAAGCGGTGTATATATTTAACCCGGGCATATTTACGGTAGCGGAAGAATCCACTGCTTGGCCCATGGTTACAAAACCCACTTACATAGGCGGACTTGGATTTGGGTTTAAATGGGATATGGGTTGGATGCATGACACATTGAATTATTTTTCCAAAGACCCTATTCACAGAAAATACCATCAACAAGATATTACATTTAGAATGCTTTACGCTTTTAACGAAAATTTTATACTCCCTCTTTCTCACGATGAAGTGGTGCATGGCAAGGGTTCTTTGATATCAAAAATGCCGGGAGATTATTGGCAAAAGTTTGCAAATCTTAGGCTTTTATTATCCTATATGTACGCAAGTACCGGCAAGAAGCTTCTTTTTATGGGTGGTGAGTTTGGACAATTTGAAGAGTGGAATCACGACAAGAGCTTAGATTGGCATCTGTTAGAATACGACTCTCATAGAGGAATCCAAAACCTCGTTAGAGATTTAAATAAAATTTATAATACTGAGAAAGCCCTTCACGAGTTAGACCACGATCCAAATGGGTTTTTGTGGGTGGATTTCCAAGATGTAGATAACTCTGTATTTAGCTTTTTGCGAAAAGCCCAAAATAATGATTTTATACTATGCATATTCAATGCCACACCAGTTGTTAGACACAGTTATAAAATAGGCGTACCAAAAGAAGGTATTTATAAAGAGATCTTTAATTCAGATTCCAGATACTACTGGGGTTCAAATTTGGGAAATGGAGGATACATCGAAGCAAAATCTGAACATTGGCATAACTTTGATTTTTCGATAGACATTACACTTCCACCACTTAGTGCTTTATTTTTAAAACTAAAAAATGGTTTATAATAAACTTTTATGGGTAATCTTGGATTTTTGAAGTTTAAAGGTTTAGGTGCTGTTATATTTATAGTGCTTGTAGTGGCGATCACCGGTACGCTTATTATGGCTATAAAATCCGAAAAAGAAGAGGATGTAGATTAACCCAACAAAGCGTCTATAAAAGTCTCTGGGTCAAAAGGATCTAAGTCTTCTATACGCTCGCCATCAGCTGTAATGTATATAGGAATATTTAGATCTTTACATATTGGTATCACGCTTCCGCCTTTTGATGTACCATCTAACTTTGTTATCACAATTCCGTTTATATCCACCGCTTCTTTAAAAATCTTAGCTTGGGATATGGAGTTTTGGCCGATGGTGGAATCCAGTACCAGTAGACTTTTATGAGGTGCTTTTTCGTAAGCTTTTTGGACAGATTTTTTGATTTTCCTAAGCTCGTTTATAAGAGGGTCTTTTGTATGTAATCTTCCGGCGGTATCTACGATCACTACATCGTATCCTTCTTCCACTCCTTTTTTTGCAGCTTCAAAAGCCACGGAAGCGGGGTCTGCTCCTTCGTGTTTTTTCACCATGTCAACGCCAGCTCTTTGAGCCCAAACTTCCAATTGCTCTATAGCTGCTGCTCTAAATGTATCCGCCGCACCAAGAAGTACTTTTTTACCTTGAGCTTTATAAATACTGGCAAGTTTTCCTATGGTGGTAGTCTTACCTGAGCCATTTACCCCTAAGAACAATATTACAAAAGGTTTGTCTTTTTCGTTTAAAAGCTCAAAAAACAGGTCTTTGTTTCCGCAGTTTTTAATAATATTTAAAAGCTCTCTTTTAAGAAGAGGTTTTAACTCTTCGGAGGTTTTTAGGTTTTTCTTGATAGCCTCAGTTTTTAGAGTTTGTACTATATTAAGTACGAGTTTTACATTTATATCAGCTCTTATAAGTTTTTCCTCTAACTCTTCAAAAAGTTCATCATCTATCTTCCTATTCATAAATATCGTATTTAGTAAAATCGTGTCTTTTGTCTTTTGAAGAGTTTGACTTATTTTTTCTAATAGGCTTTGTTTTGGGATATCAGCTATACCAAGTATTTTCTTTAAATCAAATATAACATCTTCTACTTCTTTTCTCTTCTCATAGGGAACTATCTGATAAGCTCTGTTTATAAGCTCATAAGCTTTCTGATAATTGCCTATGTGTCTATATAAAATCCCAGCTTTATAAAGGCTGTTAAAATTCCCTATTTTAAGATATTCCTCTATAGCTTTTTGTATGTATCCAGATTCTTCATAAACCAAAGCTCTTTCTGGGGCACTACCCACATCAGAGTATCTATCTATCAGCATATAAGCTTTGTAGTATTCTCCGCTTTTAAAATAAAGATCAAACAATATTTTTCTTAGTTCTTCATTTTCTTTAAAATTCTCTAATATAGACAAGGCTTTTGAAGCCTTACCAGATTTTATAAGCTCTAATATTGCTTCCTTAGAACCTTCTTCGGCTTTTTTTTCAATATCGGATTTCTTCCAAAACAACATAATAATATTCTATCTTAAAACTTTTAATTTTGTTAGTGTTCTTTAGTCTTTATACATTTGCTGCATATCCCATAAATATATATATCAACACCAGTAGTATATGCTATATTCTCATCTTTCACCCTCTTTATATCAAGGTTTATTGGCTCTATATCATATATTTGATTGCAATGTTCACATAAAAAATGAGAATGTGGGTCTACATTTGGGTCAAAATAAGTCTTGTCTTCCAGATAAATAGTCCTTGCCAAACCTATATCTACAAGCGTATTTAGGGTATTGTAAACGGTAGACAAAGATATATAGGGAAACTTTTCTTTTACCATGCTATAAAGGGCTTCTGCATTGGGATGATCTTTTGAATCTAAAAATAAATCAAGGACATACTCTCTTTGTGGCGTGATTTTATAGCCTAACTCTTTAAGCTTATTAATCGCAAAAAGTTTTTTCATAAGAATGAATATAAACTAATATTTATTATTAAAAATGATTTATGCCACAAAAAGCCACGAAACTATCACCAAACATCTAAATATATTTTATAATATTAAGATAGTCTCCGTAGCTCAGTAGGATAGAGCGCGAGATTCCTAATCTCGAGGCCGGCG
>CAZDZN010000095.1:0-4929 GCA_964509905.1 uncultured Aquificaceae bacterium
ACAAGCTCTGCCACCTGCATATGTCTTTCTGGGGGTTCATCGAATGTAGAAGCTATAACTTCAGGCTCATGGTCTGCATTATCGGCATTTGACATCACGATACGCCTCATCTCTGTAACTTCCTCTGGACGCTCATCTATTAAAAGGATTATAAGATACACTTCCGGATGGTTTTGAAGAATAGCTTTTGACAATCTTTGAAGAATGACTGTTTTACCAGCTTTTGGAGGAGCTACAATAAGCCCTCTTTGACCTTTACCTATAGGACTCACAAGACTAAGTACCCTCGTAGCATAATCAGAAGGATCGTATTCTATATTTAACCTCTCAGTTGGATGATAAGGGACAAGTTTATCGAAAAATGGTCTACTTCTCAATTCCGACGAGCCTATAGGGAGGTTATTTACAGCCTCTATTTTTATAAGAGCATAATACTTTTCACTATCTTTTGGCGGTCTTGAAAAACCTATAATCGTATCGCCTGTCCTTAGATAAAGTTTTTTCACCTGGGATGGCGACACATATATATCATCAGGATTTGGCATATAGTTATTGGAAGAGCTTCTTAAAAACCCGTACCCATCCTGAAGCACCTCCAAAGTTCCTCTTACAAATCTAAGACCTTTTATTTTACCGTAAGTTTCAAGAATGTCTTCTACAAGCTCCTCTTTTCTTATACCTGTGATTCTCTTTAAATCAAACTCTCTACCGAGTTTTTGAAGCTCGGACATCGTCATTTTCTTTAACTCTTCTAATGATAATTCCTTTGTTTCCATAATTCAAAACCCAAAAACAAAATGCTGGTATTTGTATAGCGGGAAATCGTTGGCCTTCCAGCACCCGCTTATGGCCAAAGCATCATTTACCTATGCAAAATGTAGAGAATATTTCATCTAATACATTTTCATCGGTGATTAAACCAAGTAAATCTTCTAAATAGTTCAATGCCTCCCTTATATAAAGCATTACAATCTCACCACTATTTTGAAGCGTAGCCTCTTCCAAAGACTTTATAGCATCTCTTACTAAAAACTTATTTCGCCTTGAAATATAAATATCGTCTTCTGCAATGTTTAGCATATCTAAAATTTTGCTTTTGAGTTCTTCCAAGTTTTCGTGATTTCTTATAGAGATAATTATAGCATTTTCCTTGAAAAAATCAAGGGTTTTTTGATTTACACCCAAATCTTTCTTATTTAATACATAGATAGTATTTAAGCTTTTAACATGATTGTATATAAAATAATCTTCCTCATCAAGTTCTTTTGAAACATCCGCTATAAGAAGCACAATATGAGCTTTTTTTATATGCTGCAATGCCATATCTATGCCTTCTTTTTCAATGGGATCTTCCGTTTTTCTTATACCAGCTGTATCTATGATTTTTACTGGGAAACCAGCTATCTCCAGTCTATCCTCCACATAATCTCTGGTGGTACCCGGCATGTCTGATACAATGGATCTTTTCTTCATTAAAAGCGCGTTAAATAAAGAAGATTTACCCACGTTTGGTTTTCCCACTATAGCTATCTTAATACCATCATACAAATAAGAGTTATCTTTCAATCTTTTATAAAGCTCTTCAAGGGTATACTTTAGCTTCTCAATCTCTTTTTTTACATTTTCTATATCAAGGGGCTCTATATCTTCATAACCAAACTCAATATCCGCTTCTATATTTGCTATTATCCTTATAAACTCATTCCTTAAGCCTTCTATAATGGAAGCAAATTTTCCCCTTAGCATATCAAGGGCGTTTTTTAAGGCTTTTTCGGTAGGAGCACTTACAAGAAGCTCTATACTCGAAGCCTCATCCAAATTCATCTTTCCATTTAAAAATGCCCGTTTTGTAAACTCACCTGGATTTGCATATACACATCCAAAATCTATAAGAACCTCTATAGCTTTTTCCAGGATAAGGGGGTTTCCATGAAAAAACACTTCAAGCATGTCTTCTCCAGTGTAAGAATACGGAGCCTTATAATAAATTGCTACTACATCGTCTAACTCGCTATCTCCTATGAAAAATGAAGTATGATAAGCATGTCTTGGTTTTGGGCTTTCAATATGTAAAAACTTATTAGCTATATTCAAAGCGTTTGCCCCTGATATCCTGAGTATTCCTATCGCTGAACGCAAAAGTGCAGTAGCTGGTGCTATTATCGTATTCATAGTCTATTAAAGGGAGGATGACGGGGGTCGAACCCGCGGCATAGGGATCCACAATCCCTCGCTCTGCCAGTTGAGCTACACCCCATAGAATATATAATTATATCAAATATTATGAAAAAATCAAGTTTTATTGAAGGCGTTAATATCATGAGAAAACACTTTGGTTAATCATCATATTTATTTAGTACGTTTAATAATAAACCCATTCTCGATTTTCTCGAAGCCAAGCTTGGGATAATATTCTACGGCTTCTGGTGCTGATACCAATATAATCGCCACTTCATTTCCAATAGCAGAACGGATACGGGCAATAAGCTCACGCCCTATGCCTTGCCTTTGAAAAGCCTTATCCACTGCAAGATCGGATATATAGCAACAATAGCTAAAATCTGTCAATGCACGACATACTCCAATTAATTTACTTTCATACCAAGCAGACACAATGAGATTGGCATTATCAAGCATGCGCTTAATTCGTACTAAGTCTTTGGTAGGCCGGCGTATGCCAGATGCGTCAAAAATAGCGGCTACATCAGCTGGATCTATAGGAAAATTGGTACGATATTCAATTAGAGGCACAAAAGCACTCATTTTTATATTATAACATATAAGTAAATTAAAACGGGGCAGGATTACACCCCTATAAGATTTAGCTTTTATTGAAGCTAAAAGATGAGCCACATTTGCAAGATTTTCTTACATTTGGGTTGTTGAAGATGAAGTTATTAGTTTTCATAAGATTTTCTATATAATCTATTTCCAAACCCTTTAGATAGCTGTAAGAATCTTTGTCTATAGCTAATTTAAAGTCCTCATAGTTTATCATAATATCAGACTCCTTTAGATTTTCATCAAACTCTGTAACATATTTGTATCCTGCACATCCTTCTTCTACAAGCTTTATGCGAAAAATAGGATTTACAAGACCTTTCTTCGTAGCCAACTTTTTTATGGCCTTTATGGCTCTATCTGTAAGAGCAATATCTTCTATGACGTTCATACAAAACCTCCTTAATCGGACTTCAATGGATATCAAAATATATTTATATTTAAACTTTGCAAGAGAATATATTAATATTGTAAAGTGAGTGTTAAATGACTTATATGAGCACTAATCATAAAGATATTTTCTCCAATGTGCTTGGGTCTATAAGATACCCTTCTTTTATTTTAAAATATTCGTGTTTTTTACCAGTGTCTTCTTTTATTATATCTTCCGAGGTAAGTTCTTTTTCAATCTCTTTGGCCTGATATATTATATCTTGTGGTATAGCTTTTATTTCAAAAGCCCCAAACCTAACCTTCAAAACTTCTAAAAAAGCTTCAAATATCTTATCTTTATCCAAATATACACCTTGCTCTTTTAATGTGGTGATATTTCCTCTCAGCATTTTTTCAAAAGATGTTTTATCTTCTATATAAGATATTATATTAGCCATGGCATAGAAATCAAAGTCCAGTAAGATATTTCCCACGAAAACCAACATGTTTTCTATGTCTCCTGCTCCTTGACCAGATATTTTCTTATCTTTTATTAGTATATCTGCAATAGGTCTATATTGAGCCTCCAAGCCTAATCTCTTATATACTTCAATTATGATATTTGAAAAATATTTATATACACTTTCCATCTTAAGGGGGACAGTCTTGTTGCTTTTAGAAAAAATAAACTGATAAAATATCTGGCCTTGGTGAAGAAGAACCGTACCTCCGCCAGTTTGTCTTCTTATAACAGGTATACCATGCTTATCTATATAATCAAAATCCAAAAACTTCAAAGCATTGTCAAAATATCCAAGGCTTATGCATGTGTTTTGAGGCTCTGTGAGCACTACGCATTCAATACGATTTTTTGCCAAAGCATGGAAGATAGATACGCAAGATAGTCCATCCAATTTATCTTTTAAAAATACTATCAAATATCTTTTACCATCCTAACCCAGAAGTTGTATTGACCATCTTTTCTAAATTCAAACTTCTCGTAAAATCTCATGGCCCTAAAATTTTTATCACCCACCCAAAGCTCTATACGTTTTAGGTTTCTTTGCTTAAAATATTCAAAAGCTTTTTGCATAAGGGCCTCGCCTACGCCCTTTCCAAAATAAGCTGGGTCTACAAATATCTCGTGGATAGCGCCCACTACCATATTGTATTTTTTACTAAACCAGTTCCCATCAACAGCCATGAATCCTATTATCTTGTCATTGTCCTTTGCCACAAAAAGCCCTGCTATATCTCTTCTTAAAAGCCAATTTATATAAACTTTTACATCCTCTTCATGCGTATAAGAATACTCTTCTAAGTTTTTGTAGCTTTTAAGATAAAGCTTTGCCACCTTGTCTATGTCTTCCGCATCAAAAAGTACTATATTCATTAAAACTTATATTCTTACTACCACACAAGTGATAGCTTCTCTGACCCCCTCTAATGTATGAATTTTTGTAATAACCAACCTTCCAAGCTCGTCTTGATTTCTCAATTCCGCAAATACAATGATGTCGTATGGCCCTGTGACAACATCGGCAGTTCTTATGCCATCTAATGTTGAAAGAGCGATCATTATAGAAGGAATCTCCTTGGGGTCCGCTTTTATCATAATATAAGCTTTAATGGAGTTTTCTGATTCAAGCTCCATAAGTTCAGTAATAGATACCGGGAACGTTTTATCGTTCAATAAATCCATAGTTTATCTCCTTTTGATTAGATTTTATTCCTAAAAGCCCAAAAACAATGTCAGCATGCTCTTTATTTTCTCTT
>CAZDZN010000096.1:0-4788 GCA_964509905.1 uncultured Aquificaceae bacterium
TGGGGGTTCGAGCCCCTCCCCCGGAGCTTAAAATTTATGGATTTATGCTTATATAAGATGTAAATCCATTACTTCCCAGTTTATAAATAAAATTGTGTCTTATCATCTCGGCAAATCCAAAATCTTCATATCCTACACTTGCATAGCTTCCAGTATCAAGAGTTATACCTTGTATTATGCTTGGTGGATTTAAGATGCTACACATATTAGAAGTGGGTTCTGTGGTAAAGCTTGTGTTGTAGTTATTGAGATCATAGCTTATACTAAGCCCACCTATGAGTAAATTATACATATTACAATTGCCTTCGTAAGAGGTAGAAGAAAAGTTTGGAATTTCTGTTTTGAATACCTCTGTGGTCAGGAAGTTAAAGTTCGATCCTGTATCAAAAAACACGCTATTGGCGGTAAAAGAGGGTGATGATGTGTAAGAGGGAAATATCGCAATAGTGGAGGGGAAAGCTCCGGCATAATTTATAAAATTCCGCTAAAACTTCCAAAAGTTATAGTTCCAATTTGCCCTGTGGTGCTGTTATAGAAATTGCTCATAGTATTAAAAGCCAAAGAAGAGGAGTTGAAGTATTGATTTTGATTGTAAAGGTAATAAAGATAGCAATATGCGTTATCCGCAAATGGGTTTTGCCCGCAATCAATACCAAAATCACCTTGAATCTCTCCAGGTATAGGGAAAGCTGTTTGTTCAAAATCCACCACCACAGGCATGACCACACAGTCGTTTGTATTATTTGGGCTAAGACAAACGGTAGCGCTTGCCACAGTCCCAGAATATGTAGAACCATCTCCAAAAGCCCCAAAAGCAGGTTGTTTAGTGAAATCATTTTTAGGTATATTTACAGCAGATGCATTTACAAGCACTCCAGAAGCTCCGGTATCTAAAAGAAGATTTACGGGTTGAGCGTCTATATAAGCAGTTACTACTGGCTCATTCACATAGTCAGAACCTTGAAATATATATAATCCATTTGCAAAATTTGAAGAAAGCCCAGTGTTTGGCTGAGTTGGTGGACTTGATTGGCTTGTGGATGATGAAGAGCCTCCACCGCCGCCGCCGCAAGATATGACCATGCTGGTACAAATCAAAACACTTAGGCCCAATATCTCGGTCTTTAAGTTAAGTTTATTATCCATGCTTATAATTATAAACTAATAACTTTTTCTACTAAATTTTTTAAAAGCCCCAAACTTGTAAAAATATATTATGTTTATAAGTATTATTGTGAAAATTAATGGCCTATACCCGTATACATCAAAAGGTGTTTTTATTTTAAAAGGTTTTATATATCCTATTAATATACCATTCGTTCCATAGGGCAATGTTTCTTCATATCCGAGGGGGGATATTATGGCAGAGATTCCTGAGTTATTTGAGCGGATGAGATAAGCCCCATTTTCTATAGCCCTTGCCATAGCTTGATCGTTGTGTTCATAAGCTTCTAATGTAGGGCCAAACCAGTCGTCATTTGTAAGGTTTATGATAAAATCTGCATGCTCTGATAGTTCTCTCACATAAGAAGAGAAATCGAGCTCGAAACATATAGGTGTGGCTACCATATATTTTTTACCTTTTATTATGAGTTCTATAGGTTTTGGGCTTTTGCCTGGTATAAAATCTATGCCATTTATAGCAGAAAAAATCTTTTTGGCAAACTTAAAAGGCCAAGGAGTGTATTCGCCAAAAGGGAGAAGCTTTATCTTCGAATAATAATCTATCATATTGCCTTTGTAAAATGAGTAAGCGTTGTTTGAAGGAAGTATCTTATTCCCTTTATAATCCACATCTACAAGCCCTACCACAAAAGGTTTGTAGTATGTATAATCTATAAATATTTTTCTAACAGGGTCTTTGTAATCAGAGTATAAAAAAGGGAAAGCCGATTCTGGTAATACGATTAAATCCACACGCTTTGATAGTGCTTTGTTTAAAAGCGGAAAATACACAAGGGATTCTTTTTCGAACTGATGGTAGTTTAGCTTGATGTTTTCACCGATATTGGGCTGGATGGTGGCTACTTTTATAGAGGGTTTGTTTTTATAAAAATCTTTTACATAAATTTTGTAATTGTAAGATACCATCAGTAGAAATAGTGTTAGTGTGCTCATAGATACAAGCAGCTTTTTGTTTTTAAAAGAAACCAGAAAATAAAGTAGATAAAGCCCGGCTCCATATACGCCAAAAAAAGCCAATATATATTTTAGAATTGGCATGTGTACAAATATAGTTCCTATTGGATACCAGGGAAATCCATCGAATGGAAAAAACTCCCTCAGATATTCGACGCTTATCCAAGAGGTTGGAAGCATGTATATATTAAATCTGTATATTTTTTGTAAAAGATATAGAGAGCCAAATTGGAGAAGTGTAATAGATGTTAAAAATATTAAGAAAAGTGCTATAACTACTGGTATATCCATTCCTCCAAACTTATAAAGAGTGTAAAAAAGCCAGTAATAACATAAGAATGAATAGATAAATCCTGCAATAAGATAAAATTTAAGAGGGCTTCTCATTGTCTTTTATAATTATCGCTTGAAAGAGTATGAGCCCTATAAAAGCTGCAATGTACTGGCTCACAAAACGCCATAATATCACAAAAAGTCCCAATTCATAAAAATTAAGATAAGGCTTAAAGATATCCAGTCCTCCTATTTCCCCTATGCCAGCCCCTCCTGGTGTAGGGCTCATGTATATGCTATATAGAAGCCCCAGCTGTCTTAGTATGGCGCTTAAAATATCCACTTTTTTTCCAAAAGCTCTTACAAGCACTGGTGCTATACATAGGAATGTTATATAAAGCATGGAAGAATAGATAAATGCCATGATTACACTGCTTTTTTTAGCTCTTAGGAAGATTCTCATGGTAGCTATATATTTTTTAATAGTTGATTTTATGTTTAGTTTTCTTTTTTCACTTAGTATGTTGCTTTTTAAAAAAAGCTTTAAAACTATGTAAACCAGAAGACCAAGAACTACAGATACCATAAATATTTTAACTACATCTAAACCAAGCTTTGGTTTTTTAACAAGGTAAAAGGCTGTAATAGGAAAGGCTACTATGAAAAAAGATAACCCTGAGAAAGTTTTCATAGTAACTATGCTCATAGTTTTATGAAGGTGTACGCCTTTTCTTTTCAGCATATAGATGCTCGCTAATTCTCCTCCTATATGAAGAGGTGTTATTGTGGCGGCAAATGTATTTATAAAGGATATGGCATATCCATAAAATATTGAATATCTAACGTTTAGAGCTTTTGATAAAGACATAATTCTAAGCATATCAAATGTTTGGTACAGAAAACCTAAAACCAAAGCCAACAATATATATTTGATTTTAAGATTATAAATTGCATCAAAAGTATATTTGTTAAATGTCTTGTATACTATATAAAACATACTAAGACCTACTATAATACTGAATATAAATATCGCTTTTAAAACATTCTTCACAACATGTGACCCAGCTTGGTTTTTTTTGTATTAAGGTAAATTCTATTGCATTCATTTGGATTTATAGCTATAGGTACTCGTTCTACCACTTCAAGCCCGTATCCTTTTAGTGCTACTATCTTGCGAGGATTGTTTGTTAGTAGTCTTATTTTTCTAACATTTAAATCCAGAAGTATTTGAACGCCTGTGCCATATTCTCTTAAATCTGCTGGAAATCCTATTCTCTCATTGGCCTCTACCGTATCGTATCCTTGCTCTTGGAGTGCATAAGCTTTTATCTTATTAACTATACCTATGCCTCTTCCCTCATGCCCTTTTAGATAAACCAAAACCCCTTTTCCTTCTTTTGCTATAGCTTCAAGAGCTGCTTCTAATTGAGACCTACAGTCGCACCTTAAAGATCTAAACACATCTCCTGTAAGACATTCCGAATGAACTCTCACGAGTACAGGTTCGTCTTCGTCCCATTCCCCCATCGTGAGAGCTACTTGCTCTTCATTGGTCAACTTATTTCTATAAGCATGGATTTTAAATGTTCCGTAAGCGGTGGGTAATGTAGCGCTGGCTACTTTCTCTACGGTTCTATCTTTTTTGAGTCTATATTTTATTAAATCTTCTATGGTAATGATCTTTAAGTTAAATGCTTTTGCAAACGTTTGAAGCTCAGGGAGTCTTGCCATAGTCCCGTCTTTGTTCATTATCTCGCATATAACTCCTGCAGGATAAAGCCCTGATAGTTTTGCCAAGTCCACTGACGCCTCAGTATGTCCCGCTCGTTCTAACACGCCTCCTTCTTTCGCCCTTATGGGAAAAATATGTCCCGGTCTTATAAAATCTGGTGGTTTTGTTCCTTCACTTATAGCTAATTTTATAGTTTTTGCTCTATCAAAAGCTGAAATACCTGTAGATGTACCGTGCTTTGGATGAGCGTCTATAGATACACAAAATGCTGTTCCCCTTGGATCTGTGTTCATGCTCACCATAGGATGAAGCCCAAGTTCATCGCATCTTTTACCTTCCAACGTTAGACAGATAAGCCCTCTTCCATGGGTGGCCATAAAGTTTATGGCCTCTGGAGTTGCAAACTCCGCCGCCATCACCAAATCTCCTTCGTTTTCTCTAGAAGGATCATCCACCACTATTATCATTTTCCCATTTCTAATATCTCCAATAGCCTCTTCTATGCCAGCAAACTCAATCATAGTATTTAAATATATTATAACCATTAACAATATGCCATGATTTATCGTTTTTAGGCTTTTAAATATATTATGACCCCCCTCACATCCTCTTCTATTGACAAAAATACATATTTCTTGTATACT
>CAZDZN010000097.1:0-4734 GCA_964509905.1 uncultured Aquificaceae bacterium
ATGCGTTGTTGAAAGATTTTCTTACTTCTAAATTTGGATAAGATAGGGTATAGATATTGTCCTCAGATTGGTAGTTTTTTATCGTAAGATATCCAGTTTGAAAAAGTAGGCTCTCTATGGGCATATCTTCAAGGTCAATACTTGAGAGCATCTCATCTCCCACTTCTAAGTTTTCTAAGTCTGGTAGATAAACATCTCTATCTTTTAACATTTTCAGCAAAAAAGTAGGGGTACCGGTTTCAAACCAGTAAGGTCTAAACATCTTCTTATCAAACAAATACAATATATCAAAAGGATTGTAAACTGATTCTCCAAGCCAAGAATATCCGTTGTACCACGTTTTTATCTCTTCTTTGTTAAAATCTTTTATTCTGTCTTCAAATACATTTTCAAGCTCTGATTGGGTATATCCACAAATATTGGCAAAGCTTGGATCTAGCGTGATATCGCTTATCTGATTTAACCCACTAAAAATAGATACTTTTGAAAACCTTGATACTCCTGTAAGAAATACAAGCTTTAAGTAAGGGTCTAAGGGTTTTAGTGGTGAGTAAAGGTTTTTAAGAATTTCTCTATTTTCATAGGCGTTTTTGAGGTTTTCTATGGCATCTGATATGGGTTTATCGCATTCATCCACAAGCACTACTACGGGGCAGTTGTATTTTTCATAAAGATTTGTTATTAGTTCTATAAATTTTAGGTTTATGGGTAAATGTTCTTTTAATGCTATATCATAATTTTTTGCATTCTCATCTAGTACATAATGTATTATCTTTATAAGCTTTTCAGAAGAGTTTATAACCCCACCTCCAAAATCTATATACACCACTGGATATTTTTTCTCCCAATCCCAGTTATCATATAGATAAAGCCCTTTAAATAGCTCTTTTTTACCAAGAAAAGCTTGCCTTAGGGTATCAAGGAAAAGGGACTTACCAAAACGCCTTGGACGAGATAGAAAATAATACCCGCCTTTTTCAAGGCTTTTAACAAAAGGGGTTTTATCCACATAATAATAATCATCGCTTCTTATTTTCAAAAAACTCTGTATGCCTATAGGTAAAATTTTCATATAGATAATATACAATGTAAAACTTTAATACAACTATCTATCCACTCTACAAAACACTTTCGTACCATTCCAGCCCATAAACTCGTTGTTTAGAAGCCAAAACTTGTATTCTGGTAAGATAGATTTTATAAACTGCGGGATTTCATAAAAATGCTCTGGTTTGTGGTATGTGCATATAGCAAGCTTTGGTTTAAAGGTCTTGATGGTGTTAACAGCTCCTTTTAACGCGTCAAGCTCAGCTCCTTCTATATCCATCTTTATAAAATCTATTTTTTCTATACCATTTTCTTTTACAAAACCGTCTATCGTAGTAAGCTCTACTCTTATAGTACCTTTTTCTGAAGATCTGCTAGCTCCTCCCACATCTTCAAAATGAGCAATACCTTTTTTATCAGATACTCCTTTATTTACTGGTATTATGTTTTTAAAAGCCTTAACATCTTCTAAAAGCTCGTTACAAATCCTTGGTATTGGCTCAAAAGCGTAAACTCTTCCTACTGCACCAGCTTTTATGGCAAAATAATCGCAGTTAAGTCCATCTCCAGAATTTGCCCCGCAATCAAGCGCAATATCTCCTTCTTCCACATCAAAGCTTATCGCTTGATATGAATAATATTTTTTTGGAACCGTAGTATACTTTTTAAGTTTTTGAAAATTATTATTATCCAGTTTGTAAAACTTATTATCAGAATCTTTAACAAAATCTAAATACCAATCAAAATCTTTAATAAAATCATTTTCTTCAAATAGATTTAAATATTGTTTCGGATTTGATGGTGGCGTAGCTATGATTTCTGTGTAATCTGTCAGTTTATTTCCACTGCTATCACATACGGGTATAATACCTGATATATAAACATTTGCATATTTATTCATATCAAGAATGTTTTGACTCCACTTCAGTATAAAATCCATATTTTGTGCCGTCCCCACAAAATACACATCCACTTCGTAGTTTTTGATATCTTCAAGCTTTATAATAGGCTTTCCAAAATACTCTCCTGTCTTAAAATCATCTATAAAAGCTACCACTTCCACACCATTTTGTGTAAGATGCTCATAAGTGAGTGCCCCGCCTTTACCAGCCCCATAGATGATGGCTGTTTTGATATCTTCATATAGGCTCATATTTTGCTCCTTGTTTTGAAGCTTTTCATATAAATATTATAACATATCTTTATGGCTTATCTGATATAAAAATTATCTACACAAAGTACTTTGTTTCTTTTATTAAGAATCTATCACAAAGATGACTTTTCGAGAATCGACTTATTCTTTATATTTTATTGAAGTTTTAAAGTATAAATTTTAGCAAAAAGTTGCTATATACTATCGTAATATTGTTTTCCTATTGGAGCTATATATTTTACAGTAAGCTGAATAAAAATAATATATAATAATAAGTATGGTAAATTCAATAATATCACCATATGGCGGAGAGCTTGTGGATTTGCTTCCTACAGAAGAAGAAAGTAAAGAGCTTTTCCAGAAAGTAATTCATCTTAAAAGCATACAAGTTCTAAAAAGATTTGTGTATGATCTTGAGATGCTGGCAATCGGTGCTTTTTCACCGCTAGATAGATTTATGGGCAAAAAAGACTATGAAAGTGTAGTAGAAACAATGAGATTGAGCAATGGTTTGATATTTCCAATCCCCATTATTCTTCCAATCAAAAGAGATACCCTGAGAGAACTTAAAGAAGGTGAAGATATAGTTATAAGGGATGAATACAATATCCCATTAGCTATAATGAGGATTGAAGAAGTTTATGAAAGAAATATCGAAAAAGAAGCTAAAGAAGTTTTAAAAACTATTGATCCTCGCCATCCATTAGTTCCTGAGATATTTAGCTGGGGTGAATATGCTATATCTGGAGAGCTCAAATTAATACAACTCCCTAAGCATTATGATTTTCCAGAATATAGATTTAAACCTAAAGAACTTAGAAACATTCTTTCAAATATGAGTTATGAAAATATAGTGGCCTTTCAAACAAGAAACCCTATGCATAGAATTCATGAAGAACTGACAAAAAGGGCTATGGAGAAGATAAATGGCGCTCTTATTATTACACCAGCGGTAGGGATAACCAAGCAAGATGATGTGGACGCTTTTATTAGGATGAGAACTTATATAGCGATGTATGATAATTATTATGATAAGCATAGGGCGATATTGTGTTTTATACCTCTTGCCATGAGGATGGCAGGACCAAGAGAAGCTATATGGCATGGAATAATAAGAAGAAATTATGGCGCAAACCACTTTATAGTAGGAAGAGATCACGCAGGACCTGGAAAAGACTCAAAAGGCAAACCCTTTTATGAACCCTACGAAGCTCAAGAGCTATTTAAGCAATATGAAAATGAAATAGGTATAGAAATGGTAGCTTCTGAGGAGTTGGTATATGTACCAGAGCTTGATAAGTATGTAGATAGAAGTGAAGCGGAAAATAAAAAACTGAACTATATGGGCCTTTCTGGCACTAAAGTTAGAGAGCATTATTTAGCAGAAGGAAAGAAATTACCAGAGTGGTTTACAAGACCAGAGGTTGCAGAGATTTTACTTGAAAGTTACAAACCAAAACACAAAAGAGGCTTCTGTTTATGGTTTACCGGACTTCCGTGTTCAGGCAAATCTACTATCGCTTCTATCTTATCTGTTATGCTTCAAGCAAGGGGTAAGAAAATTTCGCTTCTTGATGGAGATGTGATTAGAACAAATCTATCAGAAGGCTTAGGCTTTTCCGAGGAGGACAGAATTAAAAATATATTGCGAGTTGGTTTTGTGGCTTCTGAGATAGTAAAACATGATGGTATTGCTATATGTGCTCTTGTAAGCCCGTATAGAATAACAAGGAATGCGGTTAGAAATATGATTACGGAAGGACATTTTATAGAAGTGTTTATAGATACACCAATTGATGTTTGCGAAACAAGAGATGTCAAAGCGATGTATGAAAAGGCTAAAGAAGGCATTATAAAAGGTTTCACTGGAGTAGATGATCCATATGAGCCTCCGGAAAGTCCAGAAATTCATCTTGATACAATTAAAAACACTCCAGAGGAATGTGCTGCATATATTTTAAAATATCTTAAAGAAGCAGGATTCGTTTTGAACTAGTTTTCTAGAGAATTTTTTAGAGAAGGTTATAAGTTACTATTTTGATAGCAATTTTGGTGAAGGGTATACTGAACTCATACAATACATTGACAATATTAGTGAATTTTGATAAAATAAAATTATATAGTTTTGGAGGTTAATCTCAATGAAATCTTGCTTTATAATTATAGGCATGGGACGAAGTGGAACATCGGCTTTGGCAGGATTTCTGCATCATGTTGGAATTTTTATGGGCTCCAAGCTTCTAGAGCCAGCACGAGTGAATCCAAAGGGATTTTACGAAAACAAACAGATTGTTGAATTTAACGATAGGATATTAATGCCAGCTCTTGGAACTTCTTTCAATGATATAAATAAACTTGATTGGTCCCTAATTGAGCCTATAAAACAAGAGTTATATAATGAAGCTAAGGAAATAATCGTGGATAGCTATAAGGACAGAGAAGTCTTTGGTATAAAAGACCCAAGAATGTCTATATTATTACCATTTTGGATAGACGTAATTGAGTCGCTAGGTATAAACATAAAATTTATATTT
>CAZDZN010000098.1:0-1048 GCA_964509905.1 uncultured Aquificaceae bacterium
GTAGTGGGGCCTCTACATCCCATCTTATAAAGACACCATCCTTTCTTTGCTCCTTCGTCGTCAAACTGTTCTACATACATACCTTCGTTGAAAAACGCTCTCCTATAACATGTATCGTGTATCCTATTTCCATAAAACATCTTAGGTCTTCCTTGAGAATCAAGAGGTGGTAATTTCCCAAAAAGCACCGTATACATTATGGTACCTGTCATTACCTCTGGTATTGGAGGGCAACCGGGTATTTTTACAATAGGTTTATCCGTTATTACTTTATGAATGGGTACTGCCGTTGTGGGATTTGGTTTTGCTGCTTGTACACATCCCCAAGATGCGCATGAACCCCATGCTATAACCGCCTTTGCACCTTCTGCGTATTTTTTAAGTTGTTCTAAAAAAGGCTTACCCGCCACCACACAGTACATCCCATCATCACCCAAAGGTGGATTTCCCTCCACAGCTAATATGTATTCCCCGTGGTATTTTTTCATGATATCGTCCGCATGTTTTTCCAAAGCTTCTCCACAAGCAGCGGATAGCGTATCGTCGTATTCTAAGGATATCATAGTAAGAAGTACATCAGAAGCAAGAGGTGTAGCAGACCTTATGAAAGACTCAGAGCAACATGTACACTCAAGCCCATGCACCCACAACACCGGTACCCTTGGTTTTGTTTCCATAGCTTCCACCACTTTTGGAATCATAGTCGGTGGAAGTCCCATAAGGCCTGTGATGATAGCAGAGAATTTTAAAAACTCCCTTCTACTTACACCGTGTCTTTTCAATGCTTCCCAAAATGTCTCTTTTCCATCTATCATAAAAGCCTCCTTATGAATAAATATTCATTAATTATGCTAACACTTTCGATATAGCTTGTCAATGACTTCTTTTTATAAAAGCCATAAGACATATTTATAGGTTTATAGCAAAGATACACCTCTGGTGAGAAATTCCTCTTTTCTGAGAGCTTATTCTCAAGTTTGCTTGTTTATGCTATAGTATACGGTTTTTTAGGAAAAGTGATGTGTAGCAATGAAGTTTAATGCATTGT
>CAZDZN010000098.1:1058-1291 GCA_964509905.1 uncultured Aquificaceae bacterium
AAAAAAAAAAAAAAAACAATTTATAATAGGTGGAAATTTTATAAGTGGAGGCGATATGACAAATATATCAGTAAAGATAAAGCTATACATCTTAGGTGCAATAGTGGCTTTTTTTGGTGTTGCTATAGGTGCTATGGTTTTTTACAATACCCACAACGCGGTAGCTCAAATGGACCAAGAAAAATACTGTCTTAAGGTAGCCGACCCTCTTTATGAAATGCTAATAGAACTTC
>CAZDZN010000098.1:1367-4447 GCA_964509905.1 uncultured Aquificaceae bacterium
AAAATACTTTTAGCAGCATAGATAAGATTGTATCAAAACTTTCTTTATTAGATAGAAAGTATGGTAAAAAGCTGGATATGAACAAAAATTTTTCCGAGCTTTTATCTATGTATGACAGCCTTAAACAAAATGCTTATAGTTTTAATAGTACACGTCAAGTAAAACAAAGTTACGATACCATATCCAATTTTTTAATAGATAAACTTATTATAAGAGATTGTTATATAAGAGGAAGGCTTATTCAAGACCCTGATTTTGCAGATTCCACAGCTATAACTGGTTTTTTTGGAAATCAGCCTCACATTATATTAAAGGTTGATCAACTTAAAAGTGAATCTTTTGAACTTATAAATATCTCTCAACAAAACACAGCTTCAAATACTACTCAAAATGCAACTTCAAACTTAAATAACAGCTCCAACCAACAAAATGCATATATACACCATTTGGTTATGGATATATCAAGTTTATTGAGTAGCATAAGAGAGCATATTCATTATGCTTGTTTATTTTACAACGAAAGCGCCAGAGCCAATAAGTTTTATAATGAAGTTCATATATCTGCTAACGCTTACAAGAGATATATAAACGATACTTTTAAACCCATTATAGAAAAAATATTGGATAATCCAAACAATGCTTATCTTTACAAAGAACAATTTGTGAGCTCTCTTGCAAAATTACAAGCTCTTTCTAAAACATTATCAAGAGATACAATTCATACGTTAGAAAAGTCTGTAAATATTAGGGATGCAAAAGACCATGAAGTACTTTATATAAGTCTGTTTGTGGTAAGTATAGGCATAATCCTATCCATGTGGTTTGTATATTTGACAATAAAGAGTATAGACGACAACGTAAGTATATTAAATAGAGTCGCCAATGAGTTTAAAAATGGTAATCTAAGTATAAAAGCCGAGATACACTATCAAGATGAGATAGGTAAAGCGATAGAAAGTTTGGTAGACGGGGTTAGCATAGCAAACAATATACTCCAAGATATAAAATCTACTATTGAGAGGATGGGCAACTTAGATTTTACTAAAAATGTGGAGACTGATGCAGTAGGAGATTTTGAGGCTATAAAGAATGATGTCAACAAATCTTTGGATGCTTTGAGGAAGCTGTTGCAAGCTATAACAGAAAGCGTTGTTAAACTTGGGACCAGCATGGAAGAAACTTCTGCTACTACAAATGCACTAGCCTTAGATAATAAAAGTCTAAACGAGCAGATAAATGCTTTAGCAAACTCCATAGAAGAGAT
Source organism: uncultured Aquificaceae bacterium (assembly GCA_964509905.1). Lineage (GTDB taxonomy): Bacteria > Aquificota > Aquificia > Aquificales > Aquificaceae > Hydrogenobaculum. Next base: position 2,632 of record CAZDZN010000098.1, read on the forward strand.
ATCCGCTACCGTTAGTTCTATAGCATCTAATATGATGGATACCAAAAATATCATAAACAAACTTTTTGAAATAGTAAGCAAAGGAAAATTGGCGATAGATCAAACTAGAGCGGATGCTGATACGATGAGTGAGCTGGCAAAAAAAGCAGTTTCAATTGTAGATTCTATACTGTTTATAACAGAACAAACAAACCTTTTGGCTTTAAACGCCGCTATAGAAGCAGCTCGTGCTGGCGAGGCTGGAAGAGGATTTGCTGTGGTGGCAGATGAAGTGAAGAAGCTGGCTGAAAAAGCCGGTGGTTTTGCAAAGAACGTATCTGATATAATATCTGAGATGACAAAAGGTGTAAATTCAACCGTTAAATCTATACTAATAGTAGATAATTATTATAAAGATATAGAAAATTATACATCTAACGTGCAAGAAGCTTCTCAATCCATATCCTCTGCTATAGAAGAGCAAAATGCCACTTTGAATATGCTCAACAATTCCATGTTGGACGTGAGAACGTTTTCTGATAAGCTTGCCGCTGCCATAGAAGAACTTTCCGCCACGGCAAAGTCTTTGGCTGATGTAGCTCAAGAGCTTAAAATAGAGGTTTCTAAGTTTAAGTTTTAGGATTTTAGTATGAAAAAGGTCATTTTTATTTTGGCTTTTAGTTTAATAACATCAAACTCTTACGGTATTTTGTTAAAAGCCTCGAAAAATGAATTTGCGGATGTCGGGTTAAAGCTTTCTATATGGGCCCAAGATAACGGTAAAATTACCACTAACGACCACAAAAGCGTAAACTTCTCTGTGGAAAACGCAAGACTTTACTTTGCAGGGCAGGTAAACCCTGTGGTGCAGTTTGGTGCAAATATAGATTTTTCCGATAACAATGTCCTTATTCCAGATGGTTCTGCAAGAGCTCACGATAAAATGCAATACACCATTGTAAAAGATGCATTTGTCAATTTTAAATTTAAAAAATCTTTTCAAATTACTACCGGCCTTTTTTTAGATCCTTGGTCAAGGATTCCATTGGAAGATTTGTACTCTTTTATAATACCAATAGAAGATTATAACCCCGGAGTATCTGAAATAGATGTAGATGGTGCCAAGCTTTTACAAACAAATTATGCGGTAAATCCAAACTATCTTGATTATAGCGGTGTTTATAAGTTTAAACCTTTCATAAAACCGTTGGTTCCTTTGACATTTGGTTCTGATGTCGCAAACGCTTTTAGAGATACAGGGGTTGCCATCTGGGGTGATGTAGCAAGACATACAGCTTTAAAATACTACGTTATGATAGGCAACGGAAGATACGACTATCAATATGGCAACAACGCCAAAAGCAATCTGAAATACGGCTTTAGAATAGAGCTTACACCTACATTTTTAGGTTATAAAGGAGAACCAGACTACGTAGATAAAGATACTTTTTTTGGTAAAAGAAAAACGCTTACATTCTCTTTTGCTTATCAACAACAAAAGATAGATTGTTCTGGTGCTTGGCTAAATAGTGCAAACGAGACTAATATATGCAACAATCAAACATTTTCTACCACAGCAAGAGCTTATACGTTTGATGTGCTTTGGGAACAAAGGTTTGATGATTTTGTACCAAACTTTCAAGCAGCCTGGCTTGACCAAAAGAATTTAGGTTTCTCAAAGGCTGGTAACAATATATCGCAGCCAGAAGCTAAGGGATATTATTTTCAAACACAGCTTTTGTACGATAGATATATACTCTTAGGAAAACCAGCCCTCGTATTAAGATACGAAGAAGACGAAAACAAAAACTATTATATAAACCCAGCCAATGAAAAC
>CAZDZN010000099.1:0-4322 GCA_964509905.1 uncultured Aquificaceae bacterium
AGATTTGACTCTGCGGATGAATAATCGCCGTTTGTAAACGCTTCAGAACCCTTCATATACCCTTTTATAGCCCTCTCTTCCCTCTCTTTTTGGGTTACTTTGGCACAGGAGCTAACTATAAAACTAACGCCTATAAAACTCAATACTATCCCCAACGTTTTAACGCTTTTTTTCATACTAATAGTATATCACATCAAATATTCATTTATCCTAAAAGCCTCTTATTTACAGCTTTTTATACTTTTATCCACTCTTAGAAAATGGGTTGCACAGGAAATGCAGGGGTCAAAATTCCTGACAACTTTTTCCGCTTCCCCAACGATTTTATCCATATTTGATGTATCTAATCTTTCTAGATGCTGCTTTATCATAATTTCCATAATATCCTGATTTTGAGATGTAGGAGGGACAATATCTGCAGTGAGGATATTTCCATTTTCGTCAAAAGAATACTCATGCCAGAGTAATCCTCTTGGAGCTTCTGAAACGCCAGCCCCTTTTGACATTTTTGGTTTTACATATGTGCTATTTGGTGGTTTTTTATACTGCTCTATCAACGCTTTTGCATTTTCAAGAGAATGAATTATCTCTATAAGCCTTATTAGAATAATCTTAAAGCTGCTTTTAACCGGAGGAGTCAAGTTTATGTCTTTTGCAACTTTTAAAGCAATTTCAGAGAGTTTTTCAAAATTGTTGTTAAATCTTGAGATCGCACCGACAATATAAACCTCATCTTCTTTTATTCTTGATTTTTTTGCTGTTGAATAAGGGCTCTGAAATTCTTTGAAAACGTTTTTAAACTCATCTTTTGTTATTCTTATCCCCTTATTTGAGATAATATCTCCACTCAGTATAGGATACTCATTTTCTTTAAAAAGAGAAACAAAATGTATATCTTCTATGTCATCTTTAGGAAAGTTAAACCTTGAAAATTTTTTGAGAAAATATATACTATCTTCTAAAGCATTTTCTATATACGGGATAAGCTCTTGAAGTTTTTCTTTTTCAGGATACTTTGAAAATCCCCCTGCCTCTACTGATACAGGATGGGAAACCCTACCTCCTATAACCTCAATGATTTTTCCACCGACATTTTTTATATTCAAACCTTTTGAAAATAATTCCTTATCTTCTTTTACTATCTCAAACATTGAAGATTTTTCATAAAAATCCGGTAAATGAAGAAAGAAAACGTGGAGTCCATGGCTTTGTATCCATTCTCCATAATAAAAAAGTTTTCTAAGATTCTCGATTTCTGGAAAAACTTCTATATTGAAAGCATGTTCTATTGCCTGAATTCCACTCATCTGATAGGCTACAGGACAAATTCCGCAAATCCTTGATGTTATGTGAGGAATAACGCTATAAGGTTTTCCTTTAAGAATCCCCTCAATAAAGCGAGGAGGTTCAAATATGTTTAAAATAACATCTTTTATTTTTCCATTTTCCATATCTACCCAAATCTTTCCTTCTCCCTCCACACGGGTTAAAACGTCGACTTTTTTCACCATACTTCCCCCCTGTAGACTATGTTGTAGGCATTAAAACTTGTTATTATCTCATTGTAAATATCTCCAAAACCATAGCTTTTGAATATTTCTTTTAAAGAACCAACGTTTGGGTTGTTAATTGGCCCAAAACAACCATAACAACCTGTATTCATAGAAGGACAAATTGCTCCACATCCTGCTTTTATTATGCTTCCAAGACAAGGCTTCCCCAGAATAAGAATGCAGGGATTTCCCTTCCTTTTACATTCAAGGCATAGTGGATATTCGGGAAGTAGTGGCGTTTTTTCTATAAGAAAAGAAGAAATAACCTCGTAAAGGTGTTCTTTATTTATAGGACATCCCCTAATCTCAAAATCAACATCTATATAATCTGAAATGGGTTTTGATTTTTCAAAGCTTTTTATATACTCTGGTTTTGGATAAACCAAGGATAAAATCTCGTTAAAATCTATAAAATTTCTTATTGACTGGATTCCTCCTGATGTTGCACATGCTCCGATTGTTACAACTTTTTTACTCTTTGTTCTTATCTCTTTTATTCTTTTTTCCTCCTCGGGTGTTGATATAGAACCTTCAACAAATGCGATATCAAACTCATCAAATTTGTTTTTTGATTGAGCCTCCAAGAAGTAATCAATTTCAATTGGAAGGTTTAAAAACCTGTCCAATATATCAAAAAAAGCAAGCTGACATCCATCACATGAAGCAAACTTAAAAACACCTATCTTCATACCTCTTTCCTTTCAAAAAACTCTTTTATCTCGCTGTATTTAAAAATAGGACCATCCTTGCAAACAAAGAAAGGCCCAAACATACAGTGTCCACATGTTCCCACAGAACATTTCATATGTCTTTCCATTGAAACATATATATTACTTAGAGAAACTCCTTTTTTCTCAAGTTCAACAACAGAAAATTTAACCATAGGATCAGGACCACATATAAAGACAATTGCATCTTTATCAATATCAGTTTTTTTAATAAGCTCTGTTATCAGCCCTACACTCCCTTTCCATCTTGGATCAGGATTATCAAGTGTTATCATGAAATCTATCTCAGAGAACCATCTTTCGTAATGGTATCTATATAAAAGAGAGTCGTAGTTTTTAGAGCCATAAAGAGAAACAATCTGTTTGAAATATTTTTTACTCTTTATCGCTTCTTCTTTTATCCATTTTAGAGCAGCGAGTCCAAGACCTCCAGATATAAGAACAAGCTGTCTTCCCTTTGCTTTCTCTAAATCCCAGTGGTTTCCGTAAGGGCCTCTTATATAAAGAAAATCTCCTTTTTCAAGGGAATCTATGTGGGATGTAACGTCTCCAACAGCCCTTATGGTATGCTCAATTATACTTTTTTCTTTTCCTGCAACGCTGATAGGAGCCTCTCCAATACCAAAATAATAAATCATATTGTATTGACCAGGGATAGATTCTATGTCCGTCTTTATTCTAAACGTGTATGTACCGGCGGTTTCTTTTATCTTATCAACAATTTCGAAGTCTTTAAGTGTATAAGGGTTTTGAATAATCATCGTTCTATAAGTCTCCTTATCTCTTCGGTGATATCAATACCTGCAGGACACCATGTTATGCATCTTCCGCAACCAACACACCCAAATTCATCAAATTGTTCTGTCCAATAGGTAAACTTGTGCATTAACCACTGCCTATACCTTGAGGCTATACTGTGCCTGATGTTGAACTTGTGGACTGTCGCGAATGTGGGGCTGAAACAAGAATCGTAGATTCTCATCCTCTCTGAGGTTTTGTTTATGGGGTCATTTTTTACAACTATATCAAAACAAAAACATGTGGGGCAAAGCTGCGTGCAGGATGTGCAAGCAAGGCATCTTTTCCCTATCTCATTCCAATAAGGACTTTCTATATTTTCGTATAAAATCTCAGGTAATTTTTTTGTAGGGACTTCTCTTTTTATCTTTTCAATGCAGTCTTTTTCAATTTCTTCTGCCATTTTAATATCTTCTTCTTTTGCTTTTCTATGCTCTATTTTTTCAATAAGCTCTCTTCCTTTTTCTGTTCCGATTTCAACTAAAAATCCATCTTCAAGCTCAGTTAGGAGGATATCAAAAGACTTTTTAGGTTTTGGTGAAATATCCATATAGCTACAAAAACAAACGTCAGAAGGTTCTCTACAACTAACAGCAACTATAAAGAGGTTTTCCCTTAGGGCGTTGTAATAAGGGTCAGGATGTTTGCTTTTCCTTAAAAAAACATCGTCTAAAATATCAATAGCCTTTAAATCACATGCTCTAATATCAAAAAATGCATACTTTTTATGAATAATATTTTCAATAAATTTTAGTTTTCCATTCTCTTTTTTTACTTTTAGAAATGTAAATTCTGGCGGGAGAAGAAATCTTTTATAAGACACAGATGGCCTTATGTAAGAAAAGAAGTACCTAACTTCCGATTTATCAATCCTGTAAAAGTTCTTTTCTTCTTTTTCCTTGTATCCAAAAGGTAGTTCGTTGATATTCTCGACTTTTAAAAGCTGAATGACGCCATCTTTTAAAACTGGAGCTATGATTTCATACTCTTCTTGCAAGAGTCCAAATAAAGACTTAAGCTGATGTTTAGGTATAATTACCTGCATAACTACGATTTTAAGCTAATTCATGGCTTTTTTTTATGATTTTATGAAAAACTATATACAACCAAAGCTAAGAAGTGAAAGATTTCCTGTTGTCAGACCATGTGATATAAAATATATCATATGAATGTGTTATAGAGCAGGTGGTATCTTTATAGGGTTGTTCATCTTCTTTTCTGATTCTGGGTCTGGAGCCATAGC
>CAZDZN010000100.1:0-1522 GCA_964509905.1 uncultured Aquificaceae bacterium
GGACAGGTAGAGCCTCCAGTTCTTTGGTGGAAGATATCAAGATAGAGTATTACGGCTCTAAGGTACCTATTAAGCAAGTGGGCAATGTAAGTGTGCCAGAACCAAATCAAATACTCATTCAGGTATGGGACCAAAACGCTATATCTCCTATAGAAAAAGCTATAATGGAGCAACTTTCTTTAAACCCAGCAAGACAGGGAAATACCTTAAGAATTACGCTACCACCCCTTACCCAAGAAAGGCGTAAAGAGCTTGTGAAGCTTTTACACAAAACCACCGAAGAGGCAAAAGTGGCGATAAGAAATATAAGAAGGGATGCAAAGGAGATGATAGAGTCTTTAGAAGGCATATCTGAAGACGAGATAAAAAGAGCCCTTGATAAGCTTCAAAAAATTACAGACCACTATATAGATGAGATATCAAATCTTTCTTCTTCAAAGGAAAAAGAAATTACGGAGTTAAAATGAACATAACGGAGGTTTTTGAGCTTTTAAAACAAAGAAACAAAATAGCTTTACTCTCTTACATGGTGGCTGGATACCCAGATTTGGAAACCTCTTACAAAGCTTTTGATATACTTTTAGAAAACGGCTCTGATATGATAGAGATAGGCTTTCCTTTTTCAGACCCTGTGGCGGATGGTCCCACTATTCAAGAGGCTCATACGGTAGCTCTTCAAAACGGCATTACTCATAAAGACATATTTGAGCTTTCTAAAAGCCTAAAAACAAAGCACAAAGATAAACCTTTTTTACTGATGACATACTTTAATCCCATTTTTAAGATAGGGCTGGACAAATTTTTTGAGGAAGCAAAAGAATCTGGAATAGATGGTTTCATAATACCTGATTTACCGGCGGAAGAGGCTCAAGGTGTAAAAGACGCCTTAGAACAAAAATCTCTTAGCCTTGTAATGCTATTGGCTCCTACTTCTTTTAAAAACAACAGGGTGCAGAGTGTCTGCAAAATGTCTACAGATTTTGTTTACATGGTATCTGTTACAGGTATTACTGGGACAAGGGATAAGCTCCCTATAGAAAGTATAAAAGAATACACAACCGACTATAGAAAACATTGTCATAAACCCATGGTCCTTGGTTTTGGTATATCTAACAAAGAGCATATAGATAGCTTAAAGCGTTATGTGGAAGGTGTGGTAGTGGGTAGTCATTTTGTTAGAAGGGTTAAAAGAAGAGGTTAAAAAGCTTTCTGAAGCTACTTATCTATGAAAGTCCTTGTTGTGGAAGATGATAAAACACTTTTAGAGCTTTTATGTAAAAAGTTAAAAGAAAATGGCTTTTTGTGTGAAGGGGCTGAAAATGCTCAAGATGCTCTTTTGTATCTCAAAGCAGAAGAGTTTGATGTGGTATGTCTTGATATAATGCTTGGAAAAGACAACGGAATAAGCCTTTGCAAAGACATAAGGGAATTAAACAAAGAAGCTTCCATTATATTTATAAGTGCTATAGCAGATTTAAGCACCAAGACAAAAGGTTTTGAGGAATGTTTAGCAGATGATTAT
>CAZDZN010000100.1:1532-2461 GCA_964509905.1 uncultured Aquificaceae bacterium
GTAGAAGAGCTCATACTTCGTATCAAAGCTGTAGTAAGAAGAAAGTACAATATAAAAGGAAGCGTTGTAAAACTAAGAGAAAATGTCCTTTACGATATGGATAGAAAAGTTCTTATAGTGGATGGAGAAGAGAAAGAGCTTACCAGAAAGCTTGCTTGCATATTGGAAACGCTTATATTAAAAGCTGGAAAATTAGTATCTTACGAGATGCTAATGCAAAATTGTTGGGATATGGCAGAAGCCCCAAGCCAAGATTCCATTAGAACCCATCTTAAGCTTTTGAGAAAACTTTTAAAAGAAGAAAACAAGGATATCATAAGAAACGTGCCAGGGCTTGGCTACAGACTTGTTTAGAAATATTTTTATAAACGCCAGATTAAAGTTTGCCCTTTTAAATTCTTTCATATTTATCTTTGTAATGGGTTTTTTTTACTATATAACCTACAATCTATACGTTGGATATGCTGAGGAGATTGTAAAAAATCGCTCTGAAGAACTAGCCAAAGTAGCCCTTTTGAAAGCTGTAGAGCATAGGCATTTTAGCCTACCTCCTGGTTTTAGCATACTCATAAAATCCCAAAACAAGGTGTATTACGAAGCAAACAACCTTGATAAAGACGATAAAAGAGCCATAAAACTAAAGGATAGATTTGAATACAACGGCAAAATATACACTGTTTTTTTAAAGGCGTCGGTAGAAGATATCATAGAGTCTGAAAAACGTTTCATATTTTATGCAAGTTTGTTGTTTTTTATGCTAGTTTTGTCTGTTTTTGGTTTATCTTATCTTTTTGCAGGAATATTTTTAAAGCCCATAGAAGATTACACTCAGAAGCTTGACATAGTCTTAAAGGGGAGCATGCACGCCATAAATACGCCTCTTAGTATTCTAAAACTTTCCGACGTAAAAGATAAGAAGGCTAAAGAGG
>CAZDZN010000100.1:2498-4307 GCA_964509905.1 uncultured Aquificaceae bacterium
CAAACCAAACCCAAGAAACCCTCTTAAGCATAAACAACTTTGTAGAAGATATATTGGACGCCCTTGAAGACTCTTTGGAGTCAAAAAATATCACTGTAAATATCGAAGAAAATACAACTCTTAAAGTTTATGGAGACCCTGTTGATATTTCTATGATAATAGAAAATATTTTTGACAACGCATTAAAATACAACAAGGAAAACGGTTTTATAAACGTAAAAATATCTTCTTCTAAACTTATAGTGGAAAATCCAAGCGAGCCTATAGCAGATGTTTCTAAACTGTTTGAGCTTTTTTATAGAGAAGATGAGACAAAAGAAGGCTTAGGTCTTGGGCTTTACATAGTAAAAACGTTGTGCGAAAGAAACGGTATCTCTGTAAAAGCAAAATACGAAAACGGTATTTTTAGGATAACACTTGAATGGTAAGGTTTTTAAATTATATTTAAGAGATTATGGAACTTGCTGAAATTATAGAAAAAGCCCCAGAAGAACCCGGTGTTTATATCTTTAAAAACCAAAAACACCATATTTATATAGGTAAAGCCGTAAACATAAAAAAGAGGTTGCTTCAACATCTGAAAGAAAGGGAAAATTCTAAAAAAGAAGATAATATATTTAGACATTCTACCCAGCTTGAATGGATAGTAACCAACAACGAATACGAAGCTCTTTTGTTGGAGATGGATTTAATAAGGACTAATAAGCCAAAATACAACGTACTTTTAAAACATGGTAGCGGCTATCCTGTTATACTTGTTACAAACGATGACTATCCTACCGTTAAAATCACCAGAGACACCACTGAAAAAGGAGAGGCTTTTGGACCATTTTTAAATATCAACAAAGCGCTAAAAATTAAGAAGCTCATACATTCTACTTTTAGACTTAGGACCTGTGAGGAAATGCCAAAAAGACCAACCCCTTGTATGGATTATCATCTGGGACTTTGCTCTGGTCCTTGCGCTAACTTAATATCCAAAGAAGATTACGCTATAAGTGTAAAATCTGCAAAGGCGTTTTTATCTGGCAATGTGAAAGATGTTCTTCCTATTCTTTACGAAAAGATAGAGCAATATGCTTCAAACCTTTCTTTTGAAAAGGCTGCATTTTTAAGAGACCAAGTTCTTGTGCTTCAAAATATAGTAGATGGTCAAGGGGTATTTTTATACGACATAGAAGAGGCGGATGTTTTTTATTTAGAAGGCTATAGTTTGTGGCTTTTTATAATAAGAAACAAACGTTTGGTAGCTCATAAAGAGTTTCGTTTAAACAAAGAACTTATTATAAATCACGAGGAAATGCTTGGCACCTATTATATGTCAAACATAGTACCCAAAAAAATTGTGGCAAACTTTGAGCTCACAGAGAATTTTAAGCTTTTTGTAAAATCTAAACGCAGAGACACATCTTTTTCAGAGAATATTCCAAAACCTCTTTTAAAAATAATAGAAAAAAATGTTTCCTTTAAGCAAGACTCGTCTCAATTTGAAAATGAATTTTATAAGCTCTTTGGAAGAAAAGCCCCAAAACTTATAGAGTGTTTTGATATAAGTCATTTTCAGGGTCAATATACCGTAGGGTCTATGGTGGTATGGGAAGATGGTAGTTTAAACAAATCAAAGTATAGAAGATACAAGGTTAAAACCGTAGATTATATAGATGATTTCGCATCACTAAAAGAAGTATTGTCAAGAAGGGCAAGAAAGATAGCCTCAAAAGAAGACCAAGCCCCAGATATGTGGCTTATAGATGGCGGAAAAGGGCAACTTTCAATGGGTATTGAAGTAAAAGAACAGTTTTTGTTAAA
>CAZDZN010000101.1:0-4129 GCA_964509905.1 uncultured Aquificaceae bacterium
AAATATAATTTTACCTTTTTATAAGTCAATAAAAGCAAATAATGTGGAATTTTTATATCGTAAAAGCCTAAATTTGGGCGGTGTTTATTACGATTTTGATGTTTTTAGGATGGATACAAACGGTTTAAATATTACTCTTATAAGCCAGAAAAACTTTTTTGACAGGGAATATGTATATGGTACACCAAAAGGAGCTTACGAGGATAACTATCTCAGATTTGCGTTCTTTTCTTTAGCTTCTTTGGATGTTGTATCAGACTTGTGTGAGATACCTGATATTATCCATATACACGATTGGCATACATCTTTGGTTTCTGTTTATAAAGATTTATATTTTAAAAATTTAACTGAATCTGCGACGGTACTTACGATTCATAATATAGCATTTCAAGGGATATTTCCAGGCTACATATTGCCTCAGATAGGAATACCTTGGGAGATATTCAATTCCGAAGATTTGGAGTTCTTTTCACAGATAAATTATCTAAAAGGTGGGATAGTGCATTCGGATGTGATAACCACTGTGAGCAAGACTCATGCTAAAGAAATACAAACAAATATGGGTTTTGGTCTTGAAGGGGTTTTAAAGGAAAAAAGATATGTTTTTGGGATTTTAAATGGAATAGATGTAAAGCTATGGGATCCTGCCACAGATAAAAACTTGTACGCAAACTACGACTCAGAGTCATTTTCCTATGGAAAAGCTGCAAACAAAACATATGTAAAAGAGCTTTTTGGCCTTGATACACCAAATACGAGACCTCTTGCAGTGTTTATAGCAAGACTTGCAAAGCAAAAAGGGCTTGACTTGATAGATCAGGCGATGGACAATGCGGTAGGCTTAGGATACGATTTTATATTTTTAGGTTCTGGTGATTATTATTATCAAGGGAAAGTGCTGGAGATGGTGAAAAGGAACATGGGATATGTATCTGCCAGAATAGAGTACAACGATACATTATCAAGAAAGCTGTACGCTGGGGCTGATATATTTTTAATGCCCTCTGAGTATGAACCTTGCGGTATAGCTCAAATGATAGCCATGAGGTATGGCGCTGTGCCTATAGTTCATGAAACTGGAGGACTTGCAGATACTGTTTTGGATTTTACCGAAGACAGTGAGCATGGTACTGGTTTTTCTTTTAAAGATTACACTCACAAAGATTTTTTGTACGCTTTGGCCAGAGCTACTATAGTCTATCAAACAAAAGAGTGCAACGAGAACTCTTTCTGGCATAAGCTCGTAAAGAGGGATATTGAGCAAGATTTTTCTTGGAAAAAAAGCGTCCAAGAGTATATTAAAATCTATAAAACTGCCAAACTTATAAGAATGCAGTAATGAAAATAAGTTATATAAATAATTCCAAAGATTTATATGTGTATATAAAAAAGTTTGTGCATTATACCATAAAAACAGACTCACTAAAAGATTTAGTACCATCTATTGCTATAAAATCTGAAGGCGTCTTGGAAGAGGATGTGATAAGCGCATCAAAAGATTTTGGCGTATTTTCTTATAACGCTGATGAGCATTTTTTCATGATAGGACAAATAAGAAGTATTTTTGAGCTTTTAAAAGCAACAAAAACAAAGCATGCAAAAGATATCATACTAAACTTGTCAAACTTTGATAAAGAGCATAGATATGCCATTACCTACAATAAAAAGGTGCTGTATTTGTCTGAGTTAAGACCTCTTGTAATGGGTGTTATAAATCTCACAGAAGATTCTTTTTACGAAGCCTCAAGAGTAAAAGAATCGGAAATTATAAACAAAGTCCAAGAGTTTATAAGCCAAGGGGCAGACATAATAGATTTAGGGCCTCAATCCACAAGACCCGGGGCAAAAGAAATATCCTCTGATGAAGAAGTTTTGAAGCTTTTAAAAGCATTAAAAATCATAAGAAAAGAGTTTGAAAATATATGGATATCGGTGGATACATATTATTCTAATACGGCGCAAATCTCTTTAGACAACGGAGCGGATATCATAAATGACATAAGCGGTGGAATATTTGATGAAAATATGCTCAATATCGTAGCAAAGTATAACTGTCCTTATATAATAGGGCATTCTTCTATTTACAAACCAGCTTCTTGGTTGGAGATGGATTTTGAGTATGAAGATATCATTTTAGAGCTTATCAATCATTTTAAAAGCCAAATACAGAGATTGTTAAGTTTAGGATACAATCTTTACAACGGCATCATCATAGATCCATGCATTGGTTTTGCTAAAAAAGCTCATCACAATCTCCAAATTTTAAACGAAATAGAAGCTTTGAGAGCTCTTGATAGGCCAATTCTTATAGGAGTTTCAAGGAAATCCTTTATAGGTATAGTGATAAAAGAATTTTTGCAAAAACCTATGCCTATACCAGAACAAAGGCTGGTTGGCAGTCTTGGGGGCATAGCCCAAAGCATCATAAAAAAATCCTGTAATATCGTAAGAACCCATGATCCGGAGCCTACTAAGGAGTTTATAGCTGTTTTAGATGCTATAAGAAATTATAGTTATGCGTGAGATATTTCAATTTATAAATTTAAGAGATATAGCAGATATAATCTTAGTGTATTTTTTAGTCTATGAAGTCATATATTACATGGCGAAATCCAAAGGAGGGCAAATCCTTAAAGGAGCAGTAGTAGTTATTATACTGTGGATATTTTCAGAGCTCCTTGGTTTAAAAACATTATCTTTTATATTTGAAAAGCTATGGACTTTGGGTATTTTGGTTTTGGTGGTGATATTTCAACCAGAGATTAGGAAAGCCCTATCGAGGCTTGGGGAAAAAACAAACATCCAAAAGAGCTCTCAAAGCACCCAAAAGGTGATAGAGCACATAGCAAGAGCATCGTCATTTTTATCCGAGCGTCAAATGGGAGCTCTTATTGTGATAGAGAAAAATCAAAATTTAGAAGATATCATAGATGGGTGTTCTTATATAGATGCCGCTATAACTGTGGAGCTACTCATAACAATATTTTATCCCATGACGCCACTTCATGATGGGGCTGTGGTTATAAAAGAAGATAGGATAGCTTATGCTTCTTGCGTGCTTCCTTTATCCAAAAACCCAGAGCTTCCCAAAAAATACGGCACGAGGCACAGAGCGGCGGTGGGTATAACAGAAGAATCCGATGCCATATGTGTAGTGGTATCAGAAGAAACTGGAGATATCTCTTTTGTAAAAGCAGGTATTATCACAAGAATGGAAAATCCTGATACACTGAAAGATTATTTAGGAAAAGAGTTGTGATTTTATTGACCCGTTCATCAATATGTGATATATTAGAGATTATTTTTAGGAGGTAATTTATGGTAGAAATCTCAGGCGTAAACGGATTTTTAGGTGGATTTATGAGTGGAGTTTATCAAGCTCAATCTGGTGTTTCAAACACCGCATCTACAGCTGGTACACCCATGGATATATCTGGCGATGTATCTCTTTTCGCAGTAGCTCTCGGCCAAACGATGCAGCAATTAGGTATAGGACATCATCATGGTGGGCATTTTCATCATGATCAAAATCCGCAAAACTCTCAAAATCCCCAAGAATCTATAGGAAATTTCTTAGGTTCTTTGTTCTCCACTTTAAGCAACTTATCCACATCGGGTCTTTCTACAAGCTCAAATATGCAATCTATCTCAAATCCTCTTCTCGGAGCTTTAAACACATTAGTTCAAGACGTTCAATCTAACTCTGGGCTGTCCACAAGCTCCATATCTTCGTTAGAGTCTTCTTTTTCAAACTTTTTAGCCACTTTCTCTCAAAATCCTTTAAACTCCACCTCTTCAAATACCAGTGTTAATAACATCACGCTTCAAGCGTTTTTACAAACGCTTTCTCAAAATCTCACAAACGATCTTTTTGGTGGCAATCAAAACCTACTCAATCAAAATATTTAATTTTTTTATAAAGGGGTTTAGTAAACCCCTTTTGTTTTTAATATCCTAACACGTTGTACAAAGAGCTTATGTCTTGGATTAGGGCTAATTTTTGATTTAAAAGTTGCTGTTTGGTTTGGATGATACTATTCTTGTAAGCAAGAAGTGTAGAATAAGGAATGGTGCCTGCTTTGTAGTTTGCATAAGCCATGGTGTATTGATCTAATGTATTTTTGTAAGA
>CAZDZN010000102.1:0-2039 GCA_964509905.1 uncultured Aquificaceae bacterium
GCTTATGTCTCAGGCTTTAAGAAAGCTAAAAGGAGCCACCAACAAATCCAATACCACCCTTATTTTTATAAACCAAATCAGAGAAAAGATAGGACAGATGTACGGAAATCCTGAGACCACGCCAGGAGGAAGAGCCCTTAAATTTTTTGCGGACATGCGCCTTGATGTAAGAAAAGCCGGAGACATAAAAAGCGGGGATAACAAAGTAGGATATAGCGCAAGAATAAGAGTGGTGAAAAATAAACTTGCTCCACCATTCCAAGAGGGGGAGTATGAAGTGTATTTTGGAGAAGGAGTATGCAAAATTTGTGATTTGGTTAATGTGGCCATAGATATGGGTATAATACAAAAAAGCGGTAGTTGGTATAGCTACAAAGACACCAAGATAGGTCAAGGCAAAGAACAAGTAAAAACATTCTTACAAGACAATCCAAACATATACCAAGATATAGGAAAAAGCATAAGAGAGGCAATTTACATTTCAAACGAACCCAAGAAAGACCAAAAAGAGACCAAAGAAGTCAAAGAACTAAAAGAGAAATAATGTTTTTGATGGACACATACCCCCAAAAAGATATCACATTTGTTAAGGGGCAAAATGCTACACTTTTTGATGAAACTGGCAAAAAATACATAGATTTTTTGTCTGGGATTGCTGTGAATACTTTAGGATATTCCCATGAGAGATTAAAAAGTGCTTTAAAATCCCAAATAGAAAACATTATCCACACATCAAACTTGTATAAAAACCCTTGGCAAGAACAAGTGGCTTCAAAGCTTGTGGGATTTTTCAAAGAACCCGCCAAAGTGTTTTTTTGCAACAGCGGTACGGAGAGCAACGAAGCCGCCATAAAGCTCACAAGAAAATTTTTCAAAGACCAATCTAAGGATAAATACCGCATCATAACATTTAGGGGTGGCTTTCACGGAAGAACTTACGGCTCACTTTCAGCCACCGCCAGAGAAAACCTTCAAAAGGATTTCGAGCCGATTTTAGAGGGGTTTAACTATGCAGAGTTTAACGATATTGATTCTGTTAAAAGTCTGATACGAAAAGATACCGCAGGGATTATGATAGAGGCCATACAAGGAGAAGGGGGCATCAACGAGGCAGATTTTGAGTTTTTAAAAGCTTTACAAGATATATGCAAAGAAAATGACATGCTTTTGATATTAGATGAGGTCCAGGCAGGGATGGGTAGAACTGGTAAATTTTTCGCTTACGAGCACTACGGGATAGCTCCAGATATAGTGACGATGGCAAAAGGACTTGCCTCAGGCATACCAATTGGGGCTGTGATTGCCAAAGAACATGTCGCAAAATCTTTTAACGTAGGTTCTCACGGAGCTACCTTTGGCGGAAACGCCATATCTTGCATGGGAGCTTTGATAACCTTAGAGGAGATACCTTCTCTTATGCAAGAAATCCCTAAAAAATACACGATATTCAAAGAGACTTTAGAGGGTTTTGGGCTTTTAAAAGGGAAAGGACTCATGCTCGGACTTGATATCAAAAGAGATTGCAAAGAAATATCAAACATACTTCATCAAAGAGGTCTTGTGATAAACTGTACCGCAAACTCAGTTTTACGGATGCTACCCCCTTTGGTAATATCCCAAGAAGAGATAAAACAAGGTCTAAGCATACTCACCTCCACCTTAAAAGAATATTTATAAGTTTTATCATAGTTTAAAAATATGGTTTTTTTATATTAATTAGAGGTGTATTATGGAGAGCGTAGAGGAAAAGGTAGATAAGCTTCAAGACGATACGCAAAGCATCAAAGAGTGGATTAAAAAAGCCGACAAAATTATAGACATGTTGACTTATACAATTTACGAGATAAAAACCCAAGCTGAAAAAGACAGACAAAAATCAGAGGAAGATAAAAAAGCTTGGCAAGAACAAATGAGGAAATATGAAGAGAGAGCTGAAAAAGATAGGCAAGCCTCAGAAGAACGTATGAGGAAATACGAAGAAAGGGCTGAAAAAGACAGACAAAAATCAGAGGAAGATAAAAAAGCTTGGCAAGAACAAA
>CAZDZN010000102.1:2139-4111 GCA_964509905.1 uncultured Aquificaceae bacterium
TGAGGAAATATGAAGAGAGAGCTGAAAAAGATAGGCAAGAGTGGAGAAGATTGATAGATGAGATGAAAACCCAAGCAGAGGAAGACAGAAAAAAAGCAGACGAAGAGAGGAAAAAGGATAGGCAAGAGTGGAATAAAAAATGGGGAGAGCTTGCAAACAAAACAGGCACTATCGTAGAAGACATTATATTTCCAGCTTCAAAACCTGTGATTGAGAATTATTTTAAATGTGAAATTACGGACTTAATGCTAAGAAGAAGAAAAAAGATAAAAAGCCCAGATATGAAAGTTAGCGCTGGGGAATTTGATGTTATAGCAGTTTCAGAGCCTTGCAAATCTGTTTATCTTATAGAGGTAAAGTCTTCTCCTTCAAAACAATATGTGGATGATTTTATAAACGATGTAATCCCAAGGTTTAAATCCCTTTTTAAAGAATATGAAGATTATAAGCTCATACCCATACTCGCATCTTTGAGAATAGAGGAAGATATTTTGAATTATCTAACCAGTAAAAATATATATGGCATGGCTTATAGAGAATGGGATTATATGGACATATTAAATTTCAAAGATATAAAAATAGATTAAGCACTCCAAAGCATATACGCAACACCAAATAATCCTATCATAAAAAATATCTTTAAGTATCTATCTTTTACAAACATTATGCTTGTAAAAAGGGCTAATTCTATAGCTATATTCCCGTAAATTGGGATTTTAAAGTACATTGGGTGAAGATTTAACGCATACACCACACTTCCAAAATAATACGCTGTTTTGTTTAGGGGTACATAAAAAACAGGGACTGAAAACAATGTGATTATGTTTAAAAGCCCAAAAACAAGGTATATTTCTACTATTAAAAGTAAGAACGGGATTATAAGCACTGCTTCTATCGAGATGGGACCAAGTTTTGATACGATGGGTAAAGATGATACAATAGCTATCAAAGACACTTCCATTGAAAATAAAATTTTCCTCAAAAAAGATAAGGGAATTTCCACGTTCTCTATGTATAGGATTATAAAAAATGTGATAATCATCGAAAGCCAAAACCCCACATTTTTATAAAAACTCATATTAAACAGAAGCGTGATAATCCCGGATACAAAAAACAACCTTATAGGACTTATATACCGGTATAGAGCTTTTAATATCACATTAACCCCTAAAAAGCTCATAGCCCTTACAATGGGTGCTCCATGCTCCATAAAAATAGATACATATATTAGCAGTATAAAAAACCCAAAAACTTCGCTGTGCTCTCCTATAAATATCTTTGATAAGTTTTTAAATAAAATATCGATATGGATTCCAGACATAATAAGTAAAAAAATCAAAGAGTTTACCGAAAATGCTGTAAGAAGGTCTTCGGGCAGTGCTTTTGTGCCTTCACCAAACAATAATGCCAGTCCTATATCTTTTGACCAGTCGTTTGAAGTGGTGCGCTTAAATTTATTTTTAAGAAAATCTTTTAAACTCTTGATTTTTTGGCTTTTAGCAATCTCCAAGAAATCAGGAGAGGTTTTTACAACCCCGTTTTTTACTTTTATAAAACCTCTTATGTAAGCATTTTGAGGAAGTTTTATATTAAGACTTAATACTTCATCCTTTAAATATTTTGGTGAGATTATCTTGACGGTTTTTTGAGAAATCACTTTTGCTTCAATGTGATAAAATCCATTATTTAAGTGTATGTTATGATGTTCTTTTTTAAAAGCTAAAAACAAGATGAGCGTTAGAAATAAAACGGGATATAGAAATTTATTTAGTGTTAGATAATGCTTCATCTATGATTTCACATAGAGTATGACCAAGTGTTATATGGCACTCTTGGATTCTGGCGGTATCATACGATGGGACTATAAAAGAGTAATGTGCTATGTCCACCATCTTGCCCCCTTGTTTGCCCGTAAAAGCCAAAGTTGTAGCCCCCAAATCCTGAGCCCTCATAAGTCCTCTTAGGACATTAG
>CAZDZN010000103.1:0-329 GCA_964509905.1 uncultured Aquificaceae bacterium
TACAAAAGACTATATTTTTTCATCACATAAGAGGCTTTAAACTCCTCTTCCCTTATAACTATTATGGGTTTGTCTGTGGGGATTTTCATCACCTCTTTTACATAGTTTATGTCAGGTTTAAAATCGTAAAGCCATATGAGGGGATCTATGAAGTCATAGGTTATCACCTGGTCTGGATCCAAGGCAAACCTGTAAAATATCTCATCTGGGACTACAAAAGGTTTTAAAGCCATTGTAGAAAGGGGTAAAGTGAGTCTTGCTTGGGGTAGGGCTTTTTTAAAGTTTGATTTGTAATCAGACAATGGGATATCGTAGAAGTTTACTATAGG
>CAZDZN010000103.1:389-2864 GCA_964509905.1 uncultured Aquificaceae bacterium
GCTTGGGTCGTATTTGTCCAAAAGATTTGTCATCTCCTGCATCCTCAATATGCTTGCGTGAAGTTTGCCGTTTAAAGTCCCGCCACCAAAGCCTCCTATAACGTGATATTCTTGACCTAACATATCGAGAAGCTCCACTATCTCCTCGTAGCCTTCTGATTTTCTGGTGGTGATAAGAATATCTTCGTTTTTTTCTTTCAAGATTTTTATGATAGGACTAAAAAAAAGTGCCGCTTTTGGCGTTATTATATCAAACCAAATCATAAGGATATTATATCATGGTATAATAAAGTTGATGAGAAATTTAACTCACAATATGATTTATCCGTTTCACCTCCTCTATAAATACCATTATCTTATATATGTATTGGCTTTAAAAGAGCTTAAAATTAGATATAGGGGTTCTATATTTGGATTTTTGTGGAGTATGTTAAATCCGCTTTTAAACCTGTTAGTTTATACATTTCTGTTTGTGGTGATATTTAAAAATACAGCTCACGCCTACCCAGTGTATTTTTTTTCTGGGATTTTACCTTGGAACTGGTTTTCTTCTTCTATATTAGAAGCCACAGACTCAATACTGGCGGCGGGATCTCTGGTGACAAAATCCACGCTTCCGGCGGAAATAGTGGTTATTACAAAAATTGTATCAAATCTTATAAATTACTTGCTCTCTATACCTATCTTGTTTATTTTTCTAATGTTTTTCCATATTGAAATAAGTCTTATAGTACTTTTATTGCCCATTATAATATTCATCCAGTTTTTTATTACTACAGGCATAGCTTTTTTCCCAGCCACATGGAATGTGTTTTATAGGGATGTTAGGCAAATCATTCAAAATCTTATGCAGCTTTTTTTCTTTTCGATCCCTATCATGTATTTTGATACTCAGCTACCATCAAGATTTCAAAAGCTTATATACTTAAATCCTGTGGCTTATCTTATAAAATGTTATCACGATATATTTTATGATAACATTATACCAAAACCAGAGCTTGTAATGCTTTTGTTTTTTATATCGGTGATTGTCTACATAATAGGTTTTAACTATTTTCATTCTAAAAAGGATTTGTTTGCGGAGTACATATGATAGCTATAGAAGTTAAAAATGTCACCAAAATATTTAAAAGGCAT
The DNA here is from genome assembly GCA_964509905.1 of uncultured Aquificaceae bacterium. Taxonomy (GTDB): domain Bacteria; phylum Aquificota; class Aquificia; order Aquificales; family Aquificaceae; genus Hydrogenobaculum. The sequence continues at coordinate 1,527 of CAZDZN010000103.1, forward strand.
ACCAAAAGACATGTTTATTTGAAGAGTGCTTTTGTGGATTTTATAAAGCATGGGAAAGCCCCAAAACATATAGTAAAAGCCTTGGACAATGTAAGTTTTGATGTTATTTCTGGTATGACACTTGGAATAGTTGGGAGAAATGGTGCTGGTAAATCCACGCTTCTTAAGATAATATCTGGTATTATAAAACCGACTTCTGGTAACGTTAAGATAAAAGGATCTTTGGTGCCGCTTTTGGAGCTTGGCACAGGTTTTCATCCAGAGCTTACTGGGAAAGAAAATATTATAATAAGTGGGCTTATATTAGGACTTTCCAAAAAAGAGATATATAAAAAAATAGATGAGATAGTAGAGTTTGCAGAACTTCAAGACGTTATAGATGAGCCAGTGAGAACCTATTCTTCTGGTATGTATTCAAGACTCGCCTTTTCTACAGCCTTTTCTATAAATCCAGATATTATCATATTGGATGAAATTCTTGGAGTGGGAGATACAGTTTTTATGAAAAAAAGCAAAGAAAAAGTAAGACAGATGAAAAATAAGAATAAAACTATACTATTTGTGAGTCATTCAGATATCAGTGTTAAAGAAATTTGCGATGAGGCGATACTTATAGAAAAGGGAAAGCTTATTCATAAAGGGAATGTAGAATCTGTTTTGGATATGTATAACAAGCTCAATACTCAAGTTATGGTATAATTATTTTTTACGCAGCGCCTGACCGCAGCGCTATATAAAAAGTGGTGCCTATAATTTTTTTTAGGTTTTTAAAGGAGAGAAGATGGGTATAACCGTTAGAATACCGACACCTTTAAGAAGGATTGCCAACGGTCAAGGAGAAGTAAGTATTGAGGCAAAAACTGTAAAAGAAGCTATAGAGGCTTTGGAAGCTGCTTATCCGGGCTTCAAAGAGCGCCTTGTGGATGAAAACGGTGAGTTAAGAAGGTTTGTGAATTTGTATCTAAACGATGAAGATATAAGGTTCTTAAAAGGGATTGACTCTGAGCTAAAAAACGGGGATACTCTTTCTATAGTCCCTGCGATTGCAGGTGGATTTTGATATCATCAAGGGTTTTTATGGGTAAGAAGTTTTGCTTTTTTAACCATCTTCTTTGACGAGAGGCGTAGTCTTTTGTATTTTGGATTATATTGTTTACAGCCTCTTGGAGGCTGATTTTTCCCTTGATGTAGGGAATTATTTCCTTGTATCCTATCGCCTGAGAAGAAGTTATATTTTTTTCGTATCCAAGACAAAGTAGATTTATGCATTCTACTTCAAGCCCTTCTTTTATCATGTGATATACCCTTTGTTCTATTCTTTTATTCAGCTCTTCTTGA
>CAZDZN010000103.1:2903-4016 GCA_964509905.1 uncultured Aquificaceae bacterium
CATATCTATATAAAAGCCTAATATATTTAATTTAAGTTTACCCCAGTTATGAAATGAGGAAAATCTTCTTCCGGTATTTAAAAACACTTCCAAAGCTCTTATAATCCTTTTTTCATCATTTTTTCCTATTTTTTTTGCATAAACTGAATCTATGATTTTTAGCTTTTGGTATAAAAAATCAAGCCCTTTTTTATCTGCTATCGTGCTTAATCTTTCTCGCAGTTTAAAATCTGGCTTTGATGTGCTTGGGAGTCCGTATAATAGCCCTTGAATGTAAAGATAAGTTCCACCTACTATTATAGGGATTTTGCCTTTTGATTTGATATCTTTTATAATTTCTTGAGCTTTTTCTACATACATATACACATCAAAGTATTCATTTGGATAGACTATATCTATCATATGATATTTTATTTCTTTTCTTTTCTCAAACATAGGTTTGGCGGTGCCTATATTCATAAATTTGTAAACGCACATGGAATCTATGCTTATAATCTCTGTATTTAGGCTTTTGGCAAGATTATGTGCTAACTCCGTTTTACCAGAGGCGGTAGCTCCGGTAATTAATATTGCATCTAAATACATAGTTTAAAAACTCTTCTGTCTTTATCTATGCTCGTTATGTGAAGTTTTTTAGTACATTCTATATCTTTAGGCCATTCTATAAAAGTTATGGTGTTATATCGATTTTCTTTTATATAATTTACAAAATCTTTTACATACTCCACTCTGTAAAAATCTCCATGTATGATTTTGAAATCCTTTAAATCGTATTCGTTCAGGATAGAAAACGTAGGGCTTGTTACATTATAAAAGCCAAATATTTTGCAAAATGCTTTAACAAATGCAGTCTTACCAGCCCCCAAATCTCCATATAAGCCTACTATATCTGATATTTTTGTATAATCTTTTACACTTTTTGCAAATTCTTCAAGTTTGTCTTGGCTTACTACCTCTATAACATAAGATTTTCCCACCAGCTTCATTATACCAGAACAGTATGTCACTTATTATGATTTAAATCATAGATTTTATGATACGAGCATGGTATTATATTTGGGCGAGGTGGAGCAGCTTGGTAGCTCGTCGGGCTCATAACCCGAAGGTCGAAGG
>CAZDZN010000104.1:0-3953 GCA_964509905.1 uncultured Aquificaceae bacterium
AAAGAGAAATTTGAAAAAGCTGGGCTTCTAAATGAAGTAAGTGTATACAAAGTAATTGTTTGGGAAACAAAAACCTCAAAGGCTGAATACATAGGAGAAGGACTATGAGCGTAAGGCACAAGGTAAAAGAACTAATAGACAAAAAATATGAAGAGTTGGAAAAGATAGAGAAAAATCCTCTAAAAGTATACGTTGTGTTTAGTCCAAAAGACAATTTGGAGGATTTTGACCCAGAGCTTGCGGAAGTTATAGAGTTTGAAGTAGACAAAGAAAACGAAGAGTCAAAAAAGAAATTTTTAGATAGGCTTTTAAGAGAAGTGCTTGAATCAGAGGTTAAAAATATGGTTTGGTGTGGGTTTGTGGTGGATACAAAAGACGAGCTCATACCAGTTTTGGAGCATATACCTCAAGATGAAATGGTAGAGTTTATAAGCTTGAAAAAAGAAGATTAGATGCCTTCTTTAATACTATTAGCAGCGGGGCTTGGAAAAAGAGCCGGTATAAAAAAACAGTTTATAAAGTTTAGAGACATGCCTCTATACAATTTTACTCTAAAAAAAGTGGCAGACCTTTTTAATGAGATAATCATGACAGTCCCTCAAGATGTAGAACCCTCTATTTTATACGATGCCCACAGGTTTGGGGCAAGGTTTATATATGGAGGACAAGAAAGACAAGACTCTGTAAGGTTTGCGTTGGAAGCTGTAAAAGAGGATATAGTAGTAATACACGATAGCGCAAGGCCGTTTGCCGGTAGAGAAGTGTTTAAAAAGGTAATGGAGTTAGAAGATTACGATGGTAAAATAGCTGCGGCAAAAGCAAGAGACACTATAAAAAAGTTAGAGAACAACACCCTAAAAACCATTCAAAGAGATAACGTATGGTTAGCTCAAACCCCCCAATGTTTTAAAACAGATGTTATAAGATATTGCCACGAAAAAGCCTTAGAAGATGGTGTAAAAGCTACAGACGATGCATATTTGTTAGAATACTACGGCCATAACGTTGGAGTAGTGGAGTCCCCGTATTGGAATATAAAACTCACCTACCCTGAAGATATTCCTTTTTTTGATAAGTTATTGCAAAGATAGAAGCTTTTCATAAGAAAATCTTATTGACAACATATAAAATTAAATTTATTATGTTATTGTAATATCCTTAAAAGGAGGAAGTTTATGGAACAAAAAGCTCCGGATTTGGTGGTGATACTTCTAACTGGTCCAGAAAATCCAGGAAGGTTGCCATCTGCATTTTTCTTGGCATCTACCGCAGCTGCTGAAGATATGAACGTTGTTATGTATTTCACAGGGCCATCTACACAGCTTCTTAAAAAAGGCGTAGCAGAAAGCGTTTATCCAATGGAAGGTGGTCAACCTATATCTTACTTTATCAACTTAGCTCGCCAAAACGGTGTGCAGATGATTGCCTGCAAACAATCCCTTGATTTAAACGGTATGAAAGAAGAAGATTTAGCTTACGATTTTCCACTACTAACACCAACAGCAGCGCTACCAAGCCTTGGTATGGCTGGCAAAGTGGTAACCTGGTAAAAAATTGGGGGCTTTAAAAGCCCCACCAAACAAAAATGAACAATAGAAAACATGTTAGATTTTACACACATATAGAAACTCAATACGGCATTATAAAAAATATATCCTACGAAGGGGCTCTCATAGAACTATCAAACCAAGATACGTTAAAAACTCTATTGGAAAATAAACATTTTTCTATAAAAATACTAGAAGAAGAGGTAAAAGCCAGGATAGTCTTAGACAATTTAAATCCAAATAATAACTCTGTAGGACTTTTATTTGAAAAGCCTATATCAAAAGATACGTTGCAAAAAGCTATAAAACTACACAAAAGGCCAGAGCACATAAGAAAAGAGCCAAAATTTAAAATAGAAACCGATATCTTAGAAGCTTTTGAAGCCCACGATTTTATAAAAGGTGCTATGCCTATCATAATGGAGCTTACCGATGAAAACACCAACGTAGATAAAATATATGCCCTTATAAGAAACATGCCCGCATTGGAAGAAGATATATTAAAAATTGCAAACAACGCTTACTCAAACAAAGGCATAGAGATAAAAGATATAAAATCTGCCATTATAAGACTTGGACTTTCAAAGATAAGGGATTTTACATTAAAAGCCATATCAAAAGAAGCTATAACAGACTACAAAGAGGAGTTAAAAGAACTAACAGAAATAGAACAAATACTCATACTTCAAACAGCCATCTTTGATAACATATGCCAAATAGCCTGCACCCAAAAAAGTAGATTTTACGACCTTCTTATGCTATCTATGATAGATGGACTTCTTATTGTTATAGATTTCCTAAATAAAAATAAATACAGCGATATTAAAACACAAATGCTAAACATAGCAAAATCACCGTCAAAACTATACTCTTATATATCAAGAATATTTGAAAAAGACCTGTTTGGAAAAGATATGATAAGATTAAACAAAGAATATTTTGAAAAGGTGTTTTATAGTTTTGATGATTTTATAAAAAGTATTATAATAGGCTATACATCTTACGCCCCATATTACAAATACAGCACCGCCAAAAAACTACAACTATCAAAACAAGCGATAAATCTATCTTTTACAATACATCTTTCTATCCTTGGCACAAAGTTTATACTGCAAAACGACGAAAAAGCTGGATTTGTAATGCTAAACAGGTTAAACAGGTTTGGCATAGACAGTATAAAGTTTTCGGGCTTTTTAAAAAATGCCATCAACGACGCAAACCTTACAATAAGAGATTTAGGAATGTCAAAAGAAATAAGTACTTCTATACCAAAAATAAACTACAATCCAAACATAGAGGGCGAAAACACGAAAGAACAAACAAAAAAAGAGATACCAAAACCCCTTCAAGACTTCTACACTATATTCACACAGACGCTTACAAAACTAAAAAGAGTTTGCGTAAGATATGAAGACAAAGCTTATACGATGTTAAAAATAGAAAACCTTATAGACTTCGCCCCGCAGACCCAAAAAGGCGTATTGGGGGTAATAGATTTAAATACGTTTGAAATACCTTCTTACGAAGACATAAGCTTTTTAGATGTGTTAATATTAAAGGACATAGACAGCATAGAAGATGTAGGAAAGTTAAAGGCTATATTGGATAGCTTCGAAGGGCACATAATACTCACTTTAAGAAACGATATAGATTTAGAAACTATAAACAATGGACTTTTCAACGCCATTTTAGATTTTACAATAGATTTTCCCTCTTACATGGAAAGCGATGAATTTTACAACGATGTTATTAAAAGCGCAAAAACACTTCTTAAAAAAGATTTTAATTTGGATAAAGACATAAATATAGACAATAAATACGATTTAAAATCGCTTTTAAGGCTTTTTACAAGCTCACAAACATCATAGGTGTAAATATTCACAATGTGGTGAACTCATACAAAATTTGACTTTTTTAAAAACTTAGCATATAATTTTTTTAAGGATATATAAATATGATAAAGTTTAAGGTAGAAAACGTAGGAGTGAGTAAATGGATTCGAAAGAAGTAGAAGAAGTAGAACTAAAGGTAAGATTCAAAACAATAACACCTTTATGGACAGGAGATGTCTGGCAAGAAAGTAAAGAAATAAAACCATCATCTTTGATTGGGAGCTTAAGGTTTTGGTTTGAGGTTATATGTTACTTTGAAGGAATTTGTAATGAAAAGGACTTTAATAACGGAAGATTTGAGAAAGAAGTTGATAGAGAAAAGCTTAAAAGTTTTATAAAAGAAAATGGAAATGAATTAACTCGAATACTTTGCCATTTATATAATGACCAAAAAATTCCTTTACCATCAATTATTTTCGGAACTACAAATTGGAAAAGTTTAATTGGTATAAAGGAGATAAAAGAGATAGAAGGCTCTCAAAGCTATCCTTATCATAAAGGTAAATTACCTATA
>CAZDZN010000105.1:0-3950 GCA_964509905.1 uncultured Aquificaceae bacterium
AACCAAAAACGGGGTGGTGAGTGAAGTGGTGGCAAAAGCTCCGTATAAGCTTGCCCCTGTGTCTTATTTTATCCAAAACCCCAAAAATTGTGTGAAAAAACTTGTTATGAGAGTGCCCCTTAGGATGGCAAAGTATGAGTATGATTGTAATGGCGCAGTATATCACTACACTACATTTGGAGCGCCGGGAAATCTTGTGACAAGTGCGAGTTTGAAATAATCGCAAGGTTTTTACCCAAGCGATTCTGCTTAGGGTATTATATGGAACAAATTATGAAGGCTGATTGAATAACATTATCAGTATTATCGGCGTTGATATCTTCTTTCGGATGCTCAACCTTTAATAAATAATCTTATTCCTTATCACCCATAAGCCTGGGATGGTTTAAAAAACTTTTGCAAATTTGATGAGTTTTGATTATATTATTTACGATGAATACCAAAAAGTTAAAAGAGGAGTTTAGGGCTTTTCTGCAAAAACATGATTACAAGATTACGAAAAATCGGTTGGATCTCATAGATGTAGTGGCAAATTACAAAAAGCACTTTGAGATAGAAGAGTTGGTGAATTATATTCAAAATACGCAAAAGCTCGCTTCAAGAGCTACTATATATAGGACGGTTAAACTTCTTATAGATTTTGGCATCATAAAAGAGATCATTAAGCAAAACAACAAAACCATATACGAGTTTTATGCTTCAGAAGAGCATCACGATCATTTGGTGTGTACCTCTTGCGGAGCTATTATAGAGTTTTTTAACGAGGATATAGAAAAACTTCAAGAAGAGATTTGCAAAGAGCATAAATTTTTGCCTACTCATCATAGACTTGAGATATTTGGACTTTGTGAAAAATGCCAGAAAAAAGAGCAACTTACAGAAGGAAAGTGAATTTTTACGAGACCGACGCTCAAGGAGTTGTACACCACTCAAACTATCTTAGGTATTTCGAAGAGGCCCGTGGTTTTTTATTGGAGATCCTTGGATATCCATATTCTAAGATGCATATGGATGGTTTTCATGTGGTATTGGTGGAAGCCCAGATGAGACTAAAGCATCCGCTCGTCTATCAAGATGAGTTTGAAATAGATACCCATATTTATATAGAAAACGATTACAGCTTTTGCTTTGATTATAAAGTTTACAGACAAGATAAACTTTGTGCCAGAGCGCATACTAAGCATTCTATATTAAAAGCATCAAAACTCATAAAAATCCCAGAGTTTTTAATAAAATTGATAAATGATTGATAAAAGTTTTTTGGATTTTATAGAAAATAAAGTATATAACAAAGATGAAGCATTAAGCTTTTTTGAAGGGCTTTTGAGTGTGCATCCTCACAAAGATACTCTTATAAACTATCTTAATCCCAGAAGGTTTTTGCTTTTGTTAGAACTTGCTGAGCGCTCAAGTTGTATAAAAAAGTTTATCCTAAGCCATCCGGTGGTATTTGAAGAGACTATACCGGATTTATGGTATAAGACCAAGTCTAAAGAGCATTATTTAAACGAGATAAATACGCTTTACCCAGGTTCTGGACTTTCTTTTGAAGAGTTTTTGGCTTTTTATAGAAGAAGAGAGCTCATGCGACTTTTGGCAAAAGACATATTTGGTACCGCTGAGCTTGAAGATATACTCTTAGAATACTCCGCTTTAGCGGATGCTTTGGTGAGATCCCTCATAAAACATATTTCAAAAGATAATGCCAAAGAGCTTTTGATAGTAGGGATGGGAAAACTTGGCTCAAACGAGCTAAACTTTTATTCGGATATAGACCTTATGTTTTTTACTAGTGAGAATGTAGAGTATTACGATAAAATTTGCAAAGATTTTATTAAAAGCATAAATACACCTACAAAAGAAGGAGAGATTTATATCGCAGATGCGGATTTAAGGCCTTTCGGGAAGTCTGGACCCATAGTTATGAGCTTAGAAGCAGCGGAAGATTATTATGAAATCTATGGGAGGTCTTGGGAACGGATAGCTCTTATAAGAGCAAGGGCTGTTTATGATGAGTCTTCTTTGTTTCATGGCTTTTACAAAGATATAATAACGCCTTTTGTTTTTAGAAAATCAATAGACCAAAGGGATATAGATAATATCGTACTTATGAAAGAACAACTGGAATTAGAACATAGAAAAAAATCTTTATCCAAAGGATACAATGTAAAAACTGGTGAGGGGGGTATTAGAGAGATAGAATTTAGCCTTCAAGCGATGGCACTACTTCTTGGGGGCAAAAAACTCCTTCTAAGGGACGGCAACACTTATAGGCTTATAATGAAGTTAGAGCAAAACGGGATTTTATCAGAGGATGAGTCAAAAGCTTTAAAAGAAGCCTATACATTTTTAAGAAGACTTGAACATCTTATCCAGCTTAAAAACTGCGTCCAAGACCAGACATTGAAAGACCAAGATACAGAACGATTTGCCTTTTTTATGGGCTTTTCAAAAGAAGAGTTTTTAAATATATTATCTATGCATCGTCAAAGGGTAAGAGAGATATTTAACAACTTACTTCCTAAAAATAAAATCAAAAAAGAGCTTTCTCCTTGTCAAGAAGCTATTTTGATAGAGGACATGGATAGCTTTGGGGCTTGTCTTACGGACAAAAAGCACGTGAGGGCTATTTTCAGCATGATATCTTCCATAATACATGGAAAAGAGGGTATATATTTATCGGAAAAAGAGCGTCAAAAGTTTATAGATTATCTGCCAGAGCTTATAAAAAGGCTAAACACTTCAAAAGCACCGGAAAACCTCATAAGAAACTTTGAGAAATTTTTACTGAGCAAAACCGGGAAACGCATCATCTTTGAAAAAGAATCTATTTTTACATCTCTTCTTGATATATTTGATGCTTCAGATACATTATCCACCGAGATTTCAAGATATCCAGATACCGTGGAAGACATCCTCACCCTTTATCAGGATTTTCCTACAAAAGATGAGATTGAAAAAGACCTGCAAAACTACAAAGCCCTTGATTTAGATAGGCAAAATCTATTTAGAAGGTTCAAAAGGATATGGGAATTAAGGATTATTTTAAACTATATCACAAAATCCAAAGATCTTTTAAAACTTTTTGGGAGCTTGTCCAATTTGGCGGACTCTGTAATAGAAAATACTTTTTATCAACAAAATACACTCGTAATAGCCCTTGGAAAGTTTGGTTCGAGAGAGCTAAATATAAACTCCGACCTTGATCTGTGCTTTGTATCAAAAGACGAAGATATCAAGTCCAAGTCTTTGCCTTACATACAAGATTTTATAAAGTTTTTGGCTTCTCATACGAAGGAAGGCTATCTTTATGCGGTGGATTTTAGGCTTAGACCTATGGGTCAAAAGGGTGAGTTAAACCCAGTCCTGGGCTTTTATAAAAATTATTTTGAAAAAGAGGCGAGATTTTGGGAGCGTCTTAGTTGGACCAGATATCGTATTATTACAGGCGATGAAGCTCTAAAAAAAGAATTTGAAAACATAGTAGATGAGTTTTTATATGAAAAACCTATTACAGATATTGAGCTAAAAGCAATGATAGACATGAAATTTGAGATTGAGAAGAACCTAAAATACTCAAAAGATAAGATAAACATTAAGCAAGGGGCTGGATCTATGATGGATGTGGAGTTTTTAACTCAGTTTTACATATTAAAAGAGCACCTTCGAGAGCCTTCTATCTTAAAAGCCATGAAAACTTTGGAAAGCAGATACCCATTTTTTGCAAGGCTATACGAGCTTTATATGTATCTTAGACATTTAGAGACTTCTATAAGATTAAAACGAGAATCCTCTTCCTATAGTCTGGGTATTATGGATTTTGGTAAAGAAGTGTTTGATCATAGTAAAGAAGTTATGAAAGAGATTAGATCTATATTTTTAGAGAATGCAAAAGTATGACCCCCCTCACATCCTCTTCTATTGACAAAAATACATATTTCTTGTATACT
>CAZDZN010000106.1:0-3891 GCA_964509905.1 uncultured Aquificaceae bacterium
AATAGATGCCATATCGGAGGGTTAAGCTATGAATCTTAAGAAAAAAGCAAAAGTCGGTTTGTCTATAGAGGAGAGGACTTATGTGGATGTAGTGCCCCTTGTGGATACGCTTTTGGCAGTGTTTTTGTTTTTGGCGATATTAGCTTTTCAATCTCCGATGGTTTTTTTGGCGGTAAAACTCCCTCAGGCTCAAACAGGCAAAAAAACGGTAGTCCAAACGATGAGAGTTGAAATCCTACCAAACGGCCAATACATACTAAACGGCAAATATGTGACGCTCACTGACATTCAAAACGCTATTCAATCTACGATGAGTTTTAATCAAAACAATCAAAACGCCCCTATTGACACTCTTATCATAGAAGCAGATGAAAACACCTTAGAAAAGTACGTGGTGGCTTTAATGGATGTAGCCAAACAAAACGGCATTAAAAATATCCTTATAGCTACTCGTATGAAGCGATGATTTTTTTCATCCTAAAGAAAATCTTTACTTCTGTTTTTATCCCGCCCGGTATTTTTATAGTATCTTTTTTAGTATCGAGCTTTTATATTAAAAACAAAAAACTAAGAATATTTTCTTTTGGGATGGTGATGCTATTTTATCTCCTTTGTATAACCCCTGTAAAGGATATGTTTATTGTACCACTGGAGCAAGAATATCACCAACCAAAAGGTTTTTTAAATGCGGATGCTATAGTGGTATTGGGCGGTGGGTATTACAAAAATGGTAATCTCTCAGGGGAGACTACAAAGAGACTTTTGGCAGGGATTTATTTATCCTATAAGACGAAAATCCCTTTAATACTATCAGGAGTGGACATAAAATACTTGCCTAAAAACACACCCCTTCTTAAAGTGATGAAAACGATGGATCTTGGTAATATATATGAAGATCTCAAAAGCAAAGATACGATGCAAAATGCAGCTCAGTCTTACAAAATATGCAAAAAATATATAGGTCATTGTGGTAGTATAATACTTGTGACTTCTGCTTATCATATGCCAAGGGCTAAGATGCTTTTCGATAAGTTTTTTAAAGGAGTAATCCCTTATCCAGTAGATTACAAAGAAGATTTAAGATATAATTATAGGAGTTTTTTACCCAATATGTCTGACTTGGAAAATTCTACAAAAGCCATTAGAGAATATCTCGGAATAGTTTATTATTTTATACTTTTGAAGGTACTATGAAAGAAAAAACTATTTTTGTGTGCCAAAACTGCGGGCAGACTTATGTAAAATGGGTGGGAAAATGTAGTGCTTGCGGTGAGTGGAATACTGTCGTAGAAGAAAGATGCGAATATTCTACAAAAGAAGTATTAGGGTTTTTAGAAAAACCTATAAAAATAGTAGATGTAGGGCAAGAAGAGCTAAACCGCATATCCACTGGATACAAAACCCTTGATATGGCTTTGGGTGGAGGGATTGTAAAAGGACAGGTTATACTTTTAAGCGGTGAACCAGGTATTGGCAAATCTACGCTTTTATTAAAAATAGCGGATTTTTTATCTAATTTTGGGGTCATGATATATGCCTCTGGTGAGGAATCTTCCTCTCAAATATCTATAAGAGCCAAAAGAATGGGTATATCCTCAGAAAACCTATACATTTTAAACTCTACGAACATAGAGCACATAATAGATGTTGCTAAAGAATATGGGGTTATTGCTCTCGTAGTAGACTCTATCCAGACGATGCATACCTCATCTATAGAATCATCCCCTGGGTCTGTGGCACAGGTTAGAGAATCCACTTTTAAATTGGTGGAGTTTTGCAAAAGCTATTCAATACCTTGTTTTATAGTAGGGCACATAAACAAAGAAGGAGCTATAGCAGGACCGAAGGTATTAGAGCACATAGTGGATAGCGTATGCCAGTTTGAGGGGGAGCGTTACAACCTATACAGAGTTTTGATGATTTTAAAAAATAGATACGGAGCCACAGGAGAGATAGCGGTATTTAAAATGAAGGATAGAGGCTTAGAAGAAGTTATAGAACCTTCTTTATTTTTTTTGAGCGAGAAAGTGGAAAATGCCTCCGGGTCTGTGATATTTCCATACACTGAAGGGACGAAACCGATACTGGTGGAAATTCAATCCCTTGTTTTAAAAGCCTTATATACCACCCCCCAGAGAAAAACCCAAGGCTTTGATGTTAACAGACTTAGCATTATACTTGGAGTCTTGGAAAAAGAAGGTAGAATTTTCACAAGGGACTCAGATGTTTATATAAATGTAGTAGGCGGGATTGACATAAAAGAGCCCGCTTGTGATTTGGCAGTAGCTCTGGCAATCGTTTCTTCCAAAAAAGAAAAATCTATTTTAAAAGATACCGCCGTTTTTGGAGAACTTGGTTTGGGGGGCGAGATAAGGGCGGTCCATCATACAGAATCTCGCCTAAAAGAGATAAAACGCCTAAACTTGAAAAGAGTTATTCTTCCGAAAAGCTCTTTAAAAGACATAAAAGAAGAGGGTTTAGAGCTAATAGGCGTATCCCACATATTAGAGGCAATAGAAGTGTGCTTATAATAAAGTTTATAAAGCTATATTACATTTAGTATAAATTTATTTGCTTCCCAGAAGGCTTCTATAAAGTCCTTATGCTTTTTATACACATAACGCATTAGCATATAGTCTTTTATATATCCAAGAAGGGGGATTTTTTTCTCAGATTTTACGAGATAGCATAGCGCCATTGTCATGTCTTTTATGGCATGACTTTCTTTATCTTTTGAATAAAGTATGATTTTGTAAAATAAATCCCCATAATAATACAAATTTTTTATAAACTCTGTTGTTATAAATTTTTTATTTTTTTTAAAAGCCAAATATTCTTTTTTTATATCATCAAGCGTACAATAGTATATATTTAAAAGATTTTCATACTTATCCATGATTCTTTAAAAGCCCCCAAACGGGGGCAAAAGAGATTTATTAGAACTCTGTTTGAAGAGCTAAAGTAAAGTCGGTGAAGCTTTTACCACCATATATATTCTTAAGATCGCTATTTGGATCTACAACATCGGCACCGAGAGACATCTTAGCAGCTTCGCCGGCTATATAGTAGTTTGCAAATATGCCGTATCTGTTAATCTTAAGATTGTTAGTTGCAAGGTTTTTCACGCTTGAGTTTTCCCATCTGAAAGCTAAACCTGGTTTGCCAAGACCCACTACTTGGTCATAAAGACCTGCAAGTTGTACATAGTAACCATCAGATTTTACCTTATCGCTAACGCCCGCCATTAAATCTTTCTTTTCGGCCCAACCAAGTTGGATTTGAGGTACGAAATCCCCAAACTTTTGTTCCCAATTGGCATCTATATCATAATATTTTGGCGTGAGAGAAGAGTATGTCCCACACAAAGCAGCACTCAAATTATCTGCTCCACAATCTAACTTTTGTTGTTCATAACCAAGACCTATTGTAAGATTGTTTAGAGCGCCTAAGAATGTATCTTGATCTACGAAACCAGAGGAGTTTTTATATCCAAGCATCGTAGGGGTAAACTCTAATCTTATACCGTATTTGAGATTACCCTTTGAATTTACACCAGCCTGATAATCGTAAGCGCCGTTTGCTGCAAAAAGGTAATATTTTAGCATAGTGTCTGCTACATTACCCCAAAGAGCTATGCCAGCATCTCTATTGGCATTATTTACATCGCCACCGAGCGTAATAGGTGTAAATGGATCCAAAAGATTTGGCAGCGCATTAGAAGGGACAGTAGCATAAGTCTTGCTACCAAGAGCAGCAGATAATGCGAGGTTCCACACATCGTTAAATCCGTATCCATAACCTGTGGGTATTACATAGGTATACTCATCGGTATTGGAGAGTCTGGATACTGGATCTCTGAATAGACCTGCCATAAGTTGAAGTTCTGGCATA
>CAZDZN010000107.1:0-3842 GCA_964509905.1 uncultured Aquificaceae bacterium
ACTTAACATAAAAGATCATCTTGGTGGTTTTAGAGATGATGAATTTGTGGAAATGATAAAAAATAAAAGGGCTAATTTTGAAAATTGGGTGGGACAAGAGGCTGTAAACAAAGTAGCTGAATGGACTAAAAGCTGGGAATACAGAGAACTAAACTTCAAAAGAGAGGCTATATCTATAAACCCAGCGAAAGGTTGCCAGCCATTAGGGGCTTTGTTCTGCGGGCTTGGATTTGAGGGAGCTTTGCCATTTTCTCATGGTTCTCAAGGATGTGTAGCTTATTTTAGGTCACATATCGCAAGGCATTTTAAAGAGCCAGTTCCTATGGTATCTACTTCTATGACAGAAGATGCTGCTGTGTTTGGTGGCCAAAACAATCTACATGAAGGCCTTCAAAACGCCATCGCTTTATATAGACCGAAGATGATAGCCGTAAATACCACATGTATGGCAGAAGTGATAGGTGATGACTTGAATAGTTTTATAAACAACGCCAGAGAAAAAGGTTTGATACCAAAAGATTTTCCCATAGTATTTGCTCATACGCCTTCTTTTGTGGGCTCTCATATACTTGGATACGATCTTCAGATGAAAGGTGTACTTCAGCAGATGACAGATTATTTTGAAAAATACGGCGTAGATAACATAGATAAATACGACGAAGAAGGGGAATTTTATGAAAATGGTGGATTATTGCCCTGGTTAGAACAAAACAAAGTCAATGCATCTGTTGGAGGAGAATGATATGAAACAGATTAACTTTATTTTAGGCTTTCACACATATTTAGATGATTATCCTGAGACAAGGAGGATAGCAAATTCTTTTGGTTTGGATCCCATTATATTATCCGATCCATCAGAAAATTTGGATTCGGGGATGAAAGGCGAGTACAAGCTATACAACGGTGGTACTCCGATAAAAGATATATATAGGGCAAAAAATAGTGAAACTACCATATGTTTTCAAAAATACTCCACCGAAAAAACCAGAGAATACATAGAAAAAGGATGGAATCAAAATACCAAAGTTATAAGACCGTATGGTATAAAAGGTACAGATGAGTTTTTGATGGGTCTTTCAGATATCTCTGGAATGCCAGTGCCAAAAGAGTTAGAGATAGAACGCCAAAAGTTATTGGATGCTATAGCAGATTCTTACTATTGGATCAATGGCAAAAAATTTGCCCTATGGGGAGACTCTGATTTTGTATATGGTATGACCTCTTTCTTGTTAGAATTAGGGGCAGAGCCAGTGCATATACTATGTACAAATGCAAATGATGAATGGGTGAAAGAGATAAAAAACCTATGTTCTTTGTATACAAATGGTCAATACGCTCAAGTATTCCCAGGAAAAGATTTATGGCACATGAGGAGTCTTTTGTTTACAGAGCCAGTGGACTATATGATAGGTACATCTTATGGAAAATTTTTATGGAGAGATACAGGTACTCCACTTATACGAATAGGCTATCCCATATTTGATAGACATCACCTACATAGATATGGAATTTTGTTCTATAAAGGGGCCCTTAATATGCTTGTATGGATAGTAAATGCCATATTGGACGAAACAGATAGAAATACCATAGATATTGCTGAAACCGATTACAGTTTTGATTTAGTAAGGTAATCATATGAATTGCGAAGCCGAAAACATGTTCTCCTGGTTCAAGGTCCCAAGTAGCGTGAAGGATTTACTTTACAAGGCTGTCCTCCATTGGGAGGACACGCCCCTTTCTAAAAGTTATATCATGCAAGCTTTAGAAAATGCGGACGACGATGTAAATGTTCTAACAGCAGCTTACAGGTTTTTCTTTTATAAGCAAGATTACAATATGGCCCTTCAGTTGGCCCTAAAAGTTATGGAGAAGGTAAGGAGCACTAAAGATTTACCGGAGAGCTATAAGAAAGGAGAATTATTTAGAGCCTTAGTAGACCATATAGAAGATTACGATGTCAGGATGTTTATAAACGCTTATGCGGCTTACGCTTTTATACTACTAAGACTTGGTAATATAGATAAAGCTACAGAAATATTGGAGTTTTTAAAATATGTAGATATAAACGATGAATTTGGTGTACCAGTTATGCTGGATATTATATCCAAACAAAAGGAGGATGAAGATGAGTGTGAATATTGAAGATCAAGTTATAATGACACCCTTTTTAAAAGAAATTGTTTCTCAAATAAGAGCTTATGATACTTATGGCACATGGGACAAAAGAAAAGATGAAGATATAATAAAAGATTTTATAAAAGATTCCAAAAAGCCAAAAGTAGAGATTATGGGTGGAAGTCATTGTGAATTGGACCCCAAGACTTTGCTAAAGATCCAATCTTTTTATAAAGCTGTGACTTTTACTATAGAAAAAGCTATAAACACCATGTGCTCTACATTGCTAAACTTAGACCACGAAGGAAGCGGTATACTCCTCATATATGCTGGTAGGTTAATTCTTATTCTCAAAGGTGTAAGGGATGCCGGGTCTTTTGGTTTTAAAAATATTGAAGCCATAGAAAAAGAAGGACAAAAGCTGATAGAATCTGCTTTGAAGATCTATGAAAAATATCAAGAGGTAGCAAATATATGATTCCCTTTTGCAGTATATCCTTAGACAAAGAAAACGTATTGGCTATGGTGGAGGCTTTAAATCCGCCTTTTTATTGCTCTAATCTAAAATCAAAGGAGCTGGGGGAAAGGGTTGCCAACTTTGTTGTAAGGAAATACGCTGTAGTGTTTGATAATAGTTTTGTAGCTTTTATTGGTATATTAAAAGCCTTAAAATTGGAAAAAAATGACGAAGTAGTGATATCACCTATGAGTTTGCACTTTAATGTAAGCTATGTACTTGAATATATAGACCTAATACCAGTTTATGCCGATGTGGAAAGATGGTTTTTTACCATAGACCCTAAAAGGCTTGGAAATATGATTAGCGAAAAGACCAAAGCCTTGATAGTTCCAAATTCTCTTGGTGTAGTAGCTGATTTTGATTCTATTTTGGAAGTTACCCAAAAGTACGGCATACCTATTATAGAAGATTCTAGAGAGACTTTTGGTAGTGTTTATAAAAACAAAAGAGCAGGTGCTTTTGGTGAGGTATCTATAATTGAATTTTCTGAAACTTCTTTTGTGAGTGGGAAATGTAGCGTAGTCTTGACAGATAATAAATCTATATACGAATATCTAGCTAAATTTAAACAATTCGTAGGTGGCAACGATAGTTTAAATGCTTCTCTTACACTATCTTATTTTAAGGATTTTAATATCAAAAACCAAAAACTTGACAACATTGCAAGCTTCTATGAGAAAAACCTATCCCCTATAGAAGGTATAAAATGTCAATATTTCCCAGAATATATAAAGGAAAAATACTGGAACTATTTTGCTATACACCTTGGAAAACGATATCCTCAGGAAGCTAGGGATATCATAGTGAATCTTCTTATAGACGATGGCATAGAAGTTAAGCCTTACCCTACATCTATTGATATAACATTAGGTAGAGCATTACCTCATTTACATATAGCTCACGACGTATCTCAAAGAGCTATACTGTTGCCATTTCATGAAGGCTTAGATGACGAAGATTTGCAATTTGTAGTGGATAGAGTAAAAGAACATGTGGTGCAAGTAGGTGCTGGAAGTAGAGATCATTAAGGATAGGAGGTTGCGTTTATGTTTGAATATAGTGATATAGTTTTAGATCACTTCCTTAACCCAAGGAACGTAGGGGTTTTAGAAGATGCCAACGGCGTAGGCCAGTGTGGAAACCCCGCCTGTGGAGACGCTATGCTTTTTACCATAAAAGTAAATATTCAAAACGATGTTATAGAAGA
>CAZDZN010000108.1:0-3822 GCA_964509905.1 uncultured Aquificaceae bacterium
CTAAGGATTTGAAGGGTAGATTTGTGGACTTTGATTTCAATAAACAAGGTACCGAACTATGGGTTTCTGATTGGGATAGGCAAGGAGCAATCCTTATTTACAATCCAAGTACATTTAAATTAGAAGATGTCATAAAAGGCTCGTGGGTGATATCTCCAACAGGTAAGTTCAATGTCTACAATACGGTACACGACATCTATTAATATGAAAAGGCGAGTAGCGTTTCTTACTTTTTCAGCTTTGGCAACAACCTTCTGTCCATTCGTGCCCTCCTTCTCGCTCCCTAATTCCTTGGGGAGCGGGCTTTACAAAGAAAATTGCGCTAAATGTCATGGTAAAAATAAGTTTGGATTATCTGGTCCTCCCCTTATACCAGAGCTTTTGAAATCCAAATCAGATAAAAAACTTATTTCCATCATAAAAAATGGATTACCCCCTACTCTTATGCCAAGCTTCAAAAACCTTTCAGATAAAGACATAAAAGCTATAATAGATTTTATTAAAACACCAGTTAAAAATATTAGATGGGATATGAATAACATAGAAAATACATACAGAATAGAAAAACCAACAAACCCTCATCCTTTTAAGGGTTCTATAGTAAACCTTATGGCTTTGGTGGAAGCGGGCAAAAATAAAGTATGGATTATGAAAGGCACCCAGATAATAAACAAAATAGATTTTGGGGATATACACGGAGGTCTAAAATTCTCAAAAGACGGCAAATATATTTATATACCTTCAAGAAACGGATACGTAGGAAGATATAATATCAAAAGAGGATATTTGGATTATAAGATAAAAGCTTGCATATACCAAAGAAATATCAGTTTGTTAAAGAATGGTGATGTGATATCTGCTTGTTGGTTGCCAGAGCAAATCGTTATCTTTGATAAAAGCTTAAAACCAAAGGAAGTTATACCAATAAAAGGGAAGATAAGTGCCGTATATGGATTGTATTCATCTAATTATGCAGTATTTGGACTTATGCACAAAAATGTATTGGGCTTTTTAAATACAGATACAGACCTTATAAAATATTATCCAACAGATGTGCCTTTTGAGGATTTCTTTATAGACCCTCTTGAAAAATTTGTGGTAGGAAGTTCGTTTGAACATGATGTATTAGAGATTTTTAATATTAATAAAAAAAATATTGTATACAGAACACATTTTAGCGGTATGCCTCATCTTGCCTCGGCAGCTTTTTGGTATAAAAACGGAAAATTCTTTTTTGCCACACCAGATATACGAAAACCAGTGATAACGATTTGGCAAGCTTATGATTGGAAAAAGATAAAAGAGATTCCAGCAAAAGGTCCCGGGTTTTTTGTGAAAACAAACCCAAACACTCCGTACTTATGGGCGGATGAGCATTCAGACACGCTTTTATTGATAAATAAAAACACATTGATTCCAAAACACTTAAAACTTGTAAACAAAGGTTGGATAATCCATACGCAGTTCTCTGGAGATGGAAAATACGCTTATGTAAGCGATTATGAAAAGGATGGCAAAGTCTTCATCATAGACCCAGTAAGTTTAAAAATGTTAAAAACGATACCCGCATCACTGCCTCTTGGAAAATACAACTATGTGACTTATTCAAACGAGCGCCAAGCGGCACTTTTAGGAGAGGAGGTTTATCTTCAGTATTGCTGGGGATGTCATCACCCTACGAGAACCGCTTTTGCCCCCTCTTTTAAGTATATCGCAAAGCACATTCCAATTTCTTTGATAAAAGCCCAAATACTAAATCCAGATAAAACCTACAAACTATTGGGATTTAAACAGAATGTCATGCCGAGATTCCACCTCTCCAAGTACGAAATAGATGCTCTTGTAGAGTTTATAGAATCTTCTTCAAATCCTAACTTTTGGAGTTCGCACTGATGCTAAGGATAAGCGAATACATAAGAGCTTCTTTAAACAAAGAGATAAAGAAATCTCTCAATGGCATGATAGTTATATGGAATTTAACGAATACATGCAATCTCTCTTGTATTCACTGCTATTCTTCTTCAAAGCTCGCCAATAGTATAAATATCTTTAATAGGGACAATATACCCAGTGTTGTGGATAAGCTCATCAAACTAAATACAAAGTTTGTAATACTATCTGGAGGAGAACCGCTGTTGTTTGAAGATATATATTATGTATCTGGGCTTTTAAAAGAAAAAGGCATAAATGTATCCTTATCCACAAACGGACTTTTGATAGATGAGGATATATTGGGGCTTTTGAAAGAGAATTTTGATTATGTGGGTATAAGTATAGACGGGACTCAAAAAACACATGACAGGTTGAGAGCCAAAGAAGGAGCTTACAAAAAAAGTCTAAAAAGTATAGAGCTTTTACTATCAAATGGTATAAAAACAGGGCTTAGGTTTACCCTCACAAATAGAAATTATCAGGATTTAAAAAACATTTTTGAGATAGCAAAATCTATCGGCGTACCGAAGTTATACATATCCCATTTAGTGGATTCTGGAAGAGCAAGCGATAGTTTGTTTTTAGATAAGAAAACTCATAGAAGTTTAAGTGAATTCATTATCTTAAAAGCCTTTGAAGAGGACATGGACATAGTTTCTGGAAACAACGAACAAGATGCAATTTTGCTCTATAAGGAATTTAAAAACAGATACAAAGAGTATGCGGATTATCTTTTACAAACCCTTGAAAACTGGGGCGGAAATGGCTCTGGAAGCAGGATAATAAATATAGATTATCTTGGGAATGTAAAACCAGACCCGTTTTTCAATCATACATTTGGAAATATTCTAAGAGAAGATGTTATAGAAAGTATCAAAAAAGACGAAGTTTTTAGATTTTTAAATAAACATCCAAGAAAATTAAAAGGAAGATGTAGCGGTTGCGAGTTTTTACAAATATGCAACGGCGGCTCAAGGGCAAGAGCCTTCAATAAATTTGGTGATTATACGATGGAGGATCCACTATGTTTTATTTGATAGTTTTTATAGTGAGTTTGCTGAGCGTATTACCTTCTTTTGCAAGCAAATACTATGTGGTAGAGCGCTCACGAGGAGCCCTCGGAGTAATTGAAAATAAAACCCATATAAAAGATATAAAAGGTCTTGGGGATATGAACCACGCTATTGTAAAATACGGTGGAAGATATGCTTATGTTATAAGTAGGAACGGCGTTTTAACCAAGATAGACCCGTGTACAGATAGCGTGATATCCCAAACAAAAGTAGGAAAAAGCTCAATAGATTTTGACATATCTAAAAATCTTATAGTGGTGTCAAACTACGACCCAAAGACCATAGTGTTTTTTAATCACAATCTTAAAAGCTTAAAAACTATAAACACTGGTTCAAGGAATGTGGGTATAAAGTTTTACAAAAACTTTGTCATAAGCCTTTTGATGGATAAAAACGCTGTGTGGATTATAGATGACAGAGATTTTGAGGTTATAAAAAAGATAAAAAATGCAGGTATCATGCCTTTTGATGCTATAAGAGATAACGGGAGATACCTTATAAGCTTTTTCGTAGGAAACGATATTGGTGTTTTAAACCTAAAAGATTTTGCATACAAGAGGATACATTACGGAAATACAGAAAGCTCTGTACTAAAAATACCTCACTATGGACTTTTTTCTATACTTAATAACGATGCATTCATGCCTGCGGTAGGAGAGCATGCTATAGATGTGGTGGATTTAAAAAAGGAAAGCCTTACTAAAAAGATAAAACTTCTTGGATATCCGGTGTTCGTGATTGTATCCCCGAAGAAAAACCTCGTAGCTATAAATTATAGCGGTGATAAGGATGATTATCTTACGTTTGTAAATCCCAA
>CAZDZN010000109.1:0-3728 GCA_964509905.1 uncultured Aquificaceae bacterium
GGGCACCGCCCTTATTGGCGGTGCAAAAAATCTTGGGAGGGGGAGGGAGGGAGTTTCTAACATCAAAATAAAATTTAACTTTTCAACCATCTCCCAAATCTTAATAATTATATTATAAGCACTTATCCCAATTTTGTCAATATGAACCAAGACATATTATTCTATCAAAAGTAAAATGAAAATTTGATGAATTTTTTATATAGATAAATTTCCCCCCCAACGTAGGGGGGGCTGATGAAGTATTATCTTTTGCCTTCGTAAGGTTTGAAACCGTAGAACTCAAAGACTTTAAGAGCAGCTGGCGATTTTAGGAATTTTAGCCAATCTTTTGCAGCTTGAGGATGAGGAGCACCTTTTACCTCAGCAGCTGCATATATAGCTTCGTAGTTACATTTGGCTGGTATCAGCACGCCTTGTAGTGGGTTGTGATATTGTTTCATTTGAGCTTCTACTTCAGAGTGCCATACAACACCAGCATCTGCTATATGTTCCATTATAATAAGAGGTGTTTGTCTATGGTGGATTTCTGTAAGCATAGCTTTTCCACGTGGACCGAATATTGCATCTTTTAGCTTTTTACCACCGCATTTTTCAAGAGCATCCTCTATTCTCCTTGCTATCCCTTCAAATTTTGGGTTTGGCATAACAACTTTTACATCTGGTTTAGCTAAATCTTGAAGGCTTTTAATATGCTTTGGATTACCTTTATAGACTTCTATAGCAAGTGTATTTGTCACATACGGTGTGAATGTGGAAGCTTCACAAAAACCACCTTTTATACATTTTTTCACGCCAAAAGCACCACCTGCAAAAATATCGGGTTTAGCAGTGAATGTCATATCACCTATGGTAAAAGTGTCGTGATAGTGCTCTATTGTTTGAAGGAGCTTGCCCGGTGGGATAGTGATGATAAACACCTTGCCTTTATATTGGGGATATTCTCTTTCAAAAGCTTTTATTAGTCTTGTAGCAGCAAAATAGTAGTTTCCACCTACATAAACTACCAAACCGTCTTTGTTGGCAGCATTGAGATCTCCATGAAAGTCCACTACATTATCCACTGGGGGAATGGTAAAGTCAAAACCCTTATAAACTGCGGGGTTGTTTGTGCTGTGTACATCTGGGCTTACTACTGGCTTTCTACTCCATGGTGGAGTATGAAGTGGCATCTCGTAAGGATTTACATCCGTGGTGGCGAAAGCTCCAGCGCCAAGCGCTAAAACACCAAGTGCTAAAAGTGCTTTTTTCATACTTTTATACCTCCTATAAATTTTTACTTAGGAAAATCTGCGGTGTTGATATAATGGAAGCCTCTTATTTGAAGTTCTGGAATTGTGGCTACTATACCTGGTGTTACAATAGCTTGGGGTATTATATGATTTGTAAGGTCTGCAGAAAGCTCATCGTGGGTAAGATGCTTTGGATTTACACCAGCTTTTAAAAGTGCCCCCGCCATCTCCCAAGTTTGATTATGACAAGCCAAAAATACTGCTCCTCTTTCGATGAGAGCTTCTACACTGTTGTCCGCCGGTGAGAAAGCTCCGGACTCGTTTGCTGGATTATTTTTCCCAAGCATACCAGGCTTCATCTTCAACCATACATTCTTTTTCATTTTACCTTTGGTGAGAGGGCTTATATAAGTTTCCCATACATAATCATCGTATATAGCAAAATGAGCATTGCCATGCATACCACCTACGCACAAAAAGTTCGGATGTCTATAAGACCAAATTTGAGCGTTCATTGAGTTCCTCATAACATTCAACCACGCACTATGTATATCGTAGTTATCCCACACCTGCTTTGGACCACCTCTATAAGCAAATACTTCATCCAAAGCTTCCCAATCCCATTGATCTCTGTTTGTAAGTATCATAGGTAAGGATTTGAAGTTTCTTCTTCTTGGAGCTTTTGCAAGTCTCTCGGCAAGCTCTTTTAAAGTGGTGGCACCTTTTGGTATCAAAGCACCTACTTCAGCTGCTTGTGCACTTACAGGGCTTAACTTAGAAGTTATTAAGCCTGCACCCAAGCCCAAAACCGCTCCTTTTAATACATTTCTCCTACTTTGTTCCATAACATTCCTCCTTAGAAAAAAGTTATCTTATAGTTTAATCCTCACAAAATTATTATATTATAGGTTTTTCTTAAAAGTCAATAAGTTATAATTATATATTTATAAAGTTTTTATGCTTTTAAAAGCCAAGATATATTTATATAAAAATTATCATCAAAAATACCTATATCGATTATAATATTAAAACCCAGCTTTCCAATTCAAATATGACATAAAACCCCCTCTATAGACAAGTCTGCCACGATTCACAAGTATACCACGCTATCATAATTTTTTGAAAACACCATAGGAGATTACTGATGACTTATGAAGATTTTATCACAAATGTGTTTGTTATAGTGAGTGTCTTTTTATACTCCTTTTAAATAGAATAACCGCCGGCCTATGTCCAGATTGCTCATGGCCACTTTGGGGATTGAACTCAAGCCAAACAACGTCTCCTCTATCTGAGATATATGGCATATTCTAATTGCAATTACCAGATTTCTTTACCAACGGGTGCCCCGGTATCAATTTCGCCACGTATATTGTCTTGTGTAATATTAAATCCTTCTTCGTTCTCATGAGCTTGTATGAGTTCAGTACATCGTGAACACTTACACCTAAAAAAATTATACCAACTTTCATGGTATTCCTCCATAATTTTTAATCTTTGTATTCCCATAAGCTACCTCTCCACAAGTATGCCACGGATAGGAGTTCTATAGTCTAAAGCACGATGAGGTCTTATAAAATTGTATTTATCTATATATTTCCTTAAAAGATTATTAAGATGATCTATAGGATAATCTACTCCTTCTATAAACCATAATTCTTCTTCTATGGTTCTTATAACTCTTTCAACATTACCGTTTGTTTTATTGCGTGGCATACTTGTAGGTGTTCTTGGGTAGCTGTAGTAATGATTGCGTGGTATACTTGTCTCTATGCTAATCTCGTCTAAGTATTTATCAAACTCTCCCATGAATCCAGTACCATTATCTGTCTGGACTTTAGTAACATTAAATCCAAAATATTTAATAGCTTCTTGAATAAAAAGCTTTGTATTTCTTGAAGTTTTCTTCTCGTAGACCTTTGCAAAGACAAGCCTGCTATATTTATCTATGGCTGTGTATTGGTAATAAGTTACACCTCTTAAAACTAAATGCTTTAGATCTATCTGGACTACTTCTCCTGGAGCTATAGCCCTAAGACCTGTCTTTGTTCTTTTTCTGCTTTGGTTCTGTTTTCTCTTTTGCTTAACAGTCTTTGTTCTTTCAATAAGGCCAAAGGCTTTTAGTATCCTATATGCAGTAGAAGGAGATACTTTTATGCCCTTCTCTCTTTCAAGACATCTTGATATTTTCTCTTTGCTCCAAGTAGGATTTTCGTTTCTTACCCTTATTACATCTATCTCATATTGTTTTCTTATAGTAAACCGTGGTATACTTGCGGAGCTCTTTTTCTTAAAGGAGTTTTAGGCCTATCCAACAAACCTTGCAAGCCATGCTTTTCATATCTTTTTAGCCATTTATAAAATGTAGTCCTTGATATGCCTACAAGTCTGCCACGGCTAAATGCCTACACGTTTTAGAAATATTGTTTACCTTCTTATAATACTCTATCCAACTAAGTCTTACTTTTGCCTCTTTTGTAAGTTTTACATCATTGACAT
>CAZDZN010000110.1:0-3606 GCA_964509905.1 uncultured Aquificaceae bacterium
TATTTCTTGTAGGGAGAGCTTTAAAGGAAATAGGTGGTAAAGAATTTCCTATAGAAGAGCTTGCTATAGATATGGCTCACAAATGGTTAAAAAGACATGTAAAGAATTTAGATCCAAATAAGCATGTAATAGTTCAAACGCGAATAAAACCCGGTAGTAAAGATTTGGTAGAACTCTTTGAGAGATTTCAAAAAAAAGATGAAGTGCCTCTCGCAAACGACACATCTTTTGGTGTGGGATTTGCGCCTTTTTCTGAGCTTGAAAATATAGTTTTTTATACAGAAAAGCTTTTAAACAGCGAAGAGCTAAATTACAAACACAAAGGACTGGGAGAAGACATAAAAGTAATGGGAGTGCGTATAAAGGATTCTATTAGAATAACCATCTCTGCGGCTTTTGTAGATAAATATGTAAAAAATATAAAAGAGTACAAAGAGCAAAAGCAAGCTATTATGGAGATAGTCTTAGAAAATGCTAAAAAATATACAGATAAACCCGTTAATGTGTTTATAAATACCGCCGATGATATAGACAATGGTTCTGTATATATTACGGTTACCGGCACTTCCGCTGAGCAAGGAGATGATGGTCAAGTGGGAAGAGGCAACAGAGCAAACGGTATAATCACCCCCTATAGACCCATGTCTTTGGAAGCTGCAGCCGGTAAAAATCCAGTATCTCACATAGGTAAAATATACAACGTAGTAGCAAATATTATTGCGAAACGTGTAGTAGAGGAAATAGAAGGAATAGAAGAAGCCTATTGTTATATGGTGTCCCAAATAGGAAAACCCATAAATGAACCGCAAGTATGCGATGTAAAAGTAAGATCAAAGTCAAAACGTGTGGATAAACAAGCTATAAAAGGGATAGCCCAAGAAGAGCTTGAAAAGATGCCAAATACTTGGAAACTATTTTTAGAGAGAAAGTTTTCTGTAGCCTAAACTAAACTTTGAGGTGGTATATGGTAGGATTGGTGGCGCTGCTTTTCGTCTCGTTAATTATAGCTTTTGTTATGACATTTCTTAACGAGATTTTAAATTTTAAAAAGCGCAAAACTAACAGCTACCCATACGAATGTGGTGTACCACTTTATGATGACACCGCAAGGCCTGTATTAAAGCAAGGATACTACCTTTTTGGGCTTTTATTGATATTGTTTGATATAGAGGCGGCTTATTTGTTCCCTTGGGCTGTGGTGTTTAGAAAGATAGGTGCGTATGGTCTTATAGAAGCTGTAATGTTTTTAGGTGTCCTTGTGATAGGGTTTTTGTATGCTCTAAAAAAGGGTGCTTTGAAGTGGCAAATTTAACTTTAGTGAGGTGAAGTGTTATGGCTTCAAGTATAAATGGGAATGGCTTTGTAACCACTACGGTGGATGAGCTTCTGTCTTGGGGCAGAAGAAATGCCCTTTGGCCAGTGACGATAGGACTTGCTTGCTGTGCTATAGAGATGATGCATGCGGCTGCTTCAAGGTTTGACATAGACAGATTAGGGATGATATTTAGAGCGTCTCCAAGACAAGCTGATGTACTTATAGTGGCTGGGACTGTTGTAAACAAAGTGGCCCCAATGCTAAAACTTATATGGGACCAAATGCCAGAGCCAAAATGGTGTATATCAATGGGCGGATGTGCTTCCGCTGGTGGTCCATTTCCCACTTACTCTACACTCCAAGGTATTGATCGTATAATACCAGTGGATGTTTATATACCAGGATGTCCTCCTACACCGCAGGGTCTTATTTATGGGCTTTTAGAATTACAAAGAAAAATAAGAGAGAAAAAAGTCACCAGATACGAGAAAGCCTTTGAAGAGTTTAAAAAAGACTTACCACAAGATATACTAGTAGGTGCCGGAGTTTAAGATATGCCTTGGGCATCTGAAAACACCACAGAAAGATTAAAGCACGCTTTCAGAAAAATATCCATAGATAGAACTCCTAATTTTGTATGTGTGGATATAGAAGATACATCCGAAATAACTACTATCTTAAAGTACTTAAAAGATGTAGAAGATTTTAGGAATTTTATAGATTTTCCCAAAGAGAAAAACAGATTCTTAGGCCAATATATACTTGTAAACCCATATACCTTTGAAAGATTGGCTGTAAAAGTTTGGTTCAAGAATAATAAACTTCCCACTGCTAAAAATATATTTGCCGGGGCTAAATGGGCTGAAAGAGAAAGCTATGACATGTTTGGAGTGGAGTTTGAAGGACATGAAGATGTAAAACGCATGTTTATGTGGGAGGGATATAATTATTTTCCTCTTAGAAAAGATTTTCCACTCGGTGGCGTACCAGAGCAAAAACTACCCTCTTTAACAGAAGCTTTAGAGGGAAACACATTTCCTCCTTCTCATGATTTTGATCTTATGCACACTTATGTACCCACGATGAAAGAGATAGAGGCTACAGAGAAATCAAGAATCACCAAAAGAGGACAGCTAGTTTTAAACTGGGGTCCGCTTCACCCTGGTACTCACGGGACGATGTGGTTTTTGTTTGACTTAGAAGGTGAACATATAATTCAAACGGATGTGATATTGGGGCAACTTCATAGGGGAATGGAAAAAATAGCTGAAAATATACACTATTTCCAATTTTTACCATATACCGACAGGATGGATTATTTATCTGCAATAGCTAATGAGCTTTCTTATGTACAGGCCGTAGAAAAATTAGCTGATATTGATATTCCTTTAAAAGCCAGATATATAAGGACTATGTTTGCAGAGCTTCAGCGTATAAACTCACATCTTCTTTGGCTTGGCACCGGAGCGCTAGATCTCGGAGCTTTGACGGTGTTTTTGTATGCTTTTAGAGAAAGAGAAAAAATAATGGATATTATAGAAGGAAATGCAGGTTTTAGGCTCACTTCTGCATTTTTAAGAATAGGAGGGGTGCATTATGACCTTGCCAAAGGCACATTGGAAGTTATAAAACATTTCATAAAAGATTTTTATTCTAAGCTAAAAGAGTACAATGGCCTTTTAACAAGAAATAGAATATGGCTTAAAAGAACAAAAGATGTAGGAATGATAACTCCAGAGGATGTATATCAATATGGACTTACAGGCCCTGTGGCAAGAGGCTCCGGCGTAGCTTATGATATAAGGAAAATAGATCCATACGCTGCTTATGATTTGGTAGATTTTGATGTGCCAATGGGAGATATGGGGGATGTTTATGATAGATATCTTGTCAGAATGGAAGAGATGTACCAAAGTGCCCACATAATAGAACAATGCATAAGTGCCTTAGAGAAGATGTCAGAAAATGAGCCTTATGTTAATAAAGCCCATCCGGCGGTACTACCACCAAAAGAGGATGTTTTTAATGACTTAGAGGATATGGTGAAATCTTTTAGGATAGTAGTACATGGTGAGACTGTGCCAAAGGGAGAGGTGTATTCTTCTGGGGAGAATCCAAGAGGAGAATTAGGGTTTTATATATATTCTATCGGCAGATCTTCACCTTATAGACTTCGTATTAGATCTTGCTCTTTTTATAATTTATCTATTTTTCCGAAAGTCATACAAAAACATACGATATCAGATGCAGTGGCTCTTCTTGGTAGTATAGATCCTGTGGTAGGAGAGACT
>CAZDZN010000111.1:0-3365 GCA_964509905.1 uncultured Aquificaceae bacterium
AAGAGAAGGTATTTTAACCGAGCTAAAAAGACGTGAGTTTTATGAAAAGCCAAGCCAAAAGAAAAAACGCAAAGAAAGAGCCGCCAGAAAAAGACTATTGAAGGCTATTAAAAAGAAAAAGGTGGGACTCTAATGAGCTTCATTGTTGTTACTGAAGCCGCTTTTGAAAAGGTATCAACTCAGCAAGCAGAGATAGTAGAGAGAAAAGGTGCAGGACATCCTGATACTATTTGTGATTTATTGGCGGAAGAACTCTCTATAGAGCTTTCCAAGCTTTATATAAAAGAACTTGGTGCTATAATGCATCATAATGTAGACAAGGCTCTTTTAGTGGGCGGTAAAGCACAGTCTAAATTCGGTGGCGGTGAGGTTATATCACCTATAGAGATATTTTTGGTGGGAAGAGCTTTAAAAGACATAGATGGCAAAGAGTTTCCAATAGATGAACTTGCTATAGATATGGCTCACAAATGGATAAAAAAACATATAAGAAATTTAGACCCAAATAAACATGTGGTGATACAAACCCGTATAAAACCAGGAAGCAAAGATCTTGTTGAGCTTTTTGAGAGATTTCAAAAGAATAACGAAGTGCCCTTAGCAAATGATACATCCTTTGGAGTTGGTTTTGCTCCATTCTCAGACCTTGAGAATATTGTTTTTTATACTGAAAAGCTTTTAAACTCCAAAGAAACCAAAGAAAAACATCCAGAACTCGGGGAAGATATAAAGGTAATGGGTGTGAGGATAAAAGATAAAATAAGAATTACTATAGCGGCAGCTTTTGTGGATAAATATGTTAAAAATATAAATCAATATAAAGAGCAAAAAGAAGCCATCACTAAAATAGTTTTGGAAAATGCTAAAAACTTTACCGATAAACCAGTGGAAGTATTCGTGAATACCGCTGATGATATAACTAACGAATCTGTATATATCACCGTTACAGGTACATCTTCTGAACAAGGAGATGATGGTCAAGTGGGAAGAGGCAATAGAGCTAACGGTATTATAACCCCATATAGACCTATGTCTTTGGAGGCAGCTGCTGGCAAAAATCCAGTATCTCATATAGGCAAAACTTACAACGTAGTGGCAAATATAATATCAAAGAGAGTGGTAGAAGAAGTAGAAGGCATTGAAGAAGCTTATTGCTATATGGTGTCTCAGATAGGAAAACCCATAAATGAACCTCAAGTATGTGATGTGAAGGTGAGACCCAAAAAATCAAAATCCATAGACGAGCAAGCCATCAAAAAGATAGCTCAAGAAGAGCTTGATAAGATGCCAAATACCTGGAAGTTGTTCTTAGAAAAGAAGTTTTCTATAGCTTAATAAAAGCTTGACTTTTTATAAGTTTTTTATATTTTTTAAAATCACTGAAACCTGAAGAGGTGGCTTATGGTAGGACTGGTGGTGCTCTTGGCAGTGACGTTGGTGGTAGCTTTTGTTATGGCTTTCCTAAATGAAATTTTAAATTTTAAAAAGCGTAAAACCAACAGCTATCCATATGAATGCGGTGTACCTTTATATGATGAAACAGCCAGACCTATTTTAAAGCAAGGTTATTATCTTTTTGGACTTTTATTAATATTATTTGACATAGAAGCTGCTTATCTGTTCCCTTGGGCAGTGGTGTTTAGAAAGATAGGTGCTTACGGCTTAGTGGAAGCTGTGGGCTTTTTAGGTGTTTTAATTATTGGTTTCTTGTATGCCTTGAAAAAAGGCGCTCTAAAGTGGCAGATTTAATTTGAGAGGTGACTTATGGCTCACAATATAAACGGCAACGGATTTGTTACCACTACGGTGGATGAGCTTTTATCTTGGGGAAGAAGAAATGCTCTTTGGCCTGTGACCATAGGGCTTGCATGCTGTGCTATAGAGATGATGCATGCGGCAGCTTCAAGATTTGACATAGATAGACTTGGAATGATTTTTAGGGCATCTCCAAGACAAGCGGATGTTTTGATAGTGGCTGGCACGGTGGTTAACAAGGTAGCTCCTATGTTAAAGCTCATTTGGGAGCAGATGCCAGAGCCAAAATGGTGTATATCTATGGGTGGATGTGCCTCTGCGGGTGGTCCTTTTCCTACCTATTCTACACTTCAGGGGATAGACCGTATAATACCTGTGGATGTTTATATACCAGGTTGTCCACCAACACCGCAAGGACTTATTTTTGGGCTTTTAGAATTACAAAGAAAGATTAGAGAGAAGAAAGTCACCAGATACGAGAAGGCTTTCGAAGAATTTAAGAAAGATTTGGCTCCAGAACTGTTAACTGGTGTAGGAATCTAATATGCCTTGGGCTTTGGTTAAAACCTTAGAAAATATAAAAAGAAACTTTAGAAATATAGAGATAGATATAAAGCCAAACTTTCCCTGTATTTTTGTAAAGGATACCTCTGAGATAACCACTGTATTACAACATCTTAAAGATAGAGAAGATTTTAGATACTTTATAGATTTTCATGTAATAGATTTTCCCAACGAAAAAGATAGGTTTTTAGGCCAATATATTCTTGTAAATCCTTATACTTTTGAAAGATTAGTCGTTAAAGTATGGTTTAAAAACAATAAGCTACCCACTGCTATGTTTTTATTTGGAGCGGCAAAATGGGCGGAGAGAGAAGCTTATGATATGTTTGGAGTGGAGTTTGAAGGACACGAAGATATAAAACGCATGTTTATGTGGGATGATTATGGATATTTTCCATTAAGAAAAGATTTCCCTTTAGGTGGTATACCTACCCAAAAACTTCCATCTTTAACTGAAGTCTTAGAGGGTAATACGATGCCACCTTCCCATGATTTTGAGTTGATACATACATATGTACCTACTATGAGAGAGATTGAAAAAACAGAAAAATCAAGAATCACCAAAAGAAATCAGCTTGTTTTAAACTGGGGTCCTCTTCATCCTGGAACCCACGGTACAATGTGGTTTTTGTTTGATTTAGAAGGTGAGCATATTATTCAATCAGATGTTATATTGGGTCAGCTTCACAGGGGGATGGAAAAAATCGCTGAAAACCTTCATTATTTCCAATTTTTACCCTATACCGATAGGATGGATTATCTATCGGCAGCTTGTAGTGAGTTATCTTATGTTCAAGCCGTAGAAAAATTAGCTAATATAGAAGTACCTTTAAAAGCCAAATACATGAGGACGATGTTTGCGGAGCTTCAGCGTATAAACTCACATCTTTTGTGGCTTGGCACTGGTGCTTTGGATCTTGGAGCTTTAACGGTGTTTTTATACGCTTTTAGAGAAAGAGAAAAAATAATGGATATAATAGAGGGTAACGCAGGTTTTAGATTAACTTCTGCTATACTTAGAATTGGAGGCACTCACTACGATTTGG
>CAZDZN010000111.1:3375-3596 GCA_964509905.1 uncultured Aquificaceae bacterium
AGGTACTCTGGAGGTGGTTAAACATTTTGTAAAAGATTTTTATCATAAACTAAAAGAGTATAATGGGCTTTTAACAAGAAACAGAATATGGTTAAAAAGAACGAAAGATGTGGGTATTATATCCCAGGAGGATGTTTATAATTTTGGACTCACTGGTCCAGTGGCAAGGGGTTCTGGCATTCCCTATGATATGAGGAAAATAGAGCCATATGCAGCCTATG
>CAZDZN010000112.1:0-3514 GCA_964509905.1 uncultured Aquificaceae bacterium
GAGTTTTGGATATATAGCGGATAAAATAGGAAGGGTAAGGGCTCTTAGCATCACCATAGGGCTTTACTCTATCTTTACAGGTTTATCGGCTTTATCTCAAAATGTGTTTGAGCTTGGGCTTTTTAGATTTATCACTGCCATAGGCATAGGAGGTGAGTGGGCGGGTGGGGCTACCCTTGTGGCGGAAACTTTTAAAAATAAAAATAGAGTTTTTGCATCAAGTCTTTTACAAAGCGCTTGGGCGATAGGGTTTTTCATAGCATCGCTTTTGTATTTTAGCATAGGTAAATACATCTCTTGGCGGGGGATGTTTGTAATAGGGATAATGCCTTCTGTTTTGTTGTTTTTTATAAGGCTCTTTGTAAAAGAATCCGAGGAATGGCTCTCTCACAAAAGAGATTTTTCTTATGTTAAAAGCCTAAAACTTCTTTTTGAAAAAGAGTATAGAAACCAAACTATCGTGGGGGCTTTGCTCGCCTTTGTGGCGGTGTTTGGACTTTGGGGAGTCACAAACTGGGTACCGGCTTTTATATCTTATCTTATGCATAAAAAAGATGTAGCTCATTACGTAGGACTCGGGACTATATTCTTAAACATAGGTGCTCTCTTTGGATACATAGGTTTTGGGCTTTTAAACAAAAAGCTTGGTATTAGAAAAACATTTATGCTGTTTTTTGCAGGAAGCTTTGTGATGGGGCTTTTGTGCTTTTTGTATGCAAAGGATTTTAACGCACTTCTTATAATGCTGATGGGTCTTGGATTTTTTAACAACGGAGTGTTTAGTGGGTTTGCCATATACTTTCCTCAGGCTTATCCATCTTTTATAAGAGCCACCGGAGCTGGGTTTTGTTTCAACATAGGGCGGACTTTTGCTGCCATCGGTCCTTTTATCACAGGATACATCACATTCATTTTGGGCTCTGTGGCAAAAGCAGGGGCTTTGGCAAGTTTTATATACATTTTAGGAGCTATCATAAGCTTATTTTTAAAAGAAAAAAATTATTTGAAATAGTTTATAATATCTTGCAGTGGATGACAAAGACAAAATAGAAAAGTATCTTGAAAAGCTAAAAGACGCAAATCCCTCAGATAAGTTATTTAAATACAACTTTAAAGATATAGAGCTGATAAAGAGCTTTTTAAATGTCTATATGAAAGAGTTATAAAATAAACTTGAACTTAACACTATTAGCCTTATAGACACAGAAAAATACAGTGCTTATAATAACAAAAGGACACATCTTGACGCTGCTTTTAAAGCAAAGTTTAAAGACAACTCAATATATGTGGGTGTGAAAAAATGGAATATCCCCACTTCTTTCTTAGAAAACTTATCCTTAGACGAAAAGACCAAGAAATTCATGTTTGATATGAGGCATTTTTAAAATCTCCAAAGAATATGTCTGAAGAAGAGTTAGAAAAACTAAGAGCATACAATATGAAGCTCTACTACTACTTCAAATTTTACAAATATGCAAAAATATAGAGACGATGATAAATATCCTTAATGCCATATACAAATATTTCAAAGATGATGAAATTATCATCTTGTATAATTCAGAATCTTATAACATCTCAGGACTTGATTTTGATAACTTTTATACTAAATTTTTATCTAAAGGAGATGAGGATATGAAAAATGTTTTTGAAGATGCAGTGGAGTATGGCGAGAGAAAAGGTAGAATTGAAGGTAGAATGGAAGGTCTTTTCAAAGCCATTCTTGATATCATTGAAATAAGATTTGGCACAGAAGATTTAGAGGATATACGAGAAGCCCTCAAGAGTATAAATGACCTCGAATTTTTGGATTATCTTAAGGTGCAGGCTAAAAAAGTGCCATCGCTGAATGAGTTTAAGAGATTGATGGATAGAATGTGAAAAATGTGTTTGCAGATGTTGTGGAATATTAAAAAAATATTAAATGAAACTTCTAAGTATTCTTGATGCGGTAGGCTGGGGTGGGACAAAAGAGCAGGCCTATATCACGGCTATGGGTCTTAAAAACATGGGTTTTGATGTGTATTTTGCCCTATCTTATGATTTTGAGGATTTTAAGAAAAAAATAGAAAACAAGATTCCGTACTTTGAATTTGAGAGAGAGGCCCAGTTAAAGCGTATAAATGTATTCTCTTACAAGAGGTTGTACGATATTGTTTCAAAAAACAACTTTGATATAGTACTTGCGAATTCCCCAAAAGCCCTTGATTATGTAAGGGTGATATATCCTTTTTTGTCAAGAAAGCCAAAAATCGTAGGCTTTAAACGCTCAGGAAGAAAATCAAATATAATGTCAAAATATCTAAAGTATAAAATAGCAGATAAAATCGTAGTAGTATCAAGAAAAGTCTATGAGGAACTAATTCAAGACAATTTTTTCCCAGAAAAACTCGTTCTTATTCCAAGCGGTATTGATCTGTCAAGGTTTAAAATAGCCTCTCACGATGAGAAAATGGGTTTAAGAAAAAAATACAATCTTCCCCTTGATAAATTTATCTTTATAAATGTGGCAAACTACAATCCCGAAATAAAGGGTCATATCGATATACTAAAAGCCTACAAACAAATAGAAAACGAAAATACAGCCATGGTGTTTGTGGGGCTTTTAACGGATAAAGATGCAAAAGAACAAGCTAAAACTATGGGTATAAAGACCTTCTACGGACTTGGATACAGAGAAGATGTAGAATATATACTTAGAGCTTGCGATGCTTTTGTGTTAGGTTCAAGACTTGAAGGTGTAGCGGGGGCACTTTTGCAAGGTATGGCCACTGGCCTAATATGCATTAGCACAAAAGCAGGGGGAGTCCCAGAATATCTCAAACACGAAGAAAACGGCTTTTTAGTAGATATAAAAGATATAGAGTCTATGGCTTTTCATATGAAAAAAGTTATTAGCTTAGACGACACCACAAAAGAGCAGATGATATCAAAAGCCCTAAGCACAGCCGAAGAATACAGCGTAGAAAGCATGCTAAAAAGGTATAAAGAGCTATTGGAAACTATACAGCTCTATTCATAGCCTCATCGTAGGTATAAGGGCAATCCTCCGGGATTTTCTCTATTTCTTTTGAGTCTATTTTATTTTGCTCTAGCCAATTTATCAATCTATCTGTAGCAATAAACCAAGCATCTTCCAAATACCCTGGTGCTCTTTTTTTAAGAGAGGGCATTCTTTTAAATTCACGAAGAATTCCTTTTCTTGCATTTTTGATGCTTCTTTTCCAGCCTACTCCGGAATTTTGATAATCCATGCATTTGAGATCTCTAAAATGATCCCACTTGTACATATGCTCTAATATGATAGCCAAAAAACTCACTACGCTTCTTATCTCGTTTCTTCCCATACTAATTAGTTCCTCTATTATATTTTCCCAGTCCACTTCACTAAACTGTTTTTCTTGTATTAGCTTTATATTTTCTTCCAGCCATTCTAAAAAATCCTTATCGTAAAGCTCTTTCAAACTTTCCACTTCAATCATAATAAAATCATAAGCTTTTTACTCTGTTTTGTCAA
>CAZDZN010000113.1:0-3469 GCA_964509905.1 uncultured Aquificaceae bacterium
CCTTTATATCTATCTGTATATCTGTTGAAAGTCAAAGGTGTTTCCACATAAACCTCACCCTTTTTTATTTTTAAAAGCTTATAAACTATTTCTTCACTTCGTTATAGTTTAATACATCCATCTCATCACCTTTCATAGCCACAGCATATGTTGTTTGATGTGAGATAAGATAAAACATTATTTGGTAGATGTAGAGTAGAGAATATAGGTATGAGCTTTTTGTCTTTATATTCTTCAAAATAATCCCAAATCTCTCCAGACTTTATAAAATCCACAAACTCTTTTGCATATTCTGATCTTGGATTTGATTTTGTCTCATTTATAAGTAGTATATCATTGCATATTAGTATATAATCAAACTCTCTATGTTGTTTTGTCTTTGTACTTCTTTTTTTAAATCTAACAGCTTCCATATCCACATCCACACAACCAAAATATTTCTTTGCAATGTTTTTCATGCTTGGAGCTACGATATCTTCCGCCAATGTTCCAAGCTTTTGTACAAGCTCTTCGTATTTTTTTCTTTCTTCTCTCCTTTCTTCTTTCCATTCTTCCCTATCTCTTCTACGCTCTTCTTCTCTTTTCTCTGCGTCTTTCTTACGCTCTTCTTCTCTTTGGGCTCTTTCTCTTCTAAACTCTTCTTCTCGTTCTTCTCTTTCTTTCTGCAGTTTTGCGTTCCATTCTTCCCAGTCTTTCTTACGCTCTTCTTCTCTTTTCTCTGCGTCTTTCTTACGCTCTTCTTCTCTTTGGGCTCTTTCTCTTCTAAACTCTTCTTCTCGTTCTTCTCTTTCTTTCTGCAGTTTTTCATTCCAGCGTCTGTCGTTTTCTTTAAATAGCTCAAAAATAACATCTGTAAGCTTATCTATTTTATCTGATATTTTCTGAACTGCCACTTCAATGACTTCTACTCTTTCTTCCAAGCTTTCCATATATAAAATATATGGCTTTTAGATAATCTTGTCAAATTTATTTAATATGAAAACTCTACAAGTCTACCACGGCTACAAGTATACCACAATTATTAGGTTCTAATAAAATATCCTTCTTTTCTTATAAGCCCTTCTATTTCTAACATGGTAAGTTCCATCGTTAGTTTATCCTCATCAAAACCAGTTTTGCTGAGAAGCTCTTCAAAAGTATAAGGTTTATCTATAAAAGATACAAGGCCTTCCTCCTTAAGAGATTTTGTGTTGAGATTTAAATCTGATAGTATTTGAGCTTTTGATATAAAAAGCCTTGCAATATTTTCTCTAACCAATATAGAACATCCTTCAAACTCTTCCACAGGATTTCCTATGTAGGCGTATATTTTTTTATTTAGTTTAAAAGCCCAATACGCACTTATCAACGCTCCGCTTTTAGAAGAGGCTTGAAGCACAAAAAGAAATTCCCCCAAAGAGGCTATTATACGATTTCTCTGAGGAAACGTAAATTTTGATGGCTTTTCAAAGGGTAAAAACTCTGATATTATAGTTCCGTTTTTGTTTATTATATCTTCAACGATCTTAGTCCTTAAATACAAAAAGCCAAAACTAAGCACCATGATAGTGGGAATATCAGATTTAAGAGCCCACAGATGAGCCACCATGTCTATACCTTCTGCACCACCAGAAACCACTGGTATCCTTAAGCTTCCCGCAAGATTTTTCGTCATATTTATGGCGTTTGGCGTGGCTTTTCTTGAGCCTACGATGGATATAGTTCTATCTTTTAGAAGTTTTTATCACCTTTTACAAACAAAATAGGAGGTGGATCTGGTAAAGAAAATAGATTTTTAGGATAATCTTCGTCTTCATAGGATAATGTCTAAACCTAAGGATTTAGCAGTTTGAAATGTTTTATTTGCCTTATCTAAATCAAAGTTATCAGGTGATATATATTTGGCTTTGGAGCCCAATATAGACTCCAAAGCAGTTTTATCAGCTTTAAGTATATTCTTTACGCTATCAAAATGTCTAAAAGCTTTAAAAAGGAATTTGTTGCCAACCCCTTTTATGGATTTTAACAGCAGCCAGCTTTCGACATTATCCAAAGCACATCCTTCCTCTCAGAGTTTTCTATAATACCTCTATCAAAGACTTTTTTATCCACATGAGAGGGAGACAGTGATTCAATGATATAATCCATAGCTCTATAAGCCTTTGATGGATCACCGCAAGTAAATACATCCACCGTTGCAGTGCCATGCTCTGGCCAAGTATGGATTGATATATGAGATTCTGCCAACAGGATAACGCCTGTAGCACCATGAGGGTTAAACTGGTAAAAATGAGAAGAAATTTTGGTTAGATTGCCTGATTTAACTGAGTTTTCAAGAAGATGTCTAATATCTTCTTCCCTGTCTATAAGATCAGGGCTTACTCCATAAAGGTCAGCTATAATATGGAGTCCGAGGGTTTTTGCCATTTCAATACCTCCCTTGGTATCAACGCAACAAAAGATGTGGAGCAACTAACTTGCTCAAAATTACCAGCGCCACCCACACGCTTTCGGAATTTGCTATCCTGCTCACTCATAAAAATACCTCCAGAAAAAGATAGATTAATCATTATAGCATATTTTCACCTTTGTCAAGGATTATATTTTAAAAGCATACAAGCCCACATAAACACTTAGCTCTGTTAAGATTTTTTACAAGCTTAGAAAAAAGGATATAGCGTATGACTAAAGGTTAGGCCTGCCACGATTAACAAGTCTGCCACGGTTCACAAGTCTACCGCTTAGCGTAAGTGCTAACAATATACCTAGTTCATATAAAAACTTGTGTATAATAACTATAATGAAGATTTTCAAAAAGATAAGTTGTTTGAATATATTTTTTGTTTTATGGGTTTTTATAACGTTTGGCGTAGCCTACGGAAAGGAAAACAACAAATATTTCAACAAAATGGTAGTGCTAAACTTTCAAAATCAAAGCATAGAAGACATAGCTCAGTTTATGTCAAAACTCACTGGTAAAACTATAGTAGTAGGAGCAAGTGGAAATCTTCCTAAAATTACCGTTAGCTCCAAAAAACCTGTAAGCGTAGAGGATGCTTGGCATCTTTTTTTAACAAGTTTAGCTTTAGATGGATACACCGTAGTAAGATATAAAAACTTTTACAAGATAGTACCGATAAAAGAGGCTTCTTCTTTTAGTACCAATATAACAAAAAAAGCATTCCCAAGCCCATCGGTAGAAACTTACATATACTTTGCCCATACAAACGCCCAAATACTTTTGAACGCTGTAAGGCCTTTTCTAAGCCAATATGGAAATGCTACCGTGTATATGCCCTCAAACGCTCTCATAATATCTGATATAGGAGTTTCTGTTGATAAAATCCAAAAACTTTTAAAAAGTATAGATATACCAAATTTAGCTTTTAGCTTAAAAATGTATAAAACAAAGGATACAAACGACGTTGTAAAAGCTCTTAGCCCGTTGGCAAACCCTGTAAGCCAAAAGTTTGGTATACCCATGGTTATA
>CAZDZN010000114.1:0-1894 GCA_964509905.1 uncultured Aquificaceae bacterium
TATGCTTTTAACGTCTTTTTCTTCCAATAGTTTTTCTATTTGTTTTAGAGTTTTTTTGTCTATACTTTCATCTGTTTCTATGAGAAAATAGCTGTTTGAGAATATGTTCGAGTTTACCTTTTCTATAAGCTCACTTATAAGGTTTTCTTTTGTAGTATCTTTTAACGAAAGTGTCAAGCTTACAACAGGCAGCGTTATACCTTTTATCTTTATCATATTAATATGATATCATATTTGTATGAATTTTGAAAATATTGCAAATATTTTTGATTCAATATCTGGAGCTTACGATAAATTTGTGGGATTTATAAGCCTTGGTCAAAACAAATAAAAGCATAGCCTATGAATTAAAATCTGGCAACATGTTGGATATTGGTACTGCCACTGGAGACGTTATTTTTAGGGCTTTTGAGCAAAATAAAATAAAAACCGGTTTTGGTATAGATTTATCTATAAAGATGCTGAAGATAGCCAAAGAAAAGCTAAAGGGAAAACCTATTTATTTGTTTATAGCATCCGCTGAGAACATGCCTTTCAAAGATGGAGTTTTTGATAACATATCGATGTCTTTGGTTTTTAGACATATAACAAACAAAGAATCTATGCTAAAAGAGATAAACAGGGTTTTGAAAAAAGGCGGTAGGTTTGTAGTGCTTGATACCACAAAGTTTGTAGGTATGGATTTCTTTGCTAAAATATCAAAAACATTTTTAAGACCCGTTGGTATCGCCATCTTTGGCAACAAAAATTGGGACTTTTTCATACACTCTTTGGAAAATAGCCTATCCACCGAAGAGATAAAGAATCTTTGTGAATCCTACGGGTTTAGGCTCATAAACAGAAAGATTTTTATTTTTGGTATGGTAGGGTTGCTGGTGTTTGAAAAGTCTTAATAAGAATTCTTAATTGTTTAATTAGCAAGCGTTTATT
Source organism: uncultured Aquificaceae bacterium (assembly GCA_964509905.1). GTDB lineage: Bacteria > Aquificota > Aquificia > Aquificales > Aquificaceae > Hydrogenobaculum. The sequence goes on from CAZDZN010000114.1 coordinate 931, forward strand.
ATTTCTAAAAATGTATTTGGGTCTAAACTTGCGCCACCTACTAAAAGCCCATCTACGTTTTCGGCTTTTAAGAACTCTTTGGCGTTTTGCGGGTTTACGCTACCCCCGTATAAAACTCTTACATCCGCATCTTTTTTTGCTATGTCTTTTAATATATCTTTTATAAAGCTATGTATTTTTGATGCATCCTCAGGGTTTGCCGACTTGCCGGTACCTATTGCCCAGACAGGTTCGTAGGCTATTTCTATGTTGTGGAACAAATCTTCCAACCCTGCCAAAGCAAGCTTTAACTGAGATTCTATTACTTTAAAAGTAAGCTGAGATTCCCTTTCTTCTAACGTCTCTCCTACACAAAGCATTACTTTTAACCCCTCTTCTAAAGTAGATATTACTTTTTTTCTTATTAGCTCATCGGATTCTTTAAATATATGTCTTCTTTCTGAATGTCCTATCAGGACATACTCAGCTTTGCAAGATTTTACCATCACTGGTGAGATTTCTCCAGTGAAAGCCCCTTTCTTTTCATAATATACGTTTTGAGCCCCTACTTTTATATTTGATTTTTCTAAAAGCTTAGAAACCTCGCATATATATAAAAATGGCGGATATATAAGAACATCTTTTCTCTCAAAGTCTATATTTTTATCCAACATTTCGTTTATGTAAGATATAGCTTCATCGTAGGTTTTATGCATTTTCCAATTAGCAGCTATAAGCTTTTTCATAAAGTTATTATAACATGTGTTGATGTTTAATATATTGCTAAAAGGCCATTCTTTCTTTTAGCTTATATGCATCTTAATAAGCCTTTCAGGCCACTTGGTTTTCCAAATATATGCATTTCAATAAGCCTCTTGCGAGGCCACTACTTTGTTTCTTCCGGTTCTTTTTGCTTGGTATAGAGCGTCATCTACTCGTTTTAGGATAGTTTCTTTTGTATCGTCTTGGTTTAGCGATGCAACGC
>CAZDZN010000114.1:1904-3366 GCA_964509905.1 uncultured Aquificaceae bacterium
CCCTCTTCAAATAAAAATCTTTCTATTTCTTGTCTTAGTTTTTCGGCTAAGGTTTTTGCATCTTCTAAAGTAGTTTCTGGTGCTATTATAATAAACTCCTCACCGCCATATCTTGACAATATATCAGTAGCCCTTATGTTTGATGATGCTATCTTTGCTATGGTTTTCAAAACCTCATCTCCCACATCATGTCCATAAGAGTCGTTTATATGCTTGAAAAAATCTATATCAAACATGATAACGCTTAAAGGTCTATTGTATCTTTTTGCAAGAGTTATGTATTCTTCTAACTTTTCTTCTAAACATCTTCTATTGCATACTTCTGTGAGAGCATCCTTTGTGGATAGTTCTTCAAAATATCTTATGGTCTTTGATTCCTCTGTGATATCTTGGAGTATACAAAGTATCAGCGTTTCATGGTTTTGATTTACTCGGTTCATATTTAGTTTTAGCACAATATTTTCATCTTGTCTCATAGCAACATCGCTTATACTAAAAAGACCGCTCTCATCTACCATCATTTTTCTTAGATAACTCTTTATTAGTTCTTTCTTATCATCGTCTAATATAAGAAAGTCTTCAAAGGTTTTTATATCTTGATTTTTTATCATGTTATCAAAATATCTATTTTTATATGTAAGCTCTATCTCTAAATTTTCTAAATTCTTCAGCTTAAATATAAAAGCTCCAAAGTTTGCTTTGCCTAATATGCTTTCTAATACTTTTTTCTCCCGTGTTAGTATATCCCTTAGCTGCTTTTCTTGTGTAGTATCTATAAAGCTAAATATAGCGATATCTTTATCGTTTAGGTCATTTGTTATGGTTAAAGAGCCCTTTACATATACAAGGCGGTTGTTTTTGTTTATTAGGTTAAACTCTTGTAAAAGCATTGATTTTTTGTTTGTGAAGGCTTCTATGAGGTCTTTTGTGTGTATTGGAGAAAACACATCAAATATACTCATCTCTTTTGTTTCCTCGTCTTTATATCCTAAAAGCTCAAAAAAGTATTTGTTTGTATAATAAATATTGTCTATATCAAATACAACAACACCTATTTGAGTATTTTCCGCTATGCTCTTAAAAAGCTCGTTTCTATAGTTTAGTTCTTTTTTTATGCTTATGTTTTTTAACGCATTTTCTATCTTTTCTTTGAGCTGTACGATGAAAAGTCCATAATCTTCAAAGTAATCCTTGATGTTTGAGCACATACAAAGAGCTCCGTATGGCTTACCATTTTTCAATATGGGTACTGCGAAGGATGAGACAGTTCCTCTTTTCAAAAGGCTTTCTTTTACAAACCCATCTTCTATGTCTTCTACATTTTTATGGTATATTGGGCTTTTAAGATAAAAAGCTTCAAATATGGGAAATTTTTCTTCCTTATCTTTTACATTTTGAACACAGCTTTCTGATGAAGAGCTTATATTTATTTTGTCTTTTTTGCTTATAAAGCATACATCTT
>CAZDZN010000115.1:0-2565 GCA_964509905.1 uncultured Aquificaceae bacterium
TGGAGGTGGAGGGGGTGGTGGTGGAGGTGGAGGGGGTGGTGGGGCTGGTTTGTGCTCCTCTTTACCAAGAGCTTTAATCTTGTTAATATCAATACAAGTTATCCAGTATGCACCATCATTACAAGTATTTGGCTGCGGGTTAACATATACTCCCGCTCCTTCGTTCCCATGAGCACTTGCCGCATAGAGCATAAATCCCAATCCTATGGCTGGAGCCAGGATCGTAAGAAACCTATTCATAGCTTTCTCCTCCTTTAATTAAAGTATAACATCCAAAAGGGCTTTTGTCAAGCCATATATATTATATCGTATTTTTATAAAAAAAGTATAAACTTTTCATAAATTGTTTGGTGGTATTTAATCATATTCAGTAGCTAAGATGTAGTGCATCTAAGATAGATTTATTTTGTATCAAGTCTTTTTTAAACCATGCTTCATTTTGAGCTTCCCATATACCCATCATAAGAGACGGATCTTGCTCATTTTTATTGTAAAGTCTCACAAAAGCCAAAATCTTTAAAAATTCCTTTTCATTGTCTGGAAGTTTTTTTGCTTGCCTAAAAATATACTTTGTGCCCTCTATAGATATATACCTTGTCTTTGGATTGATATTCATATTGAGCAGTTTGTTGTATAAAGAACTTATGCTTTCTATCTCCTTATCATGCTTAAACATATAAACGAGGATTTCCTTTGATATGGACTCCAAAAATTCTTTCTGCTGTTTGATAAACTCTGACATAGCTTCTATGTTGTGCACTTTCGAGCCAATATCTTCTAATAGCATTTCGTAATGCTCTATGTATTTTTCCGTATTCTTTTCTAAAATAAACTCTACAAGCCTTTTTCTAAATGTGCTAAAAAGCTTATAAACATCAAAATCTCTTATATTGAATTCGAAGGAATTTTTTTCAAGAGTTTCAAGGTTTTTAATAAAAATATAAATATAATTATCTTGGTTGTTAACTTCATAGCGGAATTTAGTAAAACTGCCCTCAGATTCTAAATATCCATAATAATGCATAATCGCTATAGTATAGGCTATGTCCTCAAGTTTATAAACCTTAACATCTTTTATGTAAACATCTTTGGCAGTGGGTCTTTCTTTGGTGTTGCCTTTGGCTTTTTCTAATATGTTTACAAAAGGAATCTCCAGATCCTCATAATCTTTTAATGTATATATCACATACTTCGCCATTTCAAGGGCGTGCTGGACCTCTATGCCGGAAACATCATCAAAAAACCAAGCATCGGATGAAAAAGTAAACTGCACGCATTTATAAGCACTTAGGAGCTTTGCAATTTTAGTCTGATCTTCTTCTTTTTTTATACCTTTTTCTGTTAAAAATGTCTCTACATCTTTTACACCAAGTATTATATCTATATAATCAAACAAAACATCTTTTTTTAGCTTAAAATCCAATAAAACTTTTTCCAATAAAGATAAACCTTCCCTTCTTAAAAATTCAAGGGCTTCTCTAAGAGGTGCTCGCCAGTATTGATTCCAGTCTGGATGAGCTCCAGAATTGCATCCGCAGTGAGTTCTCCAACGTTCTATCCCGTGAGGGCAGCTCCAAGAAGTGTTTTCTATTACCTCAAATTCATAATCAAAATCTTTTAGTTCTTCTATCAGTTGGTTTAGGGCTTTTAAAGAGATTATTTTTGATAGATATGCAAGCCCCATCTCACCGAATTTTTTGTGATGACCAAAGGTCTCTCCATCTGTAGCCACAATAGGTATCATATCTCCAGATTGCTTAAAAGCCTCTTCCAATTTATTCACATCTGTGAGTAGATCCTCAAAAGATAGCTTTGCAGATATAATCCCATCGTATATAAACACTTTTATATTGCCATTTTTTAGTTTTATGTGTCCGTAGTTTTTTGAAGTTTTATTGGAAACCTGGTGAGGGGCAAGGATAATATATTCTATGCCGTACTGGTAAAATATCTCCAAAGTTTCCAAATTTACAGCGCACTCTGGAAGCCACATGCCTTTTGGCTTTTCTCCAAAGTAATGCTCATGTGTTTTTATGCCCCAGTATACTTGAAGTTCTTTATCAAAACTCGGATCAAGTGGTAGTATAGTATGATTAAAAGAAAGTGCCAAAGCGTTTGAAGAAGCTTCTTTTAATATGCCTAAAAGCCAAGAAGCATTTTGGTCAAGCCAGCCAAGAAGCGTATAGCCCATATCAAAGCTAATATTTTTATAATTGTTGACAATATCTATCACCAAGTCCTCATCTTTAACATGAGCAAAAGTATTAGGAAGATAGCACTCTCTTAAAATACGTTTATCCCAGTTCTCGTAAGGATAAGCAGAAGGCTCAATAGGTAATTCCCCCAGGAAAGGATTTATCCTTATAGGCTGATAAAAGTGCCCATGTACTACAAAATACTTATGAACTACCACCAAACAATCCCTCCTCAAAGAGCATTTTAAGAGTTTTTTTATCTTTTATAATATCACCTTCTTTGCCTCTTAAAAACCATATAAATACCCTTGATTGTAAAAGCCCTAAAAATGTAAAAGCAGCCTCCTCTACATTTAAATCTCCCTTTATT
>CAZDZN010000115.1:2575-3329 GCA_964509905.1 uncultured Aquificaceae bacterium
GCTTCTTCTATATTTATATCTTTTCTTATAATACCTTCTTCTATACCTCTATGGAGAAGAACACTGATGAGATCAAAGTAATTCTCTAAAAAATTCAAGACAGCCCTTGTATCGTACAAGTTTGACCTTGAAAGCTCAAAACACAGCACCGGAATTGCTCCTTTACTCTTTTCAAGCATATCAAGATGAGTATCCATTATTCTATCTATTTTTTCTTGAATACTTAGCTTTGCGTCAAAAATAATAAGCCTTATAGAGCTAAGACATTCGTTGGTATATTTTTTTACCACGGTTTGGACGATGTCGTTCATATCCTTAAAATGTTTAAAAATAGCGGCATCAGTAATGTTTAGCTTAGAAGCTATGTTTTTGGCAGTAAAACCCCTAAGACCTTCTTGAGCTATAAGCTCCGCCGCTATTTCTACTATCTTGTCTTTAGTGCTCTCTTTTTGCGCCGTGGCGGACTTATGAACTTGTTTTTCCTCTCTTGTCCTATACACTTACTTCCACCGGCTCTATCCTTACAAATTTTTTATGGCCTTTTTCTTCAAACCTAACAATCCCATCTTTTAAAGCGTATATCGTGTAGTCAGAGCCAAGGCCTACATTCTTGCCGGGGTGGACTTTTGTACCTCTTTGACGAATTATAATAGAACCAGCTTTTACAAGCTGTCCACCGAAAGCCTTCACACCAAGACGTTTTGAATTGCTATCTCTACCATTTCTTGTTGAACCACCACTTGCCTTTGAAGCC
>CAZDZN010000116.1:0-1360 GCA_964509905.1 uncultured Aquificaceae bacterium
ACTGAGCTACGGACCCTTCTAAATTTATATATTATATCAAAAACTCAAAACTTTAGCAATTGTATACTCAGTGATTTATATCAGATATTTTGGTTTTTCCGGCTTTTAATAAAAGCAAGAAGATCTTCAAAAGGCATGGGTTTTGCCAAAAGATAACCTTGTATGTTATCGCATCCCAAATCCTTTAAGAGCTCGAGCTGTTCTTTGGTTTCTACACCTTCGGCTATGGTTTTCATGCCAAGGTTGTGAGCAAGTTCTATTACTGTTTTAACTATGGATTCGGTTTTTTTATCCTGCAGTATATTTTTAACAAAAGATATATCTATTTTTATATTATCAATAGGCAAATCTTTTAAATAAGAAAACGAACTGTATCCAGTGCCAAAATCATCCATCGATATTCTAAAGTTCGCATTTTTAAATTTATGAAGTGTATTTATAGCTCTATCAAAATCCTCTAAGAAAAGGCCCTCGGTAATCTCTATATTCAAACACTGACCTGTAACCTGTTTTTTATATTGAGATACAATGTTTACTATTTTTTCATAAACATCTTCATTCTTAAACGATAAAGGGGATATATTCACAGCTACAGGGGGGATTTGTTTGAAATAACTATCCACGAATTTATCAAGAAGAAGCTCTATGTCTTTGCAAATCCTGTTTACAAGCCAAAATTCTAATCTCGATATAAGGCCTGTTTCTTCTAAAATAGGTATAAACTGGATTGGTGGTACAAATCCCAGTTCTGATGATTTCCATCTTGTAAGAGCCTCAAAACCCGTAATATCAAGAGTTCTTGCATCAAAATACGGTTGATAGTATACCACAAACTCATCTTTTTCAAAAGCTTCTTCTAAATGCCTTTTGTAAAGTAAAAACTGAGAAGCTTTAACATTGAGTTCATCGCTAAAAAACACATACTCCCATTCCGTACCTTTTTTAGCTTTTGCCAAAGAAATATCTGCGCTTCTATATACTTCTTTAGCGGATGTACCATTGTCTGGAAATATAGCTATCCCGAGTTGCATAGATATGCTTATCTTATGTCCATCAACATCTATAGGCTGCTCGGAAACTTTCTTAAGCCTATCTATAAGCATTATCACATCTTCTTTGTCCCTTAGATCTGTAAGTATAATACCAAACGTATCAGAAGCCACTCTTCCTATTATATCAGTAGGTCTAAAAATGTATTTCAATCTACTTGCAATCGTTTTAAGTACTCTATCCCCGGTATCAAATCCATAAACATCATTTATATATGTAAATCTATAAATATCCGCTAAAATAAAGGCCCCTATTCTATTCAATGTTCCGCGCTCATTCATACTAAACGCCACGGTCTGCTCCCCCCCCC
>CAZDZN010000116.1:1401-3243 GCA_964509905.1 uncultured Aquificaceae bacterium
CGTCAACATCCATCTGGCATAGCTCCACAGCTCTTTTTACGTATCTATCGAGCTCTGTCATAAGAAATGTGTAGGAAAATAAACCAGTAATAGGATCTTGATTTAAGACAAAATGAAGCTCTTCTTCCAAGGCCTTTTCTTTTGATATGTCTTTCCCTATGTATATAATCCCAAAATCTTTTATCTTAAAAGCTATTAAATCTATAAATATATCCTTATTTTTTGCTCTACATAAAATAACACCGCTAACTCACCCTCTTTTTACAAACTTTCCTTTATTTTGATATGATAGTTTCCATAAGTTATTTTAAACAAGTCATCTTCCTTAGCTATTCCACGTAAGACTTCTATGCTTTTGCCTAAAACCTCGTCCTCTTTATAACCAAAAAACCCCAATGTTTTTTGTCCCATATAAGATATATTGTAATCTTCATCAGTTATTATAAACACATCTATAAATTTTGATAGGGCAGACTCTATACTCTTTATGAACTTCACATTTTCTGTCTCATTCAAAGCAAGCTCTATATCGTAAGAAAGCTCCTCAAGTAAGCTTCTCTCTTCTTCTTGGAAAAAATCCACTTCTCCAGCATACATCCCAAAAACACCTATGACTTTACCATTTTTTCTTATGGGTATCGTAGCACTAGACTGAAAACCTCTTTTAAGAGCCTCTTGTCTCCAAAACTCCATAGAAAGGTCTTTTGAAATATCTTCTATCAGTACTACTTTATTCTCTTTAAAACATGTAACAGCTGGACCCTTCGACCTTATATCCGATTCATCAACAGGTATTTCTAAAAATCTCATATAATCTTTGTATTCATTTGGAATATTTTTAGGATGATAAACTGGTATAATTTTTCCATCCTTGTAAAGCCCGATCCAAGAAAATTTTACAAAATACTTTGCTACGGTATCACATAATTCTCGAAAAAGATAATCCTGGGCACCTTCTTGGATAGCCATACTTTTTAGTATGATTTGGTTTATAGCTCTTAACAATCTATAAAGTTTTTCTACCTCGAAATCCATAATAATAAATTATATCAAAACCTTTTATGTTAAGATATTTTTATGATGATAGAAACTGACATAGATTTAAGAAATTTTACTACTATAAAAGTAGGTGGAATTGCAAAATGTATGGCCTTTCCAGATACTGAAAAAGGGTTTTTAGAATTATACAAAAAGTATAAAAACGATAACATTTATATATTGGGGAGAGGCTCAAATGTGATATTCGGAAATTATAACGGTATTATCATAAATACAAAACATTTTTATAATATAGATATAAAAGAAAATAAAGATAAGTTTTTCGTAAAAGCCTCAGCCGGAGTACCTTTAAAAGACATCATAAAAATAAGTGTGGAGAATAATCTAAAAGATGTATACAAATTAAGTGGATTTCCAGCAAGCGTGGGCGGGGCAATAGCTATGAACGCTGGGGCTTACGGGATAGAGATTTTTGATTTTATAAAAGGTGTGTGGTATATAGAAGACGATGAAATTGTATACAAACCAAAAGAGCGGATAAGATATGGATATAGACACACGGAGTTTGAAAACAAACCAATATTATACGGAGAGTTTGAGTTTGAAAAAACGTCTGTGGATGTAAAAACTCTTGTCCAAGGGATAAACCAAAAAAGGATATCCGCTCAGCCACTAAATTTACCAACCTCCGGTTCTACGTTTAAGAATCCACAAAACCATTATGCAGGTAAGCTCTTAGAAGAAGCAGGGTTAAAAGGATATAGCTTAAAATATATAGGTTTTTCTCAAAAGCACGCAAACTTTTTTATAAACTACAATATGGCCACTTTTGAAGATGTGAAA
>CAZDZN010000117.1:0-3189 GCA_964509905.1 uncultured Aquificaceae bacterium
CAGTAAGAGAACCGTTGTAATCAAAGTCTTTGTATGTGCTCAAGTTTTGAGCTTGTTGATAACTAAGGCCTCTATAATAATAGTTTAGCTGGTCGTTTTCATCCATATAAAAATCCACATGTAGCCTATCTAAATTTGCCACCCAGCCAAAAGCTACATGGTCTCTAAACTTTGGGCTTTGACCAGGACCTTTCCATTTGTTTGCTTGAGCATGAGAAAAAGATATGAAAAATTTTGAATTCATAAGAGGTAGTAAGCCAGAATCTATGCGAGCAAAGGTTTTTTCAAATCCAAAAGAGCCAAATATCTGCTCTAGTTCTAACCCAAGCTTATCTCTTGGGGGAATAGTCCTAAGAGCGATTCTTCCGCCTAAGTCAGAATAAAGAGGTGAGGTTTTACCAGTGCCTCCTCTTGTGATAGTTTCAGCTTCTATGTTTTCCATGTCCGCATATTCATGTGGATATATAGCAAAGTTTCCAGAGTCGTTCAGGGGCATGCCGTCTATGGTGACACCTATCTGGCTGTTGTTGAAACCTCTGATGGTGACTTCGCCACCAGATAAACCGTATGGGTCTTGAGTTTGAAAATTGATAGAGGGTAAAAGCTCTAAAGCTTGGTATATGTTGGCACCACCTACGTTTAATTTGTTTATTAGTTTTTTCTCCACCTTTTCTTTGGCTTTTGTATACTTTTTAGTTTTTATGAGAGCGCTAGTGTTGTTTTTTGTTTTGTTTGCATTCACTTCTACATTAAGAGTTGGGGTTTCAGCATAAGTAAAGCCAATCAAAGCCAGACTAAATATATACACATATCTTAGTTTTGTTTTCATAAGTACCTCCTTTTACTATAATTTTATTTTCATTCTGTTAATTTTTTATTAACATACATTAAGATGTTGTCATATTAGACAAATTAAAACTTATCGGCGCTATCATAAAAAAATTTAGGTATGTTAACCAAAAATTAACTTTTTTGCCTTAATTTAAATTTTAAAGGAGGTAGTTAGCCATGAAATATTTTGATGAGATTAAACATCTTTTGGAAGAGGGAGAAGAGCTTTTGCTATCGGTATTTGAAAATGGTATATACCATATACTTACATACCACAAAGATTATAATATGCTATTTTATTTTAAGGCCGAGAAGTTTGGCGGCGACCAGAAATATTCTAGAGCTAACGAAGAGATAGTTACACCGCTCAGTCTTAAAGAAAAGCTTTCACATCTATTGTCTCCAAAGGCAATAGAATTTTTAGAAAAAAGTATAGAAGAAAATCGTCAATATGCAACTTGAGCGAGCGCTTTTACTGTTAGAACCCAACTTAGAGGTTTACTTAGAAAAAGAAGAAGAGTTTATGGCTTTTGAACAGATGGTAAAAGCATCTTTTGACTGTTTTGTAATAGATAAAGAAGATACTTTGATATATGATATTAAAAGCTTAAAACTACCAGCAAACGTGAAAGTTTACAATTTGGACTGCAATTTTTACAAATCCCACTTAGGTAAAACTGATGATATAAAAGTTATAAATCCTCGTATAAATAAGATGTGGATATCCTCTACAGATACGAGAGCAGACTTTTCTGAAGTGTTAGAAAGTATAAAAGCTAATAAATTAAGCGGTTTTTTGGAAATAAAATCAAAGTTCTTAGGAGTAGATAGTTTTTTGTACTTTAAAAACGGTGATATCATTAATGTAAAATTTGGAGATTTAGAGCAAGAACCAGCCATTAGCTTTTTGGTGCAAAAGATATCTGACAAGATGGTGAATATGAACTTCTATAAGCTTCCAGAAGATACGGTGGAAGTATACGCTTCATCGCATAAACTCTTGTATTTGGAAGAAGATGAGGTTATAAAAAGTCTTGATTTTGGGCTTGATTTAAAAAATATAATTGCTCAAGGTATGTTTCCAAGCGGATACTTTCAAATATATTTAGAAAATGGTAAAAAGGTATTTCAAATATTAAATGATGAAGTGGTGGATAGCATAGAAATATACGAACCTTTTTACTTAGCCGTATTTTCTTTAGAGTTTAAAAAAGTGGATTTAGATATATTTGATTTTCTTAAAAGCTATAAACCAGCAAACATAAGGTTAAAGCCCACAAGCACTGATAAGAATTTTGTGTTTTTCTGTCCGATGTGTTGGAACGCTGTAAGCCAAGAAGATAAGGTTTGCCCCCATTGTGGATATAACATAGAAAATTTTATAAAATTACCCTATGAAACTAAATTGATAATAGCCCTTAATCATCCTATAGCAGACTATAGAATTACAGCTTTAGACGTAGTAAAAGCAAAAAACATAAAAATGGCTATTCCTTTTGTAAAAGACATAATACTAAAAGAAGATAACCCAATGGTGATACAATCTGCAATAAATGCATTGGTGGTAATAGATAAGAAAGCCTGTGAATTTTTAAAGAAAGTATTGGAAGAACATGAATATAACACAATAAAAAAATATATAGAAGAAACCCATAGGAGGTATTGCTTATGAAGGTAGTATTCTTTGATAAAGAACTATCACAATCTTTAACAAAAATATATGAAAATATAGAAGATTTAATAGAAGATAACATTTTACAAGAGTATGAATATTTCCTAATTGATGATAAAGCATGTCTTAAACGTACAAAATACATAAACGAAAATATAGAACTTTTGAGGCTGTTGATAAAGAAACAAATAGTTATGTTCTATCAACCAATATTCTCAAACAAAGATGGTTTTTTATACGCCTACGAGGCACTTCTTAGAATAAGACACAATGAGCATTACATATATCCGAAAGTAGCTTTTGATATAGCAAAAGAGATAGGCATAGAATACATGCTTGATGCCACATGTAGGGAACAGGCTATATGCCAATACAAACAAAAGGGTTTTAAGCTTTTCATAAACATAAACCCAAATTCTTCAAGCAATGGATTTTTTAAAAGGGGCTTTACGTTAAATGTAGCACTTCAAAACAATTTGAAACCAGAGAATGTAGTTTTAGAAATTACAGAGTCTGAAAAATTTGAAGATATAGAAGCGTTAAAAGAAATTATAGAGTATTACAAGTCTATAGGTTTTGGCATAGCTTTTGACGATTTCGGAACAGGCTACAACTCTTTAAACATACTAAGCCAGATAGAACCAGATTATATAAAATTTCCTATAGAACTTATAAAAGGCATATCT
>CAZDZN010000118.1:0-3151 GCA_964509905.1 uncultured Aquificaceae bacterium
AAATTAAAATATGAAAAACCAAAAGTAGAAAGAGATATCGAACTTCTCATAGTCCCTAAAAAAGATGAAAATAAGCTAAGCAAAATACTCAATAAAACTGCAAGCTTGAAGGGTATAGCAAATAAGCTGAACCTAACGGTGCAAGATATGGAGGTATCAAAAGGAGATTTGAAAAAAAGTCTTGATGAGCAAGTATGGAAAGCTTCAAAAGGGGACATAGTTTTTGCAGAAGGCAAAAACAACATATATGTTGCAAAGGTAAAAGATATAAAAGTAGTTTATAAAAATGTAGATTTGGACAAATTGAAGAAAGAACTTTTGGAAAAAAAGATGGAGAAAAAATACGATGAGCTTTTGAAAAAACTTAAAAAGGAGTCATACATACAAGTATTCTTCCAATGACATATTTGACTGAAGCGTTAGCCAATGATGTTTATGTAGTACTTGATGTAGAAACTACTGGTTTAAGGCCGGAAGAAAATACAATTATAGAAATATGTGCTTTTTTGGTGGAAAAAGAGCGTATAACAAAACAATTTCACCATCTTATAAACCCTGGATACTTCATACCAAAACATATCGTCGAAATTACAGGTATTACAAATTCCATGCTCATAGGAAGGCCTAAGATAGAAGATATTATCTACGAATTTGATGACTTTATAAAAGACAACATTGTGGTAGGACATAACATAAACTTTGACAGATCTTTTTTAAACAATATATATCAAACACATCTTCAAAAAAAATTTAACCCTCCCAGTATATGCACATTAGAGCTTTCCAAAAAACTAATACCAAACTTAAAGTCCTACAAACTATCCTCAGTAGCAGATTTTTTTAATATAAAATACGAGCGTATACATAGAGCCAAGGATGATGTTTTCTTAACTTACAATGTATTTTTAAAGCTATTAGACATACTAAGAGCAAGATATAAAACAGAACCAAGCTATATTCTTTTGAAAAATTTTATAAACTCTTAACATTAAAAATGTTTTATTCTAACTCTTTTGTTATCTCTTCAAGTCCTCTATTGGCAGTTTCAGGCGCAAATATATAAGTGATAACAGCCCCAAGTATCGCTATGACGCCCATGAAATAGTAAGCCGATTCACCATGAGAAGAAAGCATGTTAGGAAGTATAAAGGTAGATACTAGTACACCTAATCTTCCACCTATCGTATTTATGGCACTTGCAATACCTCTTATCTTTGTAGGTACAAGCTCCACTCCGTAAGCTCCAACCGCCACTATAGAACCAGGGCCAATTTGACTGAAGTATTTTGCAAGGCTAAAAAGAAACACTCCTGTAAAAGCATTGATAAGATTAAACTCAATCAAAACAGCAAAAACAAAAAATACAGATCCCATACCCAAAAACCCTACACTTTGCATATTTTTAGAGCCAAACCTCGGATGTAAATACCAAAAATGTATCGCTCCTATAAACACGAAAATTATGCTTATGGCTTGTAAAAGAGGAGGATTTTTAAAGCCAATTATATCTGATATATAAGATATAAAAAAACTCTGCCCGTAGGCTGGTATATCAAACAAAAACCACAAAAGTGACCCAAGGGTTATGTAAGGCCAATATTTTTTCAAAAGTTCATAAATAGTTCTTGTTTCTACACTTAAATATGTTTGTATTTGGCTTTTAGAGATATAAAAAACAAGCTCTCTAAAACTCTCTGCATCACCCAATATCCTAGCTATAAACCTTGGAGTCTCTGGCATTTTTCTTCTAAAATAAACCATACTAAGAGGAGGCAAAGCTCCTATACCAAGCAAAATTCTCCAGTATAAATCCAAAGATATGATATGAGTATTTGCCAAATATTTCAAAATAAGTGCTACTATACTACTTATCAAAGATCCCAATACCCAGAAGCCTCCAAAACCTATTCCTAAAAGCCTTCCTCTGTCCTTTGCGGTAGCATTTTCCGATATTATCATAGGAGACATTACATAATCTCCTCCAAGTCCTACACCCATAATAAGTCTATATATTGTCAAATAATCAAGAGAGTTTGCAAATATCTGCATGAAAGCCCCAATACTCATAAGAAGCAGATCAAATCCATACAGCTTTTTCCTTCCTCTATTTGATAAAAGCCCGAAAATAGGAGCTCCTATAAAAAATCCAAATATAGGTATAGCGTTTAGCCATGTAGCCCAAAAAATCCCCTCTCTTGATGTTATAGAGTTTATACCAAACGAACCAAGTACAAAAGGAAGTACCAATCCAAGAGCGGTGAGATCGTATCCATCCGTAAATGTGCCGATGGCAGACACTATAAGACTTTTTACATGATACCAACCAAGCTTGGTCTTATCAATACTTTCGAAGGGATTTTGCATAAGTATAAAGTATAAAACATTTGTTAAGATTACATTAACTTTCTCTTTAGCTCCTCTATTTCTCGCTCTTTTTCTAAAATCTCTTTTTCTTTGTCAAGGATAGCTTTTTGCATATCTATATCTGCTCTTTGATATTTATTTTGCAAATCCCTATGTTCGCTTTTACAATTTTCTAAATCTTTTACAATACTCTCAAGCCTTTCACTTAAGCTTTTCTTATCTTCTGTTAGCTTTTGTATTTGATCGGCGTAACGCTGAAGATCTTTTGATAAAATCTCTATCTCTTTTTCTTTCACTGCTAAAAGCGCATATAAACTAGACAGTTCTTGCATAAGTTCCTGTTTTTGAAATTCGGCATATCTTTGAATATTTATATAGGTGGCTATAAGTGCCCCGTCTGGCAAGGCTTTTAACTTTTCTATGGAATCTGTAATAGCCTCCTCTCTTTCTTGGGACTTTTGTTTATTTGCTTGAAGATTTTCGTATTCATCAGAACTTAAATATACATACCATATGCCGTCCTCCTCTTTAGCCCCATTTAATATACCACCCCTTATTCTATTTTTGACAGTATTCAATGACACTGACATCACCGCTGCATACTCACTTGCCTTCATTTTTACATCACTCATATAGTTTACCTCCAATAAATTTATACTAATAATATATCAAATTATATCATTGATGTCAAGTTTTCCTTGATATCAATTTTAAAAGCTTAAAAATGTTAATATAATTGCCATTATGTTAACAACACGTAGGATAGATAAATAGGGACTGTCCATTC
>CAZDZN010000119.1:0-848 GCA_964509905.1 uncultured Aquificaceae bacterium
AAGCCCTCTTCCAAAACCCACCTTTCGCCTGTTAGTTTGCTTTTGCCGTATTCGCTTAATGGATTTGGCGCATCTTCTTCTATGTAAAGCCCTTCTTTTGTCCCATCAAACACATAATCTGTGGAGTAGGTTATAAAATAAGCGTTGTATTTTTTGCAAAAATAAGCTAAGTTTTTTACCCCGTAGGCATTTGTCTTATAGGCGTTGTAAAATTCTGTCTCAGCTTTATCCACAAGGTTATAAGCGCTACAGTTTAATACTATATCTGGTTTATAGTTCTCAAACACCTCTTTTAGCTTGTCAAAATCAGCAATATCGCAATCTTCTTTATCAAGCGCTAACATGTTTTCATCTTTAAGTGCTTTTTGAAACGATTGACCTAGTTGTCCATTTTTACCAATTATAAGATACTTCATCTATATACCTTTTTCCAATACTCTTTTAGGTAATTAAGCTTTTTGTTTGTCCATTCTATGTTGTCTAAATACCATTTTACAGTCTTTTCTATACCCTCTTCAAAGGTAGTTTTTGCTTCCCATCCTATTTCTTTTTTTATTTTCGTGGTGTCTAAAGAATATCTAAAATCATGCCCTGGTCTATCTTTTACAAACTCTATAAGATTTTCTGGTTTATTTAAAACCTTTAATATAGCTTTTACCACCTCTATATTTCTTTTCTCTTGATTGCTTCCTACGTTGTATATCTCACCTATTTTCCCTTTTTCTAAAATCTCAAAAATAGCTTCAGCACAATCTGAAACAAAAAGCCACTCTCTTACATTTTGACCGGTGCCATAAACAGGTATTTTTTCATCGTTTAGAGCTTTTAAAATAACAACAGGTATAAGC
>CAZDZN010000119.1:858-3042 GCA_964509905.1 uncultured Aquificaceae bacterium
TTTCTGGATATTGCCAAGGACCGTAGTTGTTAGAAGGCCTAACCGTTATCACTGGAAGTTTGTAGGTTTTGTAATAAGCCCTTCCAAGCATATCGGCGGATGCTTTTGAGACAGAGTAAGGAGAGTTTGGAACAAGGGGTGAATCCTCGCTAAAGTTTCCTTCTTCTCCAAGCTCCCCATATACTTCATCTGTGGCTATGTTGATAAACTTATCTATACCTACATCTTTTGCTATATCAAGAAGTATTTGTGTGCCTTTTACATTTGTTTCTATAAAAGGAGTTGCATCTAATATGCTTCTATCTACATGGCTTTCAGCTGCAAAATGTACTACTATATTTGGCTTTTCTTTTTTAAAGATATACTCCATAAACTCTTTGTTGGTAATGTCTGCTTTGTAAAAGCTAATCTTATTTTCTACTTCTTTTAGTCTTTCTAAATCACCAGCGTAAGTTAGCTTATCCACTACAACAATATCATACCCTATCCTTATGCCTTTTCTTACAAATTCACTTCCTATAAAACCAGCTCCACCTGTCACAAGTAGTTTCAAGATTAACCTCCATATAAAAAGTTGTTATCCGCCTCTTCTAAAGTTGGCAAATTTTTATCCTTATCAGACAAAATAATCTCTTTTATATCATCTAAAGGCCATTTTATGTTTATAGTTTTATCGTTCCATATGATACCTCTGTCGTGTTCTTTTGAATACTCAGCTCCAGATACTTTGTATATTATTTCAGCTTCTTCTGAAAGCGTTAAAAATCCATGGGCAAAGCCTTTTGGTATAAAAAGCATAAGTTTGTTTTCTTCTGAAAGCTCATACCCTATCCATTTGCCGTATGTGGGGCTATTTTTTCTTATATCTACAGCTACATCAAATATTTTACCATTTATGCATCTTACTAACTTTCCTTGGGCTGCTGGTTCTTTTTGGTAATGAAGTCCTCTCAACACTCCTTTTGTAGATTTTGAATGATTGTCTTGTAAAAAGATATCTGTTATACCATATTTTTCAAACTCTGATTTTTTATAGCTTTCTAAGAAAAAACCTCTTTCATCTTCAAAAACCTTTGGCTTTATTAGTATTACCTCTGGTATGTCTGTTTTTATAAATTCAAAAGGCATGGTCTTGTGCTATCTCCATCAAATATTGTCCGTAATCTGTTTTTTTAAGTGGTTGTGCCAACTCTAAAAGCTTTTCTTTGTTTATCCAACCGTTTTTGT
The DNA here is from genome assembly GCA_964509905.1 of uncultured Aquificaceae bacterium. Classification (GTDB taxonomy): domain Bacteria; phylum Aquificota; class Aquificia; order Aquificales; family Aquificaceae; genus Hydrogenobaculum. The sequence continues at coordinate 2,086 of CAZDZN010000119.1, forward strand.
AAGCTACTTCTTCTACACATCCTATCATTAGTCCTGTGCGCTTTTCTATCGTTGATACAAACTCTGATGCTTCTATAAAGCTATCGTGAGTCCCAGTATCAAACCAAGCAAAACCTCTTCCCAATATATAAGCATAAAGCTTGTTGGCTTTTAAATAAGCCTCGTTTACAGATGTAATCTCCAGCTCCCCTCTATGAGAGGGTTTTATATCTTTTGCTATATCTACTACGTCTTTATCGTATATATACATACCAACTACCGCATAGTTTGACTTTGGATGCTTTGGTTTTTCTTCTAAAGAAAGCACTTTACCCTCTTCTGATATTTCTGCTATACCAAAGCGCTCTGGGTCTTTTACATGATAACAAAATATAGATGCCCCGCCTTCTTTTAAAACCCTTTCTTTTGCCAAGCTTACTATCTTTAATAAATCGTGTCCAAAAAATATGTTATCTCCCAAAAGATAAAGTACATAATCATCTTTTATAAAATCTTTTGCCAACAAGATACCTTCTGCCAATCCCCTTGGTTTTTCTTGAATTATATATGTTATATTTATACCAATATGAGATCCATCTTTTAATAAAAGCTTAAAACTCTCCAAATCTTGAGGATTTACCACCAACCCTACATCCCTTATACCAAGAAGCATCACCAACGAAAGCGGATAATATATCATAGGCTTGTTGTATATAGGTAAAAGATGCTTGTTTAGCACCGCCGTAGTAGGATACAGCCTTGTCCCAGAGCCCCCAGCCAATATAACAGCTTTCATAAGATTATTTTAGCATAAAGATATCCCCATTCTCTAAAGGTTATGACTATCTGTTTTTAGTTGATTGTATTTTACATGGCAACGATTGTTGATTTACAATGTTATTATGCTTTTAAAAGTAGAAAACTTAAACGTATTTTTCAAAGACAAGCATGTCTTAAAAGATGTCAGTTTTAGCGTAG
>CAZDZN010000120.1:0-2969 GCA_964509905.1 uncultured Aquificaceae bacterium
ATCTTATGGGTGTTGGAAAACCAGAGGACATAATAGAAGCCATATCCCTTGGTATAGATATGTTTGACTGCGTGATACCCACAAGAAACGCCCGCACCGGACTTCTTTACACCTCAAAAGGCGAACTTATCATAAGATACGAGCGCTACAAAGAAGACCCAAGACCCATAGATGAAGCTTGTACTTGTTATACCTGTCAGAATTTTTCCCGGGCTTACCTTCGCCATCTTTTCATGATGGAAGAGATTTCCTCTTACATACTAAACACCATCCACAATCTCCACTTTTTCCTAAACCTCACCAACCAAGCCCGTCAAGCCATCTTAGAGGGTCGTTTTTACGCTTTTAAAAGCCAAATACTAGAAGAATACGCAGCAAAAGCTTAGACTAAACCGTTGCATTGATATATAATATGTATAATGTAGGGTCAGGCTATGGATTTTACATTTGATAATATGCTTCAAAATTTTAGGAATTTTGTAAATATAAAAGATGATACTCTGGATATTTCAAAATATAACTTTATAGAACCAGTAGGGGTTGCGATATTAAAAGCTCTAAAACTTGATAACCCGAGCCTGAAAATTATTACCAATCCAGTAAATCCTTCAAGCAGTTATATAGACACTATGTTAAATTTTGATTACAGCCCACAAAAAACCTATTATCCTGTAAAGAATATAAAGACTGGTGATATCTCAGAATACATAGAAGATATTAGCGACTTTCTCATGAAAAATTTCGCTTATATGGATAGAGAGAGTTTTAAAGATTTAAAAGATTATGTTAGCTATATGATAAGCGAAATATTAAATAATGCTCTTGTGCATTCATTAAGCCCATTAGGCGCTGTAATTGCTGGTTTTTTTATAAAAGCGCAAGCACTCTAAAAAACATTATGCTACATCATAGAAATAAAGCTATAGATGTTTATATTTTAAACATAGCAAATTTAAAATCTTTAGAGTTATTACATGCAGCTTAGGGCTTACATAGTAGCCCTTCCTATTTGGTCAAGCTCCGTAAAACATATTTTTAAGGTTTAAAGCCTCTTCTAAAGACAGTTGACCAGGGGCGTTTGGTTTTTCCAAATATACGTAGGTAACAAAAGAACCGAAGACAAAACCTGCAATCCTTGATATCTTTCCATGCTCTCCCATTGATATTAGAATTTTTGATGTTTTTACATCTTTAGCACTACACAAAAGCCTTGCCACATCTTCATAAGAGTTCGCTTTTAGAGCTATCTTCGGAATATCACCATATCTTAGGGCTTCTCTTATAATTTCTTTTATTACAAAGTTTGCCGGAGTCATTTCAAAATTATGATAAGATATGATGAGTTTTTTGCCATGTTTTTTGGCGAGGCTTGAGATGTATCCTATAATATCAGAAGATGAGAGCTCTATATCCGTATAATCTGAATAAGGTATTAATTTTTCAAAAAGCTCGAGACGATTTTCTATATAAACCCCGCCTTCTTTTTCACTTCTTATGGTAAGTATCGTCTGGAATCCTTTTTCATAGGCTTTTCCTAAAAGCTCTAAAACAAAATCCGGGTCTTTATTTGAAAAACCATCCACCCTAAACTCCAATACATCCACATTTTTGGCTTTTAATAAAACCTCGTCAAAATTTTTATCCGTGACAGGTAATACTATCTTCATCAAAACGACCTTATATAGTTAAGGTATTCATTGTATCTTGTCATAAGCTCTTCCATAGAATCTGAGCTAAATTTTTCCATGATGTGATAAGAGAGCACAAAACTAAGCATCGCCTCGCCCACCACAGATGCCGCTGCAATAGCAGTCACATCGCTTCTTTCTTTGCTCGCTTTTATGGGCCCTTTGTCTATGATATCCACACTCCTCAGAGGGTTCATAAGAGTAGGAATTGGTTTCATCGCTGCTCTTACTATGATTGGCATCCCGTTTGTCATACCCCCTTCGGTGCCTCCAAGGTTATTTGAATATCTAAAATATCCGTCGTTATATCCTATCTCGTCCATCACCTCTGAGCCATAAAGAGTAGCCCCGTAAAAACCAAGACCAATCTCTACTCCTTTTATCGCCTGAATACTCATCATCGCTTTTGCGATATCCCCGTCGATCCTTTTATCCCATTGAATATAAGACCCAAGCCCGGGTGGTACTCCTGTAGCAATCACTTCAAATATTCCTCCGAGGCTTTCGCCTTTTTCTTTGACCTCATCTATATGCTTTATTGCCTGTTGATCTTTGGATGGGTCTACAAATCTTATCACAGATTTTTCCGCTTCTTGGGCGTTTAATGAAGGGTCTTCATATAGAGGTTTACCCGAGATTTTACCAACAGACAATACATAGCTATATATCTCTATGTTTAAGGCTTTTAATAAAAGCTTACAAAACCCACCAATAGCTACCCTTGAAGCGGTTTCTCTGGCAGAAGCTCGTTCTAACACATTTCTTAAATCTTTTTGATGGTATTTTATGCCACCCACTAAATCCGCATGGCCAGGCCTTGGGCGAGTGAAATCTTTAAAATCTTGGGGTTTTTCACCAAAAGGCGCCATCTTGCTTTCCCAGTTCTCCCAGTCTTTGTTTTTTATCTCTATGGCTATGGGAGCACCGGTGGTTTTGCCAAACCTTACCCCTGAAAGGATGTTAGCGATGTCTTGTTCTATCTTCATCCTACCCCCGCGCCCATATCCACCCTGTCTTCTTCTAAGCTCGTTATTTATAAAATCTAAATCTATATCAAGGTTTGCCGGAAGTCCTTCTAAAATAGATATAAGCGCTTGACCGTGAGATTCACCAGACGTTAAAAACCTTAAACCCATTTATATATTATAACATCTTTAAGTTTGCAATATTTTAAACTCATCTTCTTCTTGAAATCAAATCATTGTATGGTATAATATCTATTTAGTTTTAGGCGACGTGGCCGAGAGGCGAGGCGCGGGACTGCAAATCCCCTCCACAGCG
>CAZDZN010000121.1:0-2571 GCA_964509905.1 uncultured Aquificaceae bacterium
AGTAATAGATTATCTTAAAAGCCATAAAAACTAAAGATTAGATTTTTAGATACTTTGCAGCTTCTTCTATAGGCATTGGTTTTGCGAAAAGATACCCTTGGGCTATATTACAATTAGCCTCTTTAAGAAGTTCATACTGCTCTTCTTTTTCTACACCCTCTGCTATAGTTTTAGCATTTAGTTCTTTAGCAAGGTTTATTATAGCCTTTACTACTGCATAACTTCTTCTATCAAAAACTATGTCTTTTATAAATGATATATCTATCTTTATAATATCTAATTCAATATTCTTTATATAAGAAAGCGACGAGTAATACGTACCAAAATCATCTAACGCTATTTTGGTCCCAAAACTTCTAATGCTTGATAAAATCTCTTTCGCCCTCTGAAAATCTTGTAAAACTGTTCTTTCAGTAATTTCAATCACAAGGTTAGCACCAAAACGCTGACATAAATCCATCAGCCTTGATATAAAAATATCGTCTTTGAAGCTGTTTGCGGATATGTTAAAGGCTGTAGTGAAAGGTTCTCCCTTTGACTCAGATATTAAAAATTTCACGTCTTTTTTAATAAGCTCTAAAAATACATCTTGAAATTTATTTAGCAACGAAGAAGATTCTAAGAAATCAATAAATCTGTAAGGAGATATTACGCTACCGTCTTCATCTATTATTCTTATGAGAGCTTCAAAACCTACAAAGTCTTTTGTTCTAATATCAAAGTAAGGTTGATAGAAAAATCTAAACAATCCTTTGTCCAAAGCTCTTTCCACAAGCTCCTGAGCTTCCACATATCTTTTCACCACCACGTCTATCTCCTTAGAGAAAAACTTATATCTACCTGCACCATCCTTTTTGGCTTCTTGCAGTGCTAAACTAGCTTTTTCGTAAAGCTTTTCAAAACTATCTCCATCTTCATCGTATAAGGAAATCCCCATATTTATGTATAGCTTATCCAATTTTCTGGAATTATCCAGTTCTATCTCTATACCTCTTGCAAAAATATCGTTTATTTTATCAACAACTGCAAATAAATCTTCTTCTTTCTCTATATCTTTAAAGATGCCAAACTCATCTGGACCAATTTTTGCAATTATAACATCTTCTGGTTCTAAAAGCTCTTTTAGCATGTTCGCCACTTTTCTTATGATATCATCTGCTTTGTTGAAACCATATATTTGATTTAATATAGAAAATCCGTATATATCAAGTAATATCAAGGCTCCTTTTTTAGATTGATTTTTTATATACTCTAATCTATCGTTTATAGCTTTTGAAAACCCGTTTATATTTAAAAGCCCTGTAAAAGAATCTATAAAACTAAAACGTTCTAACTTTTTCTCAAGCTCTATTTCTTGAGTTATATCTTTTGCCATAGCAATATATCTTATGGTACCGTCTTTTAATGTTATTGGTATAATAGACTCCTCTAAAATAAAAATTTCTCCATTTCTCTTTCTATTGTAAAAAATACCTTCAAAAGTATTACCAGATTTTATTGTCTGCCATAGTCATAGTCTTTTATAAAACTCGTTATCATGATAACCAGATTTAAATATATTTGGTCTCTTGCCTATCACCTCTTCGCAAGAAAATAAAGATATTTTACATACAGTTTGATTTGCATATAGAATATAACCTTCTTCATCGGTTATAAGCACCCAGCCTTTAGAATTTTCTAAAGCGTTCTTTAATATAAAGCTGTTTTGTTCTTCTAAGATTTTCTTAAGCGCAAAAGATATGTCTTTTTTAAGCTCTTCTAATATGCTAAGAATATGATAATCATCAAAGAATTGAAATTCTTTTTTATATATACTGACAACATAAAAAGCCTCATCTTCGTTATAAGAAAGTATGGGTATAGAGGCTTTAGAATATGTAGTCTTAGATTGTACAACGACAGATTTGCTAATCAAGGCTCTTTTTTCCTCTTCTAAGCTATGGCTTTCAATAGGTACTCCGGATTTTAATATAAGCTCAAGGTTATCTTTTTGTTTTGCTTTAAAAATTTCAACGTAATCAAAATCAAACATTATAACGGTATTAGCTATATTGTTAAAAAGCTCACTCTCTAAATCTACGCTTATAAGTATGGTATTTATCTCTTTTAACATATCAAAAAGTTTGGCCAACAACACTTTCTCAGAAATGTCAAATACGGTATACAAAATGTATGTTTTATTTTCCATACTTAGTTTGTTTACATAAATTTCTACGTTTAATCTTTTGCCATTTTTAGCAACATGCATAAATTCAAAATGTTTTAAATCCCCCTGTATTATGTTTGTTAGCAACCTGTCGGATTCCTCTTTTGGCACTCCTTCAAGTTCATATATGTACATATTCTGAAGCTCCTCTTTAGAATAGTCGTATAGCTTTGATGCTGGTTCATTTGTTTTTAAAATTTTTCCATTCTCATCTATAAGAATTAAAGGAAGAGAATGCTTGTCAAACAACACTTCATAAAAGTATCTTTCTTGATTTAAAGACATGTCTTTTTTTGTTTTCTTTATCATGAAAAGCACGAAACCAAATATGATAATACTAAATATAAACCAAGAGGAGAAAGTGG
>CAZDZN010000122.1:0-2560 GCA_964509905.1 uncultured Aquificaceae bacterium
TTGATGTAGTGGTGATACCCACCAACAAGCCAAACATAAGAAAAGACCTGCCAGACTCTATATTTAAAACTAAAAAAGAGAAATGGGATTATGTGGCAAAAATAATAGAAGAGAATCACAGCAAGGGGAGACCTATATTGGTGGGTACTGTATCCATAGAAGACTCTGAAGTATTATCCAAGCTTTTAACTAAAAAAAATATAAAACATAATATATTAAATGCAAAACAACACGAAAAAGAAGCATGGGTTATAGCTCAAGCTGGCAGAAAAGGAGCTGTTACCATAGCCACCAACATGGCAGGTAGAGGAACAGACATACTTCTTGGTGGTAACCCAGAATATTTGGCTGTTGAGCTTTTAAGAGCAAAAGGTATTGATGAATCCAAAGCCACCGAAGAGGAATGGAAAAAGGCATATGAAGAAGCCACTAAGATAACCCAACAAGAAAAACAAGAGGTGATACAAGCTGGAGGTCTTTTGGTAATAGGTACAGAAAGACATGAATCAAGGAGGGTGGACAACCAGCTAAGGGGAAGAGCAGGAAGACAAGGGGATCCAGGAGAATCAAGGTTTGTATTGTCTTTGGAAGATGATCTCCTTAGGATATTTGGGGGTGATAGAGTTAAGAAACTTATGGAATTTATGAAGATACCAGAGGGAGAGCCTATAGAAAGCTCTATCGTTTCAAAATCTTTAGAAGGAGCTCAAGAGAGGGTGGAGCTTCAAAACTTTCAATCCCGCAAAAGATTGTTGGAATATGATGAAGTTATAAATATACAGCGTTCAGTGGTGTATGACATAAGAAGGTCTATACTATTAAACGATAATATAAAAGAAGAGATAAACGATTTTATAAGAGATATTATACATCACCAAGTTTTCACGCTTTTACAAGAAGACGAACCAGAATTATGGGAATTAGAGCCATTGAAAACGTTTTTCAAAGAATGGATTAATTTAGAACTTCCAGAGAAGTTTAACGCAAAAGATAGAGAAGAGCTTGGAGAAGAGACTTTACTTTTGGTTTTAGAAAAATATACCCAAAAAGAACAAGAGCTTGGTGAACAAGCTATGAGAGAGATTGAAAGGGTATTTACTTTAAACATCTTAGATAATCTTTGGAGAGAGCAACTTCATACTATTGATAAATTAAGAGAAGGCATATATCTAAGAAGCTATGCCCAGAGGGATCCGCTGGTGGAGTTCAAGAAAGATGCCTTTAGATTGTTTGAAGAACTCATGCTTAACTTTAAAATATCTGCTATACAGTCTATATTTAATGCACAGATGTCTATGCAAGAGCTTCAAGAGGAAGAACAGCATATGTTTGATCTAAATATAGATACGCTTCAAAAAAGTCAGTTGATGGCAGAAGCTTTAGAAAATATATCCAATGAGTTTAGAGAAAAACGTCCAAAGTTTAGAACCTTAAAAGATAGAATGGAAGAAAGAAAGAAAAAATTAGCAAAATAGGAGGTTTTTATGATAAAATTTGGTACAGATGGCTGGAGGGCTATAATAGGCTTTGAGTTTACAAAAGATAATGTAATTAAAGTGGTAAAGGCCCATGCTAATATACTAAAAGCTAAAAACAAGAAGAATATCATAATAGGATACGATCATAGATTTTTAGGAGAGAAGTTTGCAACACTTGTGGCAAATGTGATGAAAACGGAAGGTTTAAATGCTTTTATTTCAAAAGAAGCCATATCCACACCAAACATATCTTATGCAGTTAAATATATGGGATACGATCAAGGGGTGATGATAACAGCTTCTCATAATCCATACTATTATAGTGGATATAAAATAAAAGATTCTTTTGGCGGTTCTGCCACAATGGATTTTATATTGGAAGTGGAGGCCAAAATCCCAGATATAACAGATTTATCTTATAAAGAGTACGATATAGAAAAAGTGGATATCATACAAGAATATATAAAAAATACCATGAAAAATGTATCTTTTGATTTATTTTCTGAAAATGAACTAAATATAGTCCATGATTCTATGTATGGGCCTTCTTATAAATATTATCTTGAGGCTTTTAAAAGCTCAAAAACCAATATAATACCTATAAGACATCACAAAGATGCTTTATTTGGAGAAGGAGCACCAGAACCTGTGGAGAAAAATTTATCGCTTTTAAAACAAAAAGTAAAATCCTTATCAGCGAATATCGGAATAGTAAATGATGGAGATGGAGACCGTATAGCTCTTGTGGATGAAAAAGGAGAGTTTATAAATTCTCAGCTCGTATATATATTGCTTTTATTGCATATTTTAAGAAATAAAGGTATAAAAGATGGTATTGTGGTAAAAACCGTTTCTACAAGTTTCTTAGTGGACAGGATATGCAAAGATTTTAATATAGAAGTTTACGAAACTCCAGTGGGATTTAAATACATAAATGAAATTGTTTTACAGCATAAAGTGATCTTTGGAGGTGAAGAGTCTGGTGGTTATGGATTTCCATTTTTCTTACCAGAAAGAGATGGCTTTTTATCTGGAATCTTTATATTAGAGATGATACTTTTGGAAAATAAAGATATATCAAA
>CAZDZN010000123.1:0-222 GCA_964509905.1 uncultured Aquificaceae bacterium
AAGTCTTGATATACTCAATAACATCCATTAATTCTTGATCGCTGTAATGAGGAAATGCTGGCATCGCAGTAGAAGGTACGCCATTTTTGAGCACCCTTAAAAGATCAGCATCCGTAGGTAAAGACGTACCTGGAGTACTTTTAAACTTATAAAGACAAGTTGTGAAATCTCTTGGTTTTACACGGAAAAACTGAGCTGCTGGACCATCACCCTTGCCGTTCA
>CAZDZN010000123.1:234-2537 GCA_964509905.1 uncultured Aquificaceae bacterium
TACCATGGCAACCACTACACCTTTGATCGTAAATCTGTTTCCCTACCCTTATCATTTCTTCTTTGCTTAGTACCGGGTAAGATTCTACACGTGCTTGAGAAGATTTTGGATTGATATACATTATAAAAGCTGCGAAACCAGCAGATATAGCAGCGGCTGCCGCCAATCCAAACCATTTGCCTGACTTTTTGCCAGGACTTTCACGATTCTTAGATCGCTCTTTGTCCATTCCTATCCTCCTTCAGGATACAAATCCTAATTAACCTCTATTGTAATATCACTGTTATTTCATTTCAATGATACACAATCATGATAATTAAGTAAGTGAATATTTATCTCATAAAAATACTACACGTTTAATAAATGATAAATATTTGCTATCCTATCTTCTAAAGATGGAGCTTTTATGGTTTTCGTAATGGATATCGGGATTTTTTGTATATGCTCAGCATATTTTACTATTAGATACCCTATTTGCTGATCGACTTTTATAGGTAGCTTAATATGTTTTTCTATATCAAGAGAATAGGATATATCCATAGTAGGATATTCTGTTAGGCTTAGAGATTTTAAAGCTATCAGATTTGTCTTTTTGTTTTTAAGGCTTTTGGCATAACCTATAATCTCACCTTTTTTAATAAGATCTACTTTGAATAAATCTTGAGATATGCCATTGGTTATAAGCTTGGCATCTTTTAGAGCGTCCATCAGAGGTCTTTTGCCGTAAACTCCCAGCAACACGCCCAATATATTTACATTATGCCTTTTTGCATAAAAAATAAAATCTCCAAGTGCTCTTGAAGAAGTACCTGTTTTTATACCCTCTATTCCATCATGCCCAAGGTCGTAATTTACATTATAAACAATCCCTTTTTTGGGAATATGTATCTGAGGCATCTCCACAATGTGTTTAAAAGTTTTTATGCTCATTAGTCTTTGAGCGAGCCTATATTGATCAAATGCATCGCTTATGTTTGAAGCTTTAGCTCCAGCTGGCCCTGTGTAGTGAGTATGTTTAAGTCCTAACTCTTTTGCATTTTTATTCATATCTTTTACAAAGTTTTCTACATTTCCAGCATCCCATTTTGCCAATATGTAAGCGTAATTGTTTGCTGATGGTATAAGCATACCCTCTAATAGCTTCCTCTCGCTCAAAGATTCTTTTTTAAAGACTTTTGCCACCGAGTCTCCATCGTTTTTGAATTTTATATACTCTTTAACTTCTTCATTAGTTATAGGGATTTTAGGTCCGTTTTGGCCTTCTTTTAAAGGATGGTGTTTTAGCATCACATAAGCGGTCATTAGCTTTGTTAGACTTGCAAGAGGCCATTCTTTGGTAGGGTTTTTGTAAATTAATATCCCATCTTTTAAAGTACCAACCGCATAAATTCTGGCGTTTTTTGGGATGTTTATGTCTAATCTACCCAGTATATGCTGGTTTTTCAAAGTGAGTATAAATTTTGGTTTTGGATATGGTTTAAAAAGCCATAAACAAAGAATAAAAAATATCAGGGATATAAAAGTATAAAATAAAATCTTTTTAGTTTTTGGGCTTTTCATAAAGGTTTTACCTCCCTATTTTTATAGTTAAAGAAATAATACACAATCGCATCGTACATCGCTTTAGCAAAAGCCCACTGATATCTTGAAGATGTGAGCTTTTTTACATCAGATGGATTTGTCAAAAATCCAGTTTCTACAAGTACAGCAGGAATACCAGGATCTCTTAGCACTACGAAATTTCTTTGGTGGATATTTTGCAAGGTTACATGTCTGTGAAGCTCTTCATTTAAAACCATAGCTAAATCTTTTGCAAATACAAAACTTCTATTTTTAGATATATTAAGAGCCATTTTAGCCAATATTCTTCTGGCGGATATGCTATATGGGTCTATGGCGTTTCCAAACACCACCTTATCGTAGTTTATATCGTGCACGAGTTCATAGTATTTTCTTTTTATACCTGTTAAGGATAGATAATATATGTTTGTACCGTGCGGATAAAGAAGATGATCCGGAGCTATGTTACAATGGATGCTTATAAAAAGATCTGCTCTATTTTTGATGGCTATTAAAGAGCGCTGCCATAAAGATACAAATACATCTTTATCTCTTGTCATTATAACTTTAAATCTGGGATTTCTTTTTAAGAAGTAATCAAGTTTTTTGCCAATAGCAAGGGTGATGTTCTTCTCCTCCATTCCTCCAAGCCCTATACCACCTGGGTCTTTTCCACCGTGGCCGGGGTCTATCACCACCACCTTTCTATGCGTACTTATGCTTGTAAAAATCGGGTTATATTG
>CAZDZN010000124.1:0-1469 GCA_964509905.1 uncultured Aquificaceae bacterium
TTACAGGGTCAAACCAGGTAAAGAGCTAGATATCTGTGCAAAGATATTTTTTGGATACGATATGCTAAACGACAATAGGATAAAAGAGCCTATCACGAACCAAAACAAATTCCCTTTTTCAGAACCAATAGAGATAATAAACAAAAACTTCAAAGAAAAACCTATGGCGGTAATAATATCTCCTTTTATGACCAATGAGGAAATAAGCTTGGCTTTAGAAATAGCCAAAAAATCAAGCTCTTATGTTTCTTCTGTAATAAGCGTTGATTTGGTACCATTTTTAAAAGCCTACAAAAAACAAATAGCTCATATTGACGATATAACATCAAAAAACAACTTTATATTCATAGGCGATGATATAAGCTCCGTAGCCCCTGTAGTAAGCTACAGAATAAACGGTAAAGTATATAAAACATCCAATAAAAAATCAAGAGATGACAAATTTAACCCAACTTACGTAGATATAGAAAAAATTCAAGATGTAATAGATAAAGACACAGCCATAATAGTAGATGTTTATAGCTTCAGATACGAAGAGGCTTCAAAACTTGGAGAAACCCTCAATAAACTAGACACCCCAGTTATGCCAATACCACTACAAACAAACGCACTTGGTCTTTACGAAGCTTTAAAAGATATACCTTTGACAGATATAGGTCTCATATTGGACATGGTAAAGCGTAATGAAATAAAATCAATACTCGTATTTGGAGAAGATTTGTTTGATTATTTTGATAAAGATTTTGTCTTTGAAGCTTTTGAAAATGTAAAACTAACACTCGTTACAGCTTTTAAGAGTGAGCTTTCTCTTTTAGCGGATGTTTGCATACCAATGAAGCTAACTGGTGAAAAAGAAGGCACTATACATACGTTAAGAGGTTTAAAGAAAGTTTCAAAAGTCTTACCTTTCCCAATAGATGATGACATACTAAAAGAGCTTCCAAAATTGGCAGGTATAGGAAACTCTTTCTCCTATAAAGAAGGAACGGTTAAAACTAACTATACAAAAGAAGTATCTGTTTACAATAGCTCTTGGATGTTAGAGCATAGCAAATTGCTAAAAAATCTTGAAAATAAAAACAAAGAAGCAACTATCAATGTCTGAAGTAGCCTTTTATCTTAAAAACAAGCTAAAAGGTGAGCTCATCCAAACTCACAGCTCTTTTGTTATCATTACTGATGATGTTGTTTATAAAATAAAAAAACCAGTAAACTTTGGATTTTTAGATTATTCAACCTTAGAGAAAAGGAAACTTTACTCTTACAAAGAGGTGGAGATAAACAGACGGCTTTGTAAAGATATATATATAGATGTCTTGCCTATATCAAAAATAGATGATTGTTATGAATTTTCAGACAAGAACATAGTAGAATATGCTATAAAGATGAAAAGGGTAAAAGACGAGCTTTTTATGATAAACAAATTAAAGGATTTGAACAACAAAGATATCGAAAATATAGCAATAAGA
>CAZDZN010000124.1:1482-1718 GCA_964509905.1 uncultured Aquificaceae bacterium
CCCGTTTTCACTTAGAAACCAAAAAAGTTTACGATTTTAACGTATACGACCAAATGAAGTTTAACACCGATGAGAATTTCGAACAAACTAAAGAATTTATAGGAAAAACTATAGAACAAAGCGATTACTACTTTATAAAGGATAAAGTAAACGGCTTTTATCAAAAGCATAAAGACCTTTTTTATAAAAGGCAAAAAGAGGGTTATGTAGTAGATGGACATGGAGATATAAGATTA
>CAZDZN010000124.1:1786-2041 GCA_964509905.1 uncultured Aquificaceae bacterium
TAAACGACATGTGTTTTTTGTCAATGGAACTTGATTTTAAAGATTATAGACATTTTTCCAAAATATACGAAGATACATACAAAAGCGTCACAAAGGATGAAGATTTTGAAATTTTTTTAGATTTTTACAAATGTTATAGAGCGTACGTAAGAGGAAAAGTAACATCATTTTTGTTAAATGACCCTCACATAGAAAACAAAGATAGCGTTGTAGAAAACGCTAAAAGGCTTTTTTAAATTGGCTAAAGATTATGCA
>CAZDZN010000124.1:2063-2483 GCA_964509905.1 uncultured Aquificaceae bacterium
TATTTTACTTTGGTGTTTGCTATTTACATTTTTCTTATCGATAACCATATTTGAAGCTTTTGTATCGATGTATCTTTTGGTGGTTTTATACGACGAGATTAAAAACAAAAACTTAAAAGGCATTTTGACAGCCCCTATATTTACGTATATTATCCCTGGCCTTATTTCCAGCATATTGTTTAACATTTCAAAAATAAACCACGCTATTGAAGAACTTGTTTTCATGCTTTTATATTTAGCAAAGAATTATCTTGACATAGACTATGTAAAGTTTGCAAAAACTGTAAACTTATATTTAACTCTCTTAGGTTTACCCCTTTCTTTTATAGCCTTTTACAATTTAAAAACAAAAGGTTACGAAATGATTTTGTTTGGTGGGGCTTTTGATTCTGGGTTTATATTTTCTGTGATAGCTTTTTC
>CAZDZN010000125.1:0-1609 GCA_964509905.1 uncultured Aquificaceae bacterium
CCATTTAGTAGCATATTTAGCCAAAAAATCTTTTTTAAAAAATCCAGAATATTATAGGCCTATGTATGAAAGAAAAAGCGATATATTTCCAGATGTAGAGTTAAGAGAGAAAGCTATAAAGCGTTACGAAAACTTTGTAAATCAATTTGATGATAAAAGTTTAGCTTGTTGGAGTTCTAAACAATGTTATATAGCTGCCACAAATATGATGACGGTAGCTGCTATGATAGGTATAGACTCATGCCCAATAGAGGGCTTTGAAAAGGACAAAGTAGAAGAAATACTTGGTCTTAACACGAAAGATTATGAAATATCCATGTTTGTAGCTTTTGGTTATAGGGTAAATCCACCATCTAAAAAATATAGACTTCCAATAGACCAACTGGTAGAGTATAGATGATAAATAGGTTTCCTATTTTTCTAATAATGGAGCGGTTAGAGCACAACCTAAAAGAGCAGCAAAAAGCTATGAGCGTTTTACTTATAAACCAAAATAAGACTACTTACGACTTTCTGAATGCAGTTTACGACTTATTTATGGATATGTTAGGGCTTTCCTATACGCTTATAGGCATGATAGATGAAAATATAGACAAGTATACAAAAGAACACATATTTCTTGTTTCTTCTGAAGTGCTTTCTATGTTTAGTTTATCGATACCTTATTTGGAAGCCGGTGTACCATTCTTTATAGAAGACACCTATATAGATAACTTATCTGTACAAGAGTTTATTTTAAAACTCGCAAGCTACATAGAAAAATCTATTTTAGAAGAGACTTTTTCAAGAGATTTTATTTTAGACTCTCTTGATAAGCTGCTTAGACACCTTACATATTTTCAATATGTAAACGAGAAGATACCTCGGTATCTTTAGCTTCTTCTATATATTTAAAAGCTTCTTTAATATTTGTTATCATATCAAGTGTACTAAAAGCTTCAACGTGAGACTTTTTTGCAGTTATCTCACCGGCTATACCATGTAAAAATACACCTAGTTTTAAAGCTTTTGACATAGGCATTTTTGATAAAAAAGTACTCAGTATACCGCTTAAAACATCTCCAGTACCACCTTTAGCCATAGCCGGAGTACCCCTTGTGGAGACATAAACCTTATTTTCAGTGGCTATGGTTGTTATAGCGCCTTTTAAAACCAAAGAGCAACCATATTGCTTATAAAATTCGTAAGATAAATCTATTTGATTTCTAATGACATCTTCTTTAGCTATACCGCTTAGCCTTGAAAATTCACCTATGTGAGGTGTTATAACAATATTTTCCTTTTTTAAAAGCTCCAAAGCCCTATATTTGGAAAGAATATTTAAAGCATCTGCATCTAGCAATATATGTTTGCTAAAATGATTTATTATATATCCTATAATTTTAAAACCTTCTTCATAAACACCGAATCCCATTCCAACGGCTATAGCGTCAAATTTTTCCAAATCTATATCTTTAATAGATTCTATATAATAATCTCTTGATGGTAGCGGTATTTTTATTTGTTCTATAAGATAGTTAGAAACACTTGTCATGTGCTCTTTTGGTATACCTACGTAAACAAGCCCAGCTCCAGCCATAGTAGATGCTTTTGCACTCATACTAACAGC
>CAZDZN010000125.1:1619-2435 GCA_964509905.1 uncultured Aquificaceae bacterium
CCCTATATATGGCCCGTTTCCACCTATTAAAAGAACTTTTCCTTCGTTGCCTTTGTTGGTATCCAATTCTCTTTTGGGTAATAGTGGTTTTATATCTTTTATGCTAAGTAAAACTCTTGATAAATTTGGTAAACAAATATTAGGTATAGAGATATCCTTTACATATATATCACCTGCATACTTTGAGTAAGGATAAAGAATATGATAAGTCTTTGGATAAGCAAATGTTATTGTGTAATTAGCCTTTACAAACTTATCAGAAGGTATACCAGATGGAATATCTACAGAAACTACAATAGAAGAAGAGTTGTTGATAAAATCTACATAAGGTATAAACTCATCTTTTAAAGGGGGCCTAAAACCTGTACCAAATAACCCATCTATTATAACATCGTATTTTTCTATAGGAAAATCATCAAGGGCTTTTATGCTTATATTTTCTAAAATAGATTGCTGAGTCCTAAACTCTTCCGTAACTTTAGAACCTTTAGCCACGATAAAATTGCATTTAACACTTCTTTGCGAAAGCCATCTTAAACACCCTAAAGCATCAGCTCCGTTGTTGCCTGTGCTTACCACCGCTAAAACACTTTTTGGCTTTAAACTAAGCACAAAATCTGCCAGGGCTTTTGCGGCGTTTTCCATCAAAACTAAAGAAGGTATACCAATCTTCTCTATGGTGCATTTATCAGCAAACGTCATCTCTTCCGGCGTAAGTATGTATATCATCTATCGTCTAAAACCGATATACAAGGTAATTCTTTTCCTTCTAAAAGCTCCAAAAACGCACCACCACCCGTAGATACAAAATCTATA
>CAZDZN010000126.1:0-2345 GCA_964509905.1 uncultured Aquificaceae bacterium
AAAAATCACTGGTGACTTTTAGTTTTGCATCGTTATATATCCTATCTATAAATATCGTATTTGAGCTCAAAATCAAAACATGGGCTATGTGGAGTTCTTTGGTAAGAGATACGAGGAAGTTGAGAAATTCTTTTATAAGCTCTTTCTCCCCGTTTATGTAAAGTCCTTCTAAGGTCTGAATTTCATCTATTATAAGGATGGGTTTTTGGGTTTTGGCGATTCGTTTTATCTGTTGGATAAGAGCGTTAAACAAATCTAATTTTTTATCTTTTATCTTTTTTAGTATGTTGGCTTTTAATTGGAAAATCCCTAAGTTTATATCAGCCCCAAGAGATATGTCAAAATCCTCTGGTTTTACAAAAGTCTCTAAAAAAGAGCTATAGCTTGCTATTGTATATCTTCTAAAGTTTATATACTTTACCCAAAAGTTGTTTTTTGGTTTTTGGTTTTCAAAGTCTTCAAAAAGTTCGTTTTCTATGATGTACTCAATGAGCGTAGTCTTGCCAGCAGACTTGGGACCATAAATCCATACGATTCTTTCTGGTCTTGTTTCAAACCTTTCCAAAAAAAACTTTATCTCATTTTCTCTATCTATAAACGGTGCTCTTCTAAAAAATCTCTTTTGCATATAGATATTATACACTGTTTTTGGCTTTTAGAAAACTCTTGATATTCAGATAAGATACGCCATGGCTTACAGAGAATGGGATTATATGGATATTTTAAACCTCGATAGAGTAAAAGGTTGAGTTTTTCAGGCTTTTAATAGCAATATCTCCATACCTTTTTCGTAGGTTCTATTGTTTCCATTAGCTTTAAGACTTAGTGGATCGTAGAAGAGAATCTCTTTTTCAGCCCACATAGACATTATCTTTTTTGTATGAGTATCTATGTTTGTGGTATCAAAATATCCTTTTTGGACAATATCTTTCGCTATAGCTCTAAATATCTCTCTATCCTCGTTTTTTTCAAAATCTGTAAGATAGTTCATTATCTCCGCATAAGCCATAAACGCCTTCTCATCAAGATATGCCTTTAAATCCTTTATATCTTTTTTTCTTACTATAACTTCATAAATCTGTGGTATATATCCTCCAAAATAATCCCATACAAGAGATATCTCATCTTCTTTAAACCCTTCATCGCTTAGCCATTTTTTGGTAAAATCATAAGGCAGATGGTCTATCTTGTAAAAATCACTGGTGGCTTTTAGTTTTGCATCATTATATATCCTATCTATAAATATTGTATTTGAGCTAAGTATTAAAACATGGGCTATGTGAAGTTCTTTGGTAAGAGATACGAGGAAGTTGAGAAACTCTTTTATAAGCTCTTTCTCCCCGTTTATGTAAAGTCCCTCTAAGGTCTGAATCTCATCTATTATAAGGATTGGTTTTTGGGTTTTGGCGATTCGTTTTATCTGTTGGATAATAGCGTTAAACAAATCTAATTTTTTATCTTTTATCTTTTTTAGTATGTTGGCTTTTAATTGGAAAATCCCTAAGTTTATATCAGCCCCAAGAGATATGTCAAAATCCTCTGGTTTTACAAAAGTCTCTAAAAAAGAGCTATAGCTTGCTATTGTATATCTTCTAAAGTTTATATACTTTACCCAAAAGTTGTTTTTTGGTTTTTGGTTTTCAAAGTCTTCAAAAAGTTCGTTTTCTACGATGTATTCAATGAAAGTAGTCTTGCCAGCAGACTTAGGACCGTAAATCCATACAATCCTTTCTGGCCTTGTTTCAAACCTTTTTAGAAAAAACTCTATCTCAGATTCTCTATCTATAAATGGCGCTCCTCTAAAAAATCTCTTTTCCATAAATATACATTATAGCAAAATCTACTTTTCTAATATGACTTCCAAAAATGCATTAATTAAGTAAAGTTATTATACGCTATTGTGATATCCTCTCGTTCAAAGGGACTGTCTCACTAATTGTGTAAACTCTATTACTAAACATTATAGCACATCTGGATAGAGAATTTTAGGCTGTTGCCGTATTAGATCCCAGTTAACCGTGGTAGACTTGTCCTTTATGGGTTTAGTACATTTGCTCTCCAATTCCAAAATAGCACCATAGGCAACTTTCAGAAGGCTATCATCATCTGGAAATACCCTCTTACCATAAGCAAACCGTGGCATACTTGTGCTTTCCTTATCTTACTGTTTACACTTTCTATGAGATTAGTTAATCGTGGTAGACTTGTAGTGCTTAACATCCTTCTTATCTCATAGGGATATTGATAAAAGGCAAGAACATAGTCTATGTCTTTTTCCCAATCTCTTACGATAGATGGATACTTATCCTGATATTTATCTTTAAATGCCTCGAACTCTAACATAG
>CAZDZN010000127.1:0-2323 GCA_964509905.1 uncultured Aquificaceae bacterium
GGTATGAAATTTATAATATCTTCAAAATAGTTTTCTGGCAGATTTTGATATACACTCTTGAGTCATAGGGTGTTGGTCTTGATATTCCGCCAAATCTCTTGCGCTAGCCCCAAGCTTTATGGCAAGTCCAAGATGAGAAACCAACTGTTCTGCATCTATACCCACTATGTATGCACCCAAAAGTTTTAGGCTTTTAGCATCAAAAAATAGTCTTAGCTCACCCTCTTCGGAGTAAATCTCAGCCCTTGAGTCCTCTTTCAAATCAAAACTTGTTTCTACTATATCTATACCGAGCTTCTCAGCTTTTTCTTTGGTAATACCCACAAAAGACATAGCTGGTATGGTAAAAACGGTAAAGGGAACATTTTCAAAATCAGCATAATCCACAGGTGTATTGTTTGCCATAATGTTGTGAGCACAAACCATGGATTGCCTTGTGGCTGTATGAAAAAGAGGAATTTTGCCGTTTACATCACCAGAAGCGTATATGTGAGGTATATTTGTTTGACAAGCGCTGTTTACTTCTATGGCTTTACCAATCTTTAAAAAGTTTTGAGCGCCTTCTGGTATAATAGGCTTTCTACCAACAGCCATAAGCGCTTCATCCACTTCTATAGATTTTATAGCATCATCTTGTTTGTAATAAAGCACCTTCTTTTTATCTTTCAAAGCTATTTCTTGGACCTCCACCGATGTAAATATCTTGATATTTTCAGGAAGGTATTTTAAAAGCGTTTGAGTTGCATATTTGTCTATACCAGCTAAAACCCTATCTAGCTTTTCAAATATATAAACGTTAGAGCCAAGGTTGGCAAAGTAAAACGCTGTTTCTAACCCTATGTATCCACCACCCACTATGGCAAACTCCTTAGGCACATAAGTAAGGTTTGGATTTAACTTATATATATCTGTGCTAGTTATAGCGTGTTCTTTTCCTTTTATAGGTGGCACAAACACATCGGCTCCAGAGGCTATTATTATGTACTTTGCTTTTATGGTGTCCTCTCCCTTATCGCTTTCTACCACAACAGTATGCTCGTCTTTAAAACGGGCTACACCTTTTATAAGTTTTAAGTTTTTAAAAGCCTTTAACTCTTCTTCGTGAAGTTTATACCTTACGTTTTGAACCTCATCTTTTTTAGATATAATACGCTTATAATCAATTTCAACATCAATATTGTTAAAAGCCTTAAATCTAAGATAAGTATGTATTTGCTCTCGTATAGTCTTTGAAGGTATACACCCTTCAGCTAAACAATTGCCACTCATTACTCCCTTTTTATCTACCATTAAGACGTTAAAACCAGCTTTGGCGAGCCTAAAAGCCCCAGGATAAGCGCCGCCCCCAGCACCAATTGTAAGCACATCAACTTCTATCATAATATTATTATATGCTTAAAATATAAATTATTTGCTAATTTATCTAATTACTTTTGCTTTTGTTATAAGGTTTCCTATTACCCCAAAAGTAGTGTATTCAAATCTTCCTTGAGGACAATCGTATTCCCATTTTGCCATTCTAAGCGGTGCTCTAAAAATAAGCTTCTTAGTACAAGTATCAACGTTTTGAATAAAGTAAGAAGCTGGTGCAAGACTCCTTTGGGCTTTTGCTATTACCTCTATAGCATTTCCATTTGTGTCTGTCTTAATATAGTAAGTAAAAGTTTTCCCTTGAACCTTTTGATAAACCTGTTTAGAGCTATCACTTGGTAAAACTACCTTTTCCTTAACCGTGTTCGTTAAAGGCTGACCTAAAAAGATATACATATATACCTCCTTTACTATGGGTTAATAGCCACGCCTTGCACAAACCCTTCATTGTTTAAAACCCATGTAAATTTATGCCTTAACATCTCGGGTAACCCAAAATCTTCATAAAAAACACTAGAGTAAGGACCAGCGTCTAGCGAACTGCCTACAATTAAATTAAACTGCGGAGGGTTTGAACAAAAGCTAGTTGAAGGCTCTGTGGTAAAGCTAGTAGCATATTTTTGTATGCTGTAAGATATAGCAAAACCACCATTTACTATGCCGTATGGCCATCCATAAGTAGCGCAAGCGTTTTCATCTGAACTTTGAGAAAAATTGCGTATTTCTGTTTGAAATACTTCGGTGGTTAAAAAGTTAAGGTTTGAACCTGTATCAAAAAATGAAAAACCTGCTGTAAAAGAAGGATTTGACGATGTATAAGAAGGGAATATCATCGTAGTTGAGGGAAAATAACCAGAATAAGATAAGAGGCTATTTGTATTTCCAGTATAAGCCCCAAAATTTATCTGGCCTATTGGTGTAGTAGCGTTTACATTTGCATAAAATGTGTTTG
>CAZDZN010000128.1:0-871 GCA_964509905.1 uncultured Aquificaceae bacterium
CTTAAAGTAATCAAAAAATTCTTCTGCGCTACTTAGTTTTTTTATATCTTCAAACAAACTCATACACTCACCTCCTTTAGCTTGATAATACACAAATCTATAGGGCATATAGCTACACATTGCGGTTCGTCGTAAAAGTCTTCACATTCAACACATACCTTAGGGTCTATAAAGAAAGTTTCGTTGTCGTCGTGATATATTGCTTTTGTAGGGCACAAATCCTCACATGCATAACAAGATACACAAGCGTTTTTATCTATAGAGTAAGCCATATATTATACCTCCACTTTTTCGTTTATCTTTTCAAGAACGTACTCTTTGTAGTATTTTGCTAAGGCTTCATCTATAGTTAGGAAAGCATATTCATCAACACAATCTATGTTCTTTTCTTTTAATACATCTCTTGGTTCAAATCCTATTTTAGCAGCTATTATAGCTTTACAATCAGAAAGTTTAGAAATAGTATCTTCCAAAATATTCTCACCTTCTAAGCATGATATAGAACCATGACAATAAGGTGTCACTTTTCTATGATGTATAAACTTAGCACCACTAGCGCTTACTTCATATATTAAAAATTCATTAGCAGTTCCAAAATGTTCATTTACAGTCATTTGTCCTTTTGAAGCTACCAACACCTTTGGACTATTGTCTTCTTTCGCGCTATATAGGAGCTCTCTAGCTTTATGTAGCTTTTCTCTTTCTTTTTCTATCTCCTCGTGGACTTGTTTACGCCAGTTAGGGTCATAGTTTATATTTAGCTTGTCCAGCTTATCTTTTGTAAACTCTTGTCCTCTATCTTCGCCTAAAAGCCCTACTGCGTCAGCTCTACATTGTCTGCAGTGCCTCATTAGATTCATATCACCTTCAC
>CAZDZN010000128.1:930-2320 GCA_964509905.1 uncultured Aquificaceae bacterium
AAGCAGTCCCATCACCTTCTACGTAGGGCATTATGTTGTGTAAAAATGCTCCCATTGACTTTACTTTTTTGCTAAGGTCTAAAATTTCTTCTCCATTTATCTCAGGTACAAAAACGGTATTTACCTTAACCAAAATACCATTTTCTACACAAGCCTGCAAACCTTCGTATTGTTTTTCTAACAATATAGCAGCAGCTTCTTTACCCTTGTATCTTTTGTGGTTGTAAAAAACCCAAGGGTATATCCTTGACGCCGTATCAACGCTAACAGCGTTTACGGTTACAGTAACATGGTCTACATCCAGTTCTTTTATCTTATCTACATACTTATCCAATACAAGGCCGTTTGTAGAAAGACACAACTTTATATCTGGAGCTTTTTCTTTTATAAGCTCGAAAGTCCTGAAAGTCCTTTCTGGATTTGCCAGTGGGTCTCCAGGACCTGCTATGCCAACTACGGATAGTTGCGGTATCTCCATTGCTACAGCTAAAACTTTTTTAGCAGCTTCTTCTGGAGTAAGAAGCTCACTCACTACACCAGGCCTTGATTCATTGGCACAGTCGTATTTTCTATTGCAATAATTGCATTGAATATTGCAAGCCGGTGCCACAGCTACATGCATTCTGGCATAAAAGTGATGTGCCTCTTGAGAGTAGCAAGGGTGATTTTTCACCTTTTCCTTTATATGATCTGGAAGAAAATCTTCTGTGTTTGAGCCTATTCCACAAGCTTTAGAATTGCAACCCATGATTCTTAACCTCCTTTCATAATATACTTAGCAATTATCATGCCATTTCCCACTGTGAAAATTTCATTGATAAACAAGGATTTGATAAGATTGTAATGAAATTTACAACTATATAACAATTGTTATAGTTATTACAATATTGTAATATTTTTTACATTAAACAATATTCTTCAAACTCTTCTTTTGGCAAAAGCTTTTTATCTTCCACTGAAAAAACAAAATTGGAAAGTCTAAATATATCCGCTAGGTCATGAGCTACAAATATTGTATAAAATTTGTATATGTCTGAAAATTCTAATATTTTATCTTGAATAAAATGTTTTGTTTTTCTATCCAAAGCAGAAAAAGGCTCATCCATAAGTAGCACCTTTGGGCGTCTTGCTATGGCTCTTGCTATTGCTACCCTTTGACGTTCACCACCTGATAGTTTATTTGGACGTTTATTTTTTAGATGTTCTATATTAAAAGCTCTTAAAATTTCTAAGGCTTCTTCTTTTGAAGAGGCGTAAGCTACGTTATCAAGTACGCTCATGTTTGGAAATAGGGCAAAATCTTGAAAAACAAATCCTATAGAGCGCTTTTGAGGGGATAAGCTTGTATTTTCATCAAGCCATACTTCGTTATCTACTACAATTTTACCTT
>CAZDZN010000129.1:0-1098 GCA_964509905.1 uncultured Aquificaceae bacterium
TTGGAGGATGTATACCCTATTTGTATGAAGTGATTACTCATAAAAAAGATATAAAGGATTTAAAGACATATCTTGAAGAAAAAGCGTTTTTGGCTTATGCGGAGATAGTGGATTTTTTAGCCAGGGGCAATACGCAAGAAGAGGAAGAGTTGTTTAGAAAGCTTGCAAACATTATAGTAGAAAAGGGAGCTTACTACATATCAGACAAAGACCCAGATAAACATAAGATGCTTAACATCATAGATAAATGGGCTTCAAAAGAAATCTTTTTCTATGACCCCCTAACTTTAAAAGCCAATGGCAACAATAGAACCTACGAAAAAGGCATGGAGATACTTTTATCAAAAAAATAAGTATACGTATACAATCTTTGGCATCAAACGAAAATTTATTATAAAATATAATGTATGGAATATGCATATTTTGAAGGCAAAATAGTACCCATAGATGAGGCAAAGATAAGCATAAAGACAAATTCCATTCATTATGGAACGCTTGTGTTTGAGGGTATAAGAGCTTACTACAACGAAGCCCAAAACCAGCTTTATATCTTATCCTCAGATGCTCATTACGAGAGACTTATTAAAAATGCAAAGGCTATGTTTATGCACTATCCCAAAGCCCCCCGAGAGCTCACAGAGATCACAAAAGAGCTTTTAAAAAAAAATCAAACAAAAGAAGATGTGTATATAAGACCTTTTATATACTTTAAAGACTTAGCCCTTACACCAAAACTAAAGGATTTTACTCCAGAGATTGCGGTATATACATATAACTTTGGGAGATATCTTGACACATCAAAAGGCATTCACGCCAAAATATCCTCTTGGAGAAGGAATTCAGATAATTCTATCCCTTCGAGATGGAAAGTAGCTGGAGCCTATGTCAACAGCGCTTTGGCAAAAACAGAAGCACTGATGGCTGGTTACGATGAGGCTATACTTTTGAATGAACATGGGCTTTTATCTGAAGGCTCAGGAGAAAATATTTTTATCATAAGGGGCAAAAAGCTCATAACTCCATCTTTTAGCGAAGGGATATTGGAGGGGATCACAAGAAGATCAGTGATAAAACTTGTAAAAAATGAGCTGTTTTTAG
>CAZDZN010000129.1:1132-2318 GCA_964509905.1 uncultured Aquificaceae bacterium
CTTTTTGACAGGTACGGCTGCTGAGATAACCCCGGTGGTGGCCATAGACAACAGACCCATAGGGGATGGACAAATAGGCTCTATCACAAAGAAAATCCAAGAGCTATACTTTAACGCGGTAAGAGGAAACATAGAAAGGTATAGAAGCTGGTTAACCTCTGTTTATGACACATAAATATATAACAGATACCACGCTTGAGCTTTCAAAGTATCAAAGAGATTTAAATTCCCCCGGGCTTGAAATTGCGAAAAACTTTATAAAAGAGTTTGCAATAAAAAATGGTTTCCCTATAAGTATAGAGGATTTTAATACAAAAAAAACTTTTACCAGTCTATCTTTAAAAGCTAAAAAACTCATAAGCCTAAACATCCTTACGGATTTTGAAAAGCCAGTAGAAGGGAAAATTATCATTCTTGATATAGACAAGCTTTTTTATCTAAAGACCCTTGAAGGATATATTCCTGTCCTTATCGTTAACGAGTTTACAGATATAGATGTATATCAATCCAAGATAAACGCTCTAAAACCCCCCGCCGTGATATTCTACTTTTCAGGACTGGATATACCTTTTTATGTAAGACTTTTTAACTTTGATATGCCTATTTTTTCTATAGGGTATAAAGACTTGGAATATATAGAGGAATTTAGCAACATAAAGATAGAACCTTTAACCGAAGAATCCACACATGGGCAAAATATATTTTTTGATATAGGAAGAGGGCCTATTATTTATATAATATCTCCTATAACTTCGAAAGATGACAGCCTTGGGAGTATATACAGCGCCTCTTCCGTGGGACTATCCCTTGGGCTTGCTAAGGCTTTGGCTAAAAATTATAATAGCGATTTTAAATTTAGATTTTTTTTCACAGATCAAGATAGCCCTCCTTTTGATGGGATAAGACATCACGTCGCTCAAAATCCAAAATATGCATACTATGCTATATCTATGTTTAATATGGGATGGGTAAACAATAGCTGCTTTTATGAGGATTTTGCTGGTGAAAATTCAATCTACATGATAGACAAATTTTATAAATATACTAAAAACCTAAATACAAATATCTCTTTTGTAAAAACAAAAACCATGTGTTTTTTGCATAGCCCTTTTAGAGAAAAAGATATAAAAACCCTTATGCTTGGGGCTTACCCATGTGTCATATCCAATACACTTTACGATAACAA
>CAZDZN010000130.1:0-2293 GCA_964509905.1 uncultured Aquificaceae bacterium
AAAAGCATACTTCAACAGATGACAGATTATTTTGAGAAATACGGTGTAGATAACATAGATAAATACGATGAAAATGGAGAGTTTTACGCCAACGGTGGATTGTTGGCTTGGTCAGAACAAAATAAAGCTAACGCTCAAGCTGGAGGTGAATAATATGAAAGCTGTTAACTTTATATTGGGTTTTCACACTTATTTGGAAGATTATCCTGAAACTAAAAGGATAGCTAGTTCCTTCGGTATAGACCCTATAATACTATCTGACCCATCCGAAAATTTAGACTCTGGTATGAAAGGTGAATATAAACTCTACAACGGAGGCACACCGCTAAAAGACATATATAGAGCTAAAAATAGCGAAACTACCATATGCTTTCAAAAATACTCCACAGAAAAAACCAGAGAATATATCGAAAAAGGCTGGAATCAACCCACAAAAGTAGTAAGACCATACGGTATTAAGGGTACAGATGAATTTTTAATGACACTCTCCCAAATTAGTGGCATGCCAGTACCAAAAGAGTTGGAGGTAGAACGTCAAAAGCTTTTAGATGCAATAGCAGATTCTTATTATTGGATAAACGGAAAACGCTTTGCATTATGGGGAGATCCTGATTTTGTGTACGGTATGGCCTCTTTCTTATTAGAGTTAGGAGCTGAACCAATCCATATACTTTGTACAAATGCCAACGACGAATGGGCAGAAGAGATAAAAAATCTATGCTCACAATATCCAAACGGTCAGTATGCCCAAGTATTTCCCGGTAAAGACCTATGGCACATGAGAAGCTTGTTATTTACAGAACCCGTAGACTATATGATAGGTACATCCTATGGAAAATATCTATGGAGAGATACAAATATACCTCTTATACGTATAGGTTATCCAATATTTGATAGACATCACTTACATAGATACGGCATATTATTTTACAAAGGCGCTCTTAACATGCTTGTGTGGATAGTAAATACCATATTGGATGAAACAGATAGAAATACCATAGGTATTGCCACTACAGATTATAGTTTTGACCTCATAAGGTAAAAGTGTCATGAATTATGAAGCTGAGAACATATTTTCATGGTTTGAGGCTCCAGCATACGTCAAGGATTTACTTTACAGGGCTGTCCTTCATTGGGAGGACACGCCGCTTTCTAAAGAATACATAATGATGGCGTTAGATAAATCAGAGGACGATATAAACGTATTGACAGCAGCTTATAGATTTTTCTTCTACAAGCAAGATTATAGCATGGCTCTTCAACTGGCTTTAAAAGTTATGGAAAAAGTGAGAAATGCTAAGAATTTACCAGAATCTTACAAAGTTGGTGAACTTTTTAAAGCTTTGAGAGAAAACATAGAAGATTATGATGTGAGAATGTTTATAAACGCTTATGCTGCATACGCTTTTATATTGTTAAAGCTTGGCAATATAGATAAAGCCACCGAGATATTGGAGTTTTTAAGGTATATAGATGTAAATGGTGAGTTTGGCGTACCAATTATGCTGGACATAATTTCTAAACCACAGGAGGAAGAAGATGAGTGTGAATACTGAAGAACAGGTAATTATGACACCTTTTCTTAAAGAAATAGTGTCTCAGATAAGAGCTTATGATACTTATGGTACATGGGACAAAAGGAAAGATGAAGATATAATAAAAGATTTTATAAAAGATGCTAAAAAGCCTAAGATGGATATTATGGGAGGCGGGCATTGTGAGGTAGACCCAAAAGCTTTGTTAAAGATACAATCTTTCTACAAGGCTGTGGCTTTTACAATAGAAAAAAATATAGGTGTTATGTGTTCTACCGTTTTAAATTTAGACCACGAAGGTAGTGGATTGTTGCTTATATATGCTGGAAGGTTGATTTTAATCCTTAAAGGCATAAGAGATGCTGGCGCTTTTGGTTTTAAAAGCGTTGAAGCTATAGAAAAAGAAGGCCAAAAGCTTATAGATTCAGCTTTGAAAATATACGAAAAATATAAAGAGGTGGCCAATATATGATACCTTTTTGCAACATATCCTTAGATAAAGAAAATATAGTAGCCGTGGTGGAGGCTCTAAATCCACCTTTTTATTGCTCTAATCTAAAATCAAAGGAGTTGGGGGAAAGGGTTGCAAACTTTGTTGGAAGAAAATACGCCGTAGTGTTTGACAATAGTTTTGTGGCTTTTATTGGTATATTAAAAGCCTTAAAATTGGAAAAAAACGATGAAGTAGTGATATCACCCATGAGTTTATACTTTAACGCCAGCCATGTACTTGAATATATGAGTTTAACACCAGTGTA
>CAZDZN010000131.1:0-235 GCA_964509905.1 uncultured Aquificaceae bacterium
AAGCTTTGTATTGACCTATATACTCATTCCAATTTAGCAAAGGCTGTATGATATTTAATCCAAAATTCCAAGCTATACTTGGCTGAGTGATAAAATTTTGAAGTTGCTGGGATTGATATCCATAGCTTGCGGTTAGATCAAAAGATGGGAAGAAATCCGCCAGTGCTATCTTTTTCTCATAAGCGTAAGTAATTACTTGGTACATAGCTTCTTTTATATCTGGTCTTGTGATAAG
>CAZDZN010000131.1:286-1334 GCA_964509905.1 uncultured Aquificaceae bacterium
GTATAGCCCGAGGGATTTCTAAATTATTCGGAAGATCGCCATATATAGAAAACTTAAAGTCTTCTGGATATTCTCCCAGTAAATAAGCAAAAGCGTTTGCAAGGACTTTTCTTTGAGCTTCATAAGTTTTAAGAGTTTGTTCTAACGAGTTTAGCGTATTTTTATCTTGGTCTATGGTTTGATAGGATATAATACCAGCTTTATAGTTTGTTTTGGCAAGGTATAGGTTTTCTTTGGCTATCTTTATTTGTTTTTCTAAAAGCCTAATATAGTGAGCATTTTGAACTATCTGATAGTAATTGTTTATCACATTTAAAATAAGGGCATTTTTTACCGCTTCAGCCTCAGCTTTTGAGAGTTTTACATTTTCTTTTGATAATCTATAAGCGTTTAGTGCTTTTGCGAAAAGATCTATCTCATAAGAAGCGCTTACTGATAAATTGTATGTAGTGTAAGGAGCTATGCTGAAAAATTTACCGGTGGGTGTTCGCCTAGATAGCTTTTGCTTTTCAGCTGAAGTGTTTAGATTGAGAGTAGGAAATAGCACCGAAGAGTTTTCTAATACATAAGCTTTTGAGAGTTCTATATCCTTAAGAGCTATAAGATAATTTGGATTGTTTTTCAAAGCCTCATCCACAAATTGATTTAATGTAGGATCATCAAAGGTCTTCCACCATCGCTTGTAGAGTTCTTGGTTTTTAATAGTATAATAGATTTTTTCTTTAAAGTTTGTAGGATATTTTATAGAGACATTCTGAGGTTTTGCATAAAAAGCACAGGAGCTCATAAAAGCCCCAATACTTATAATGCTAAGAATCTTTATTTTTGATACTCTCATATTATTTACCCTCTAAGTATATGTCCACCAGTTGCCCTGGATAGATGTTTACATTCTTAGGTTTATCAAACCTAAATATCACAGGCAACACTCTTACGTCCACTCGCTCTGTAGCTTGGTCTGAAAGTTCAATTTTAGGTGTTACATAGGGCTCTACTGCTACAAACTTTAGAGGCACAGATACGCTTGTACCTCTTATAAACATAACGG
>CAZDZN010000131.1:1344-2269 GCA_964509905.1 uncultured Aquificaceae bacterium
TTTAGGTCTTTTATAGGAGGTAATTTTGCAAGAAGTATTTCATCTATAAAAGCTCTAACTTGAAGCTCACCATCAGATGCTGGTCCAATTCTTACAGGCGTATCATAAGATTTTGTGTAAGTGTAATACACGCCAGTAGGAGATACATAATCTCCGTTGGCTACATTGAGCTCTAACACTGTGCCATTTACTGGAGCTTTTACGGTGTATCTGTGCAATAAAGATAATGCGCTTTTATAAGCATGCTTATCCGCTTTGTAAATTTGGTATTGTGTTTTTATATCATAACTCCAAGCTCCTGCTTTTGTAAGCTCGTAATTTTTAATAGCTACTTTTAGATTTTTCTTAGCTTCTTTTAAAGCGTATTTAGCATTATCAAGGTCTTGTTTTGACACGGATTTTGGATTTATTTTGTAAGAGTTTAAGAGTTTTTCATAGTTTGACTTTGCATATTGCACTTGGGACTTTGCATAATCTACTTGGGCTTTTGATACAGCTAAGGTTTCTGGTCTTGGCTCCGCTTTTAACTCAAGGTATTTCTCATAATCTGCTTGCACTTGATGATATAATTGTTTTACAGTCTGGGCTTGTACTTTATCATCCACTTGAAAAAGAGGCTGTCCTTTTTTTACAAATTCTCCATATTTTATATATACAGATGTAACATTGCCAGATACTTCTGGATACACATTTATGCTTTCTCCACTTGCTTGAACCGGTTCTATAATACCATTGGCATAAACTCCGTGGGTAAATGGATTTTTAGTCATGTAAACTGGTGGTGGGGGTTTTGGAGCAGAACCATACACATGAGCGCTTATAAGTCCCACTATTATACCAAGTATTGCCAAAGCAATAAGGATTTTTACCTTCATAACTCCTCCTTAATGGATTTCATCTAAAGATGCCTCTTTTATGACACCAT
>CAZDZN010000132.1:0-2263 GCA_964509905.1 uncultured Aquificaceae bacterium
CCACCAAAGAGGAGCTTATAAATGAGCTTTTAGAAAAGATAAACTCAAACATATTTTCAAATAGTTATTTTCTTATAGAAGTGGATAAGACGATAGACAAAGACACGCTAAAAGAAATAGAAAAGCTTTTGGAAAATAAAAATATTAAAAGCATAAAAACTATGAATATCAAAAATATGCCTTCTTCTAAAACTCCTCCTGCTAAAAGACTTATGATAATAAATAAGACCTTGAGATCAGGCCAGCTTATAGAACATGGTGGAGATGTGCTGATACTTGGAGATGTAAATGAAGGTGCAGAAGTAATAGCTTCTGGAAACATAGTGGTGATGGGTGTTTTGAGAGGTGTAGCACATGCTGGGGCTATAGGAGATGATAGTTGTGTGATAGTTGCAAAAAAGATGATGCCTCAGCAACTAAGGATTGGACATCACATAGCCATAAGAGCAGATAACGAAGAAGAACCCCAAGAGGCTGAGATAGCAAAAGTTGTAGAAAATAATATAATATTAGAACCCATAGGAGGTTTTTGATGAGTCATGTAATAGTAATAACTTCTGGTAAAGGCGGTGTAGGTAAAACCACTATGACCGCTAATATAAGCACAGCTTTGGCTAAACTCGGTAAGAGCGTTTTAGTGATAGATGCGGATATAGGACTTAGAAATTTGGACATGATACTGGGGCTTGAAAATAGGATAGTCTACGATGTATTGGATGCCATAGAAAACAGAGTCCCACCCGAAAAAGCCTTAGTTAAAGATAAAAGAGGCCTTCCTTTATGGCTTTTACCTGCAAATCAAACAAAAAACAAAGATGCCATAAATCCAGAAAAGTGGAATAAGATGATACAAGATTTAAAAGACTCAGATAAGTTTGAATATATAATTATAGACTCCCCAGCTGGTATAGAACAAGGCTTTAAAAATGCCGTAACTCCTGCGGACTCGGCAATAGTGGTGGTAAACCCAGAAGTATCTTCTGTAAGAGATGCTGATAGGTCTATAGGGTTGATGGAGAATATGGACAAAACAGACCATAAGATAGTTATAAATAGGGTTCGTTGGCATCAGGTGAAAAAGGGCGAGATGCTATCTATAGATGATATCGTGGATATATTAAAAGCTCCCGTTTTGGGCGTAGTCCCAGAAGAAGAAAAACTTGTGGATTTTACCAACAGAGGCGAGCCTATAGTATTGGATGAATCTTACAGCGTCTCAAAAGCTATAATGGATATAGCAAGAAGAATAACCGGCGAAGATGTGCCTCTTAATCTTTACGATAAGAAGAAGGGTATTTTAGAAAAGCTCTTCGGGAGGTAATATATGGGTATATTAGACATTTTTTTTAAAAATAAAAGCAAAGACATAGCCAAACAGCGTCTAACGATGGTATTGGCCTATGAGCGTCGTGGTCTTGCACCAAACTTCATAGATTCCTTGCGAGATGACCTCATTGCGGTATTCTCCAAGTACTACCAATTTGATGTGGAAAATATAGAAGTGGACCTCAAAAAAGACAACTCCGCCGAAGAGCTATGGATAAGCATACCCTTTAAGCAAAAGTAGATATAAGATATTTTTATATATTTATAAATCATAAAAGTTTGACAGGCTGAGTATAACAAGTGGCACAGTTATATCTTATAGCGGTGGATTTCCAACAGCAACTCTATATTCCCCTCCATCAAATTCTTATACTGCATTTTTTGACACAGGTACAAACTGGACTGCTTTTGATGATAACATACTATCTCAATTACCCAATTGGTATTCAAATTCTAACAATTACTTAGATAATGGTTTTGTGATAGATAACCAAACTCTTTACTTTTCACCTGTTAGTTATAATCTAAATATGTTTAGCATTACTACTCACAATCCTAACAATCTTTATTCTCCTTTTAATGTTTTTGAGAATGGAATAGTTTATAACAACCTCTTCGGTGATGAGGATTTTGGCTTAGCTGTCATGCTTTCCTATCAATGGGAATGGGATATAAATCCTCAAACCGATTTGGTGTATCAGGTTAAAATGTATTGATGGAGGTGTTTTATGCAAATATTTTTAGGTGAACCTTTAAACGTAGCGTCAAGTGTGAAGATAGAGCAAAAAGTGGTGATGAACCAAAATTATCAGGTGATAAAAGGTCAAAACTTTACTTACTATGTGAAAACCAAAAACGGGGTGGTGAGTGAAGTGGTGGCAAAAGCTCCGTATAAGCTTGCTCCGGTGGATTATTTTATCCAAAATCCCCAAAATTG
>CAZDZN010000133.1:0-2198 GCA_964509905.1 uncultured Aquificaceae bacterium
CTTGTAGGCGTTATCAGCCTTTATAGGGCAGTTAAAGGAGAACGCCATCTCCTATTGTTATTATACCACAAAATTTTACTTTATCATTTATTCAAAAAGTATCTCCGTCCCCCTCTCTCGTAGGTTCTGTCGTTATAAACTACTTTAAGAGATAATGTGTCGTAAAATAAGATTTTTTTGCCCACATAAGAGATATTTTCTTTGTATATGTATCTATATCTGTAATATCAAGAAATCCATTTTGGACATCATATTCTATGAGTGTAGTCTTGCCTGTGGATTTCGGACTATAATCCATCCTATTTTATCAGATTTTTATTAAAATCGGTTTGTGAAAAACTTTATCTGAAAAATTCTATCCACAAACAGCTTTCTTCTAAAGAAATCTTTTTCCATATTGGAATTATAGCATGCTTTTTAAAAGCCTAAAAAACTCATAGTAAGATAGAGAGTTTGGGATGTGGGATTTGATACGGTTTATTGTGGGTATTGAAGATAAAGATATAATTGTTTTAATGTATGGTTTTGCATCTTTGGGCCTTAACGTGTTTGGTTCGTTATCTGTAATAAAACCATTGATTTTTATGTTGTATAAATCTGCATATTCTTTTACCATGTTAGCTACTCTTGAATTTCCAAATATGTATATACCAAACTTTCTCATATACAAATACGCTAAGATGTTGGCAAAATGCTCTAAATTTGGGTAGTATACTATAGATTCTTCGTGAAGTGGTGGGTTTATACGTCCAAATTTTGATTTTTTGGTTTTTACATAAAAAATCTCTTCAAATGTACCGCTAAGATAATCTGCGTATCCTCCATAATAAGAAGCTATTACCTTTTTACCATATTTTATAGCTTCTATTATCGTAAGTCCAAAACCTTCATAAACATGAGGAGATGCGTAAACATCGGCAATTTTATAAAGTCTTTCCAAAGCTCTTTCTTCTAAAAATTCGTTTATTATGTTAACTTTGTGTTTTGAAGCTTTTGTAATAAGCTCTTTATGCTCTTGGGTTAGTTTTGATGTTTTTAAGATAATATTTATCTTATCATAGTTATTAAAAGCTATATTGCAAGCTTCTATAAGTCCCAAAGGATTTTTGCGCCAAAAGTCTATGCCTGCAAAGTTATATAGTATGTTAAACTCTTCTTGGTCTGAAAAACTGGTTTTTATGCTTTTAAAATGAAATTCTTCAAAATCCATATAAAAATGCTTATTTTGATTTCTAAAAAGCCTAAAAACTTGTTCATACAATATATAAGAATATAATCCCACATAATCTACAAAATCATCTTTGTATAAGTTTGTAAGACACTTTATGCTATGAAATTTTTCATCTTTGTTCACATGCTTTTTTTCTTTATAAAAGCTGTACAAATCTTCCTCCCAAACTGGAAACAAGACTATGGTAGTTTTATCTCTTTTGTCTAAAATACTTTGTATAGCATCCATGAAAGCGCATGTTTCTTGAAGTGGAGCGTGTATACATAAGATATTTATATCTTTTATAATATTTTTTATTTTCCCTAAATCATACAAAGAATCCACTATTACATTACTATTAAAAGAATTATTTTCTATATACTTTTTTATTATTTCTCCCAATGTTTCTATGCTATGTATACCTTTTGGTACAAGAAACAATATTTTCTTATTTGAAAATAGCTTAAACAATTTTCTGTAAACCATAGGCTCTACTTCACCCTCTCCCATCCAAAGCCTACTATATTTTTATCAGCATCCGAAAACTCTATACCCACTATATATATTTCTTTGTTTTCAGATAAATACTTTTCATAATACTTTTTCTCTTTTATTTGTCTTAGTGGGTCATCTGAGGGACTATCCACTACTTTAAACTCTATAATATAAATTTTATCTCCTATGAAAGCTGTTAAATCAATCCTACCTTTATTTGTATTATCTTCTGGAATACTCACTATACCTGTACTATTTAATAGTGTATAAACTATAGCTGCATAAAAGCCTTCGTATTTGTAAAGTTCGTTTTTGGTGTACCACTGATAGGGAATGCTAGCAAAAAATGAGCTAAGGGTATCTTTTAGTTTTTGAAAATCTGATTTTCTTAAAGAGGTTAAGACGTTTATCCTTGATTTTTCTTTTAATGTGGAGTTTTTGATGATGTAGTCTAAAAATGCGTTGTTGAAAGATTTTCTTACTTCTAAATTTG
>CAZDZN010000134.1:0-209 GCA_964509905.1 uncultured Aquificaceae bacterium
CATATCTTCTTCTAGCTCCATATAAGGTAAGTCTTCGTACCAAGTGGCTTTGTTAAGCCTTAGCTCTATGCTTTCTTCAGAAGCCTTATACTTTTCTTTTACATACTTTATAAATTCCTTCCTTTTGAATCTAAACTTTTCTATCTCTTCTAAAGTAAGCTCTGGAAACAAAATTTTTAGTTTATACTTTATAAAATCCCAATTACCAA
>CAZDZN010000134.1:219-2196 GCA_964509905.1 uncultured Aquificaceae bacterium
ATTTTGAGGCTCTAAAGCCTCATAACCATAAGGATTTATTTTAAGAAACTCAAGATAATAACCCAAAAACCTCCTTACCCTTGGGTCAGTGTTCATAAGCTTAGATATGAAATCTGGGTCGTAAAACTCTATAACGCTTAAAAGCCTAGCTATGTTTATCTTCTTTATATCTTGAACATGACATATCTCCAGCAAAAATCTCTTTGGTATATCTTTGTTCTCGCAGTATTGATTTAAAACATCCATCTCCTTTTTCAACAGGCTTCTGAAAAAAGCCAACTGCTCCCTACCGGATAGATTTTCCTTTAGGACAAGATTGTCTATCATATTAAATACCTCCTTTATAATTCAATATAAAGCTATCTTCGGTACAAACAATTAATTTTAAGGGCTATTTTATAAGCTATTGTTATAAAGGTATCCTTTTATATTCTTATATAATTTTCATTAAAAGCCAAAAAAACAAATTTTAATTGACAAAAAACTTTTATTTGTTATTTTTAAATTAAAAGGAGGATAATATGAATTTTTTACATAGAGAAGAAAGTCCGTTAACGCCTAAAGAGTGGGAAGACATAGACAACGTAGTTGTAAATACAGCAAGAAACAATCTAATAGGTAGAAGATTTATAGAGCTAACATCAGCTTTAGACCCATCAATACAAGCGGTAGCTTACGATGTGATATCAAAAACCAACGATGGCGCTTGTGGGTTGTTTGGTGATAAAGAATGTGGACTGGTAAAAGTAAAATCGAGGAAGTTTTTACCGATACCCCAAATATACAAAGATTTTAAAATACATTGGAGAGACATTGAAACCAGCAGAAAGCTAAATATACCCCTTGATTTTGGCATAGTTGCATCAGCAACAAGGGAAGTAGCCGTAGCAGAAGATAGATTTATATTCCGAGGAGATGAAGAGATAGGATATCCTGGTTTAACAAATGTAGAAGGAAGAAGCGTTGTTAAAAAATTTAGCTTTGAGGAAGAAGGTGGTGTATTTAAAACAGCATTGAGTTGCGTTGAGACATTGGTAAAAAACGGATTTACTACAAATTTAGCTTTTGTGATGAACCCTAAAGACTACACTAAAACTTTTAGAATATACGGAAACACGGGTACTTTGGAGATAAACCATATAAAAGAGTTGTTTGATGTAGGAGTCTTTACAAGCTACGCTGTAGATGAAGGTAAAGCGGTAGCTGTAGCAACTGGTGTTGAGAATATGGATATATTCATCGTTCAAGACATGATAACTTCGTTTTTAACTTATGAAAACATGGATTATTATTTCAGGGTTTTTGAGCTTTTAGCGTTTAGAATAAAAAATCCTTCTGCTGTTGTAACTGTAGAATAGAGGAAGACTTCTATGGAAAAAGATAAAATTATAGAATTTATAAATTACAACATAAGTTTAGAGCATTCTGCTATTGTACAATATTTATTTCACGCTTATACCATGCACAACGAAGGATTAGAAAATAAGCTTGAAGAGATAGCAAGAGAAGAGATGAAGCATCTTCGTATGTTTGCCCATAAAGTAGTAGAATTAGGAGGCATACCAGCCATAGATAAAAGAGCAGAAGTCTTCTTGGAAGCCCCTACGATTAAAGATATATTGCAACTTGACATAGAAGCTGAAACCATGGCTATAGCAGAATATTCAAAACAGTTAAGCGATATACAGGATAAAAGCATACAAAAAGTATTTGAAAGAGTCATAGAAGACGAAAAATCACATCTACATATTTTCAAAGACCTTCAACAAAAAGCAACAGAAATGTCAAAAGATTTTGGAGAAAATCCTATCTTAGATGAGAACAGAGCAAAGATAGTAAATATATTAAACAAATATTTACAAAAACAGTACCAAACAATACTTGAAACTTTATACCAATCTTTTACAACAAGACACAAGGATATGAATTTAAGCGATGAGTTAGAGCAACGAGCTATAGACAAAATGAAACACTTTG
>CAZDZN010000135.1:0-1476 GCA_964509905.1 uncultured Aquificaceae bacterium
CTTGGTTCTTTAGCGGCACCTTGTTGTTCTCCTTCTGCATTGGCTTTTGCCAGAAAAGAAGATGCCGTTATGTTTAAAACGGGTTTTGGAGGAGAAATATTTGAATTTGAAGAAGCCACAAAAGCAATATGGGATCTTATGAAATATGGAAGCATTCTTAAAATTGGTAAACTTAATAAATAGGAGTTTAAAATATGGCAGGACACAGTCATTGGGCACAAATTAAACATAAAAAAGCTAAAGTCGATGCGCAAAAGGGAAAACTTTTTGGTAAGCTTATAAGAGAAATAACAGTAGCTACAAAGTTGGGCGGACCAGACCCAAACGCAAATCCAAGGCTAAGAATGGCCATAGAAGCTGCTAGAAAAGTAAGCATGCCAATGGACACTATAGAAAAAGCAATAAAAAGAGGGTCTGGCAACGATAAAGAAGGTTCTTTAGAAGAGATAGTTTACGAAGGATACGGTCCTGGCGGTACTGCTATTATGGTGGTGGTAGCCACTGACAATAGGAATAAATCTACATCAGAAGTAAGACATGCATTCTGGCGGTAATTTAGGGTCTTCTGGTTGCGTTTCTTATTTGTTTGAGCAAAAAGGAATAATAGAAATTCCAAAAGAATCTACAAACGAAGAAAAGCTTATAGAAGCTGCTTTAGAAGCTGGTGCTGATGATGTGGAAACTACTGAGGACATGTTTTTAGTATATACAAATCCTAAAGATGTATATGCCATAAAAGACATTTTGGCCAACAAAGGTTTTACAGTAGAAAGCGCTAAGACAAGTCTTATTCCTACAACAACTGTAGAGATAAAGGATGTAGATACCGCTAAAAAGCTTCTAAACTTGATAGAGCATCTTGATGAGCTTGATGAAGTGCAAGAAGTTATATCGAACTTTGAAATAGACAAAGATATATTGGCATCTTTAGGGTGATGATATAATAAAATCATGAAACTATCGATAGTAGGAACTGGATACGTTGGTTTAGTTACAGGTACTTGTTTTGCCGAAATGGGCAACGAGGTTTATTGTGTCGACATAGACAAAGACAAGATAGAAAAGTTAAAACAAGGTATAATACCCATATACGAACCAGGTTTGGAGGAGCTCGTAAAGAGAAATACATCTCAAGGAAGACTTTTCTTTACAACAGACATAAAGTACGCAGTAGAAAACACAGATATTATATTTATAGCAGTTGGTACACCAATGGGAGAAGATGGCAGTGCAGATTTAAAGCATGTGTTAAGTGTAGCAAAAGATATAGGTAAATACATGAATAGACATAAGTATGTTATAAACAAATCTACGGTACCCGTTGGTACAGCCATAAAAGTTAGGAAAGTTATCCAAGAAGAGTTAGACAAGCGTGGTATAAATATAAGCTTTGATGTTATATCAAACCCAGAGTTTTTAAAAGAAGGTGCAGCGATAGAAGATTTCATGAAACCAGACAGGGTGATAGTGGGAGCA
>CAZDZN010000135.1:1548-2182 GCA_964509905.1 uncultured Aquificaceae bacterium
TCATAGCTATGGATGTAAAATCTGCCGAAATGACAAAATATGCTGCAAACGCAATGCTTGCCACTAAAATAAGCTTTATGAATGAAATAGCAAATATATGTGAAAGAGTAGGGGCAGATGTAAATAAAGTAAGAATAGGTATAGGCTCCGACCCAAGGATAGGATACCATTTTATATATCCCGGTTGTGGATATGGGGGTAGCTGTTTTCCAAAAGATGTAAACGCTCTTATAAAGATAGCCCAAGACGTAGATTATGAACCTAAGATACTAAAGGCTGTAGAAGATGTAAACGCAAGACAGAAGAAAGTGTTGGTAGAAAAAGCTGTAAAACGTTTTGGAGAAGATTTAAAAGATAAAATTTTTGCAGTATGGGGTCTTAGTTTCAAGCCGGAAACTGATGATATGAGAGAGGCAAGCTCAGTAGTGATAATAAATGAGCTAACAAAAAAAGGTGCAAAGATACAAGCCTACGATCCAGTGGCAATAGAGCAAGCAAAGAACTTTTATTTAAAGGATAATCCAAACATATCTTACTTTAAGAGCAAGTATGACGCTCTTAACAACGCCGATGCTTTATTCCTTATCACAGAATGGAAAGAATTTAGAAGCCCGGATTTTGAAGAGATGAAAAA
>CAZDZN010000136.1:0-2176 GCA_964509905.1 uncultured Aquificaceae bacterium
GTCTACGGTTTACCAGAGCTTTTTAGAGAAGATATAAAAAAAGCTGATATAGTATCAAATCCAGGGTGCTATCCTACTGCAGTTATATTGGGAGTTTTACCTATTGTAAAAAAGACCTCTTATAGAAAGCCTATAATAGTAAATGCTGTTTCTGGGGTTTCTGGGGCTGGTGCTAAATTGAAACAAGAATTTCATTTTCCATACATGGAGCAAAACGCTTTTTACTACGCTATAGGTAAACATAGACATACACCAGAAATTTCTCTATATCTTGATTTAGAGGTGCAGTTTAGTTCTATGGTTATTCCTGCCTCAAGAGGAATGATTGCAAATATCAAGCTTTTTGATATAGAAGATATTGACTTTAAAACTCTTTATGAGGATTTTTATAAGAACGAACCTTTTGTAAAGCTTATAGACAAACCTCCTCATACCAAATGGGTAATAGGCACCAATATGTGTTATATATATATTCACTATCATAAAAACTTAAAAATACTTGAGATAATAAGCGCAATAGATAACCTTGGCAAAGGGGCATCTTCTCAAGCCGTTCAAAATATGAACATTATGTTTGGTTTGGAAGAGACTCTTGGCATTGAACGATTTCCTGTGATACCTTGAGAGCTTTACCGATATTTGCCATACTTTACCACAAAAACTATGAAGAAAATTTATACATCGCGTTAGAAAAACTTGAAGGTTTTGGTGGTTTTTGTATATCAGAGCATTTTTACTTTGAAAATCTTCAAAAGTATTACTCAAAAGAGATGGGGGCTCCTCTTTTTAAAGTTTATTTTTACGCGAAAAACCTTTTTGAAGATACGGACATTTTAAATCTAAAGCTAAAGGCCTTAGATATAGAAAAAATGCTTAGTATAAATTCTAAAAGGACTGTTAACATAGACCCTGGTTATATAAATAAACAACATCTTATCTTAGCTTCATCCAAAGAGCGAGGTGCTAGGATTCATATAGGCAAAAATATATTTTTAGAGATGGAGTATATCTATATATATAAAGATTTTAAACCCTTTTACTGGACTTACCAAGATTATAGATATGAAAATGTAAAGTTATTTTTCAAGATGGCAAGAGATTACTATCTTAGCGTTATCTAGATTTTTGGTATAGAGTATAAAAATTACCTTGCTTTCTCATAAGTTCTTCAAAAGTGCCTTCTTCCAATATTCTTCCATCCTCTATGTAAAGAATTTTATCGCAATTTATTATATTTGACAGCCTATGGGCTACTATCAATATTGTTTTATCTTTAAAAATCTCAAAAATATTTGATATGATGGCTTGCTCTGTATGTACATCAAGAGCTGAAGTAATCTCATCTAGCAAGAGTATATCTGGGTTGGTTAGGAAAATCCTTGCTATGGCTATCCTTTGTCTCTCGCCACCTGATACTGTATAACCATATTCTCCTAAAATTGTATCAAGACCATTTTTAAGCGTAAACAAAAACTCCGCTTTTGCTAGTTTTATAGCTTTTATCAAAAGCTCTTCCGATGCGTTTGGATTTGCTATTAAAAGGTTGTTTCTAACAGTATCGTTAAATATGAAAACATGTTGAGATGCAAAGGCTATTTTAGCCCTTATTGATCTGTTTGTTATATCCTCTAAGCTTTTGTCTTTTATATAAACATCTCCTTTGTAGCTTACAAGTTTTGGTAGTATATCAAGAAGAGTAGATTTGCCAGCACCTGTAGGGCCTACTATACCTATCTTTTCACCTGGTTTTATGGTAAGGTTTATATCCTTCAAAATTTCTTTAGAATCTATTGTTATATATACATTTTTCATGGTAATAGGCGCAAGGAGGTTGTCTATATCTATTTTGCCATCCTTTTCTTTTTGGAGCAAAAGCATCTCTTGAATTCTTTTTACAAGTGGGATTGAAGAGCGTATATTCATAAAGCCTTTTTGAGTTTCCATAATAGGCATTTGTATTAGCAAGAGCGCAGTTATATAGGAAATAAAGTTTCCAGCGCTAGTATAACCATGGACTATTCTATAACCTCCATATAAAAGTACCAAACCAAAAACTATATAGCCAGTAGATTGATTGAATATTGAGTTCATTACCGTATAGAATATAGTTTTTATGCCAGCTTTAAATAAATCTTTATTTGATTTTATAAAACGCTCCAAAAATTTGCTTTCGGCT
>CAZDZN010000137.1:0-2113 GCA_964509905.1 uncultured Aquificaceae bacterium
TATCTTCAAAGATATCAAACACAACAAACACTGTTGCTTTGTGGACCGGTTCATTGCTTGGGGCGATAGGTTATAAGAATTATTTTAAAGATGCCTTGCCTACCATTAAAAAACTCTTTATACCTTCTCTGATAGGAGGTATATTAGGAGGATTTTTACTTTTGTATACATCACAAAAAGTTTTCAACTTTATGGTTCCTTTTCTTATTCTATTTGCTGCAATATTGTTTAGTTTTGGGCCAAAAATATCAAAGTTTACTTCTCGTATAAAAGCTAGATACGTATTTTTGACACAGCTTATAACAGCTGTTTACGGTGGATACTTTGGTGCTGGTATGGGTATAGTGATGCTTGGAAGTATTGCAGCTATTGGTATTGACGATATACATGTGGCAAATACAATAAAAAATACTTTAGCTTTCTTAATAAACCTTAGTGCAGCTGCGCTTTTTGTATTATACAAAGATGTAGAATGGTATTATGCAATAATCATGATGTTTGGTTTTGCTGTTGGTGGTATATTATCTTCTTTGATATCTCAAAAAATAGATAGAGTTTATATAAGAATGTTTGTAAATATTGTAGGATATACATTAGCTATATATTACTTTGTAAAAGTGTATGTTTTATGAGCATAAAAGCGTTAATGTATCATAGTGTAGGAATACCACCTAACGAAGCTTTGTTGAAAAGCTTATATACAAATCCAAAGCTTTTTGAAAGACAAATTAAAATCTTAAAAGTTCTTGGTTTTAGAAGTGCAACTTCTGATGAAATTGTGGATTTTGTAAAGGGTAAAGATGTGAAGAAAAAGGTGTGTATAACTTTTGATGATGCTTATGAAGATATATTTGATAACGCTATACCAATACTTAGAGAACATAATTTTAAAGCAATTATATTTGTACCGGTTAATCTTGTGGGAAAATACAACAAATGGGATTTTGAAAGGTTAAACGTGAAAAAACCGATAGCATCTTGGGAACGTATAAAAGAAGCTTTGAAAGAAAGTTTTGAGATAGGGTCTCACGCATTGACTCATGCTCCATTGACTCATCTTGACGATAAAAGCTTAAAACAAGAAATAGAGCTATCTAAAAGAATATTAGAGGATAAGCTCGGTGTAGAGATTAAATCCTTTTGTTATCCTTATGGAGATTACAACGAAAAAGTTATGGATTTTGTAAGAGAAGCTGGCTATAAGTTAGCTTTTAGCGTGGATTCTGGACATATAAAAAAAGGAGATAACCTTTACAATCTAAGAAGACTCCATATGAGACATAATACAAATATTTTTAGGCTTTTATTAAAGTTATCAATTTTGTATAAATAAATTCTCCCTCCACTCCACTTTTTAAAACTTTTTAGGCCAAGCTTCTTATCTTTTCTATCTTAACGGGTATGGTGTTTCTTGCAGTGGCTCCAGTGACAAAATCTGTGAGCACATGTCCTTTTGGACGTACTGGGTCTTGGATACCAAG
Organism: uncultured Aquificaceae bacterium; assembly: GCA_964509905.1. Classification (GTDB taxonomy): domain Bacteria; phylum Aquificota; class Aquificia; order Aquificales; family Aquificaceae; genus Hydrogenobaculum. The sequence continues at coordinate 1,482 of CAZDZN010000137.1, forward strand.
CATGTTTATGTTGACACCTGTTTGGCGCAGTGGCATGGCCGGTAGTTTTTTGTTGTTTATATATATAGTATCTGCCCCTTCTGCTAACCTTCCAAGTCCATGCTCTATACCTATTGTACCTGGTGTTATACCCTCTTTTACTCTAACTATACCTATTATATATTGGCCAAATGGATTTGAAACTTTTACCAAATCGCCGTACTTTATACCAATTTCTTTGGCAGTTTTAGAGTTTATATCTATGTAAGTAGAAAGCTTTATATCTCTTAGCTTATCTGAAGAAGCGTTTGGTGAAGATAAGACGTTTGATTTATAACCAAAAGCTATAAGAGAGTACTGATTTCTGTCAATTTTTGTCCACAAGCTTGAACTATATACTTCGGTATACCGTGATAATATTCCCCGGTGATGGCATCTTTAGTGCTTCCTAGTTCTTCGTTGTATATGTTTAGCATTTTTTTGTACTTATGATTTACGTATATTCCATCGTAAGCTGTATCGTAAGGAGCGTATCTACCACCTCTACTCATAATTGTGGCTACTTTCCGCCAGTTGTTGCCGTTTATAGATTTTAGAAGAGGTATCCAGTTTGTAAGGCCTGCCAATTCTATATCTTCATCTGTAGCATCTGG
>CAZDZN010000138.1:0-2051 GCA_964509905.1 uncultured Aquificaceae bacterium
TTTTTAAAATAAACAACAACGTATCTTTTATATCAAGTGGAAACGGTATTCAAGAGCTTGTAAATTTATCTTCAAAAGATATAACAGAGATTCTTGATAGAATACACGAATACGCTGAAAATAACTTTGATATCATTATCTTTGATACGCCGCCGGGTCTTCACAACGAAACACTTATAATTACATCATCTTCTGATATACCGATTGTTATATCTACGCCAGAGCCCACCGCTGTGGCAGATGCATACGCTCTTATAAAGGTATTAAACACAGCTATGATGCTAAAAGATTTTTACGTTTTGGTAAACAAATGCAGTTCAAAAGAAGAAGGTTTAAAAATATTTAACAGCATAAACACCGTGTCTCAACGCTTTTTAGATATAAATCTAAAATATTTAGGTTATGTAACCTACAACAAAAATATAATAAGAAAAATAGTAGACCAAAAACCCTTTGATAAGACCCTTACAGATGAGCTTACTCAAAGCTTAAAAAACATACCTCTAAACATAAGCGTACAATCTAAACAAGGTTTCTGGTCAAAGCTTATGGAGAGGTTAAAGCCCACATGAATAGCGCTTTTATATATGAAAGTATAGGTTTTAAAGGATTTTTTATCAACAAAACCACCAATAGAGATATTGATAATAAACTTTACGATAACTCAACAAATGAAAAGGATAACATAAGAGAGTCTCTTGAGGCTTTTTATAATACTTGTAAGGATTGTAAAAGGTGTAAATTATCAGAACAAAGGACTCAGGTTGTGTTTGGCGATGGTAATCCAAGCACTGGTATAATATTTGTTGGAGAAGCTCCTGGAGCAGATGAAGACAGAGAGGGTAAGCCATTTGTTGGAAAAGCTGGAAAACTTTTGACTCAGGAGCTTGAAAGTGTAGGGCTTTTAAGACAAAGGGACTATTATATTACAAATGTTGTAAAATGTAGACCACCAGAAAATAGGACTCCAGAAGACCAAGAGATGTTATCTTGTTCTTATATACTAAAAGAGGAAATAAAGCTTATAAAACCAAAGCTTGTTGTAGCTCTTGGGAAGACTGCAGCTGTAGGCCTCTCCGGTGTAAAGCAAATATCTCCTACTAAAATAAGAGGAAGTTTTATATCAGCAAATTTAAAAAGCCCTGTTTTGGCATCGGGTACAAAGATATTTGTTACTTACCATCCTTCCTATCTTTTAAGAAATCCTACAGAGCTCAAGAATTTTAAGGAAGATATTATAAAAATCAAAAAACTTATTGATAGTTTACGTTAGTTTTATCTTTTAAAAAGCCCAAATAAAAAGGCGCTGCCCAATATGTGAGAGCGTATTTTCTCTTGAATAGATTTTATGGTTGCTCCTTTTGGCAATCCCAAAGAGCTTATATTTAAAGCGTATAGGTTAAAGTAGTACCTATGAGGCTTCCCAGGTGGCGGACATGGTCCCCCGTAACCTATATTACCAAAATCGTTTAATCCTTGAAGATATTCTTTCGTGCCTTCTTTTAACTCTTTTACGTTGTAAGGTATATCGTATACACTCCAATGGTAAAAAACACCGCCAGGTGCATCTAAATCTTCCATTATAAGCACAAAACTCTTTGTATCTTTTGGAGGGTTTTTCCATTTTAATTCTGGAGATATATCTTTGCCAAGACAAGAAAATACCGGCGGTATATAACCGCCGTTTGTAAAATCTTTACTGTAAAGTTTAAAAGCAGGCGCTTGTACAGTCATTCCAAGCACCATAATTATAAACGCAAGGAATACAAAAAACTTCGTCTTCATACCTCATTTAGTAGTTACGACCTCTTTCTTATATTTTTTGGTGTTCTTTTTCTTGCTCTTTATATAAGGTGTATCGTTTTTCACATCAATTACTACTTTCGCCACATCTTTTAGCTCTTTGTTTATAAGCTTTTCTGCTAGCATGTCTTCTATGTGTCTTTGAATAGCTCTTCTTAAGCTTCTAGCTCCATATTCTTTCTTATACTCTTTGGATATTATCCAATCGGCAAACTCTTTTGTAATTTCCACACTAAGACCCATATCTT
>CAZDZN010000139.1:0-2015 GCA_964509905.1 uncultured Aquificaceae bacterium
CCCGTAGAACCTATTTGCCATTCATCAAGACACGTAGCACCTTGCCAACCAGCTCCCAACAGCATTCCAAGGGGTAAAAGCGTACCACCTATGGCGCTTAATCTTGATAAAAGCCCAAGAGCTATACCCAAACCTGTAAGAAATTCTATTATGGTAAATACCCATAAAAATGTTGCCAATAGATTTGGGTGAAGTACCAAGTATCTAACAAAATCATGAAGCCATAATATATTTGATGCGTGAGGTAAAAAAGAATTGAATTTATGCCCTACCCACAACGGTGAGTTTGGCTCTAACTTTCCGCTGGCTAAAACCACCCTTCTTAAAGGGGCAGATATATACATCCAAGCATACACAAGCCTTACAGGCAAAACTACAAATGCAATAAGTTGTAATATATCTTTAGTTTGGCCTGCAATACTTGTCTCAGTTTTAGATGAATGACCGCTGACGCTTTCCATGGCTCACCTCCTGCATTGATATATGTAAATATAAATAACGGTATATAAAAAACCATAATATTTGTTTATGATATTATAAGCCAAAATTTTTCATAAAGTTTGATATTTTATATTTTTTTCAAAAATATGAGTTAAAATATTTGTATGGATATCTTGGAAAGAGATAAAGCTATATTAAAATCGTGGTTAGGAAGAAAAAAAGGGGAGAATGTCTCTTTAGAGAACTTTAGAAACCTTGTATTGGCGCTTTTGGTAAGACCTAAGACTTCTGATTACAGAGAGGCTATTGTTTATATAGCAAAAGATATAGGTATCACTGACGCTGATACAATAAGCACAGAAGAGCTTGAAGATATCTTGTTTAGAAATAAAGACCTCATGCTAATGGCAAAACCTAAGCATATACCGATAAAAGATTTTTTCTGGCTTGCCATGGGTGGCATTGTAATCTCTGTGGCGGTGTCTTTCTGGACTTTTACCATTGGAACTTTTAGTAGGCCTGTAAATCATGTTGCCTGGGCTTTGGTTAGCCTTGTAGTCAGCTTAATAGGACTTGTGCTTATTTATATAGGTTTTAAGAAGCTTCCAAAGTATAAAAAATCAAAAGACGAAGTAGAAGTAAAGAGTGTAGATGACCTTGTTTACGCCTTTACGAGGATATATGAAATAAAACACCCTTGATGAAAAAGTTAGCTCTTATAATATTTTTGAGTTTTTTATTTGTAAACTTAGGTTTTTCTGAAAATTTTCCAAAAGAGTTAAGTCTTTTCTCAAAAGCTTTAAAACTAGTTAAAAAAGACCCATCAAAGGCAAAAAAACTCATAAGAAAAGTTATGTCTTTCAATGACCCTATCACAAAAAGCGATGCTTTGGTAGTGTATGCCTATCTTTCAAAAGATTCTAACGAGCTTAGAGATATACTTTATAAAGTAGATACTCGTCATCTTACTAGGGGTTTTGTATATCAATATTATAGGCTTTTGGCAAAGATAGATAAAACTATTATGTATAAAAAGCCCTGCTTTTTTCAAGATAAAACCACCGAGCTTATGGGAAATGAAGATGCCATAGAAAACGCCCTTAAGGGTGGATGCTATTACTTTGCTTATGAGATATCGCAAAATAGCAATTCAAAGTACGCTATCGTGGCTAAGTATTATCATTATCTTTTTACAGACGATTTTATCAAAGCAAGCGAAGAGCTTTCAAGGTTAGAGTCTTATCCTGAATATCAGAATTTAAATAACTTTTACGCAAACTATATTTATGGATATTTGTTTTTTAAAGATAAACCAAAAACCCTTATAAACTATGCCCGTTATGTACCAGATGGTTTTTATAAGTATTTTTATGAAGGGATATCTTATTTTGAGCTTGGGGATTATAAAAATGCTGTAGTATCTTTTAAAAAAGCCTCTTATTACGATAAAACTGGAGCTTCTTACTACTGGCTTTATAAAAGCACTAAGAGTAAAAGATATTTAGAAAAAGCATCAAAGTATGACAGCTTTTACGGGACTTTGGCGAGACTAAAACTTCATAAACCTATATATG
>CAZDZN010000140.1:0-2004 GCA_964509905.1 uncultured Aquificaceae bacterium
TATGGATTATATATTAAATAATTATGAGAAGTTCGTTGCAGATTTGAAAGAAAATCTAAGCTTATCGTTAGATATTGATGAAGATAAACTTTTTCAAGCTTCGAGCTTTTTAACTAAAACATTAAAACATTTTTCTTTTAGAACGTCCGATATTCCAGATGGTGTTCCAGAATTTATAAAACTAACTGCAAACTACCTAGAGAAAGTCTGCAATAAAGAAATAGACTTTACGGATAGCTTGAAAGAAAAGTTTGACGAACTAAGAAAGCAATACGAAACAGAACCGAAAGAGTCATATGCAAATAAAATATATATGAAAGACTTCGCGAAATTTCATTCAGTATATGATATTAGGCAAAAAGCAATATCCAATAAATATTAGCACTTTTATGAGTTTAACGAATTTAGTATTGTTTGTTAGTTAACTTTAATCTATATATGCTGGTATTATGGTAGAAATAAATATTTTCTTGCTACATATGCCAACTTTTTCTAATTTCTGTACCCAATCCCATATCTTATCAGTGTTCTCCGCTGTCCCCACAAAATACCCATCCACATCGTAGTTTTTGATATCTTCAAGCTTTATAATAGGCTTTCCAAAATACTCTCCTGTCTTAAAATCATCTATAAAAGCTGCCACTTCCACACCATTTTGTGTAAGATGCTCGTAAGTGAGGGCCCCGCCTTTGCCAGCTCCGTAGATTATGGCTGTTTTGATACCTTCGTATAGACTCATATTGATGCCTCCGATCTTTTAAGTAAACTTATAAATTTCTCTTTTGCTTGTTCTTTTGAAAACACTTTTGCCCTTTCTAATGAATACCTTGCTTTTTCATCGTAAAAATCTCTGTCTTCTTTAAGCCTAAACACCAACCCTCTCAACTCATCTATATTTTCGTAAAAAAGTCCATTTTCACCCAATACATACTGAGTAATATCAGTTTTATAAGCTATACAGGGAATACCAATAGATACTGCTTCTAAAAGACTTAATGGTAAACCTTCGTATGATGCTTTTGATGAAAATACATATACAGAGGTATTTTCTCTTAAATAATTCCATGGTTTTTCTAAAAAGCCTAAAAACTTTAAATTGGTATATTGCTTTTCTACTTCTTTTGCTTTTTGTAAATCTGGACCATCACCTAAAAAATCTATTTTTATATCGCTATCTTTAAAAGCTTCTACTAAATCCATCCATCCTTTATCCATAGTAAGCCTTGATACCCATCCCACTTTAAAGTCATTTGTCTCATCAAAAGCCTTTGGTTTTTGCCCCATATGTTCTATCCAATTTGGAATTAAAAATAATTTTTTTTCATCTATATAGTTTTTAGCATAGTTATAAAGAGGTTCAGATACGACAATAGCACATTCAAATTTGTCTTGGATTTTAGAAAGATATTCAAAAGAAAATTTATTACGATCTTGTATATATATAATCCTTTTCACATTTAAATCTTGTGGTATATAAACTCCGATATCGCTTATTAAAAAATCTGGTTTTATTTTATCTATCAAATTTCTTATCTCCTGTAATCTACTTCTATATTTATTTAACGATACAAATTTACTTGTTAAATTTAGGCTATTTAGCATAAAAGCTTCAATACCCTCTTTTTTAATTTCACTATATAGGTATTCATTGCCTAATATAAAACTAAATTTCAACCAATCTTGATCTTTAAGAAGATTATAAAACCTGATATAATTTCTTTCAGCACCCCCTAAAATCTCTCCACTTGTTACTATAAGTATTTTTAGCAAGCTATTACTCCGGATGTTATGTATATCTTTTTTTCATCAATTCCAATTTTTTCAAGCTTTTCAGCCCAATTCAAAATCTTTATTTCACTCTCCGCTGTCCCAATAAAATATCCATCCACTTCGTAGTTTTTGATATCTTCAAGCTTTATAATAGGTTTTCCAAAATACTCTCCTGTCTTAAAATCATCTATAAAAGCCGCCACTTCCACACCATTTTGTGTAAGATGCTCGTAA
>CAZDZN010000141.1:0-1952 GCA_964509905.1 uncultured Aquificaceae bacterium
TGATTTGATATATCTATACCATCTTCTTTCATTACTTCTATGGCCAATGGATGTATGACATCTTTAGGATTTAAACCAGCTGAATATACATTGTGGTTTTTGAGAAAATGCTTTCCGTAGCCTTCCGCTATCTGGCTTCTACAAGAGTTCCCGACGCATATAAAAGCTATGTTCATAATTTTACCTCACAGTACATGTTGTCTATATCTTTTATTTTCACACCTTCTAAGATAAACCTTTTCAACACACCTATGATTTCGTTGCTCTCGTTTAAAGAGTAATACATCCATTTACCCTCTTTTCTAGCTTTTAGTATAGAAGCGTTTTTTAAGATTCTAAGATGAAAGGAGATGCGTGGTTGTGACATGCCAAAGTAACTCATAAAACTACATACACAAACTTCTTTTTTCAACATAACTATCTTTACAATTTCAAGTCTTATATCATCAGAAAGCGCATAAAATATAAGCCTTAAATCTTTTTGAGTCATTTTACTATCACCTTGGACTTTTCCATAGAATTTTTTATATCCTCTTTAGATATATCGCCTTTTATCTCTATGCTGAGTTTCCCATTTTCATTCTTAAAATCCATAAAACTAACCTTAGCCTTCATATCGGCACTCATACATTCACATCTGCCAGCTTTGCAATTTTCTACTATCTGCTCTATCTTTTGTGGGTCTACGTCCTCTTTTATCTCTATAACAACACCTTCTTCGGTTTGTTTTAACTCACTAACATCTTTCATTTTTTTACCTTCCATAGCTATTTACCTCCTTCAAAAAGTTATAAATTATTATATAAAAAAAAATTTATATATGCAATGCTTTTACTCATAAAACTTTTTTGCTTTTAATGTTAAAATGATAGTCATTATTGGGAGATGGCGTTCTCCTTTAACCGCCCTATTCAAAGAGGGCTGATAACGCCTACAAGCAAGCTTTAGGAGGTTTTATGAATTATCTTGCTGTGCTTGTAGGTGGTGGTATCGGAGCATTAATAAGGTATATTTTTGCAAGCTTTGTCCAAAAGCATGTTTCAAACTTTCCTCTCGGAACTTTTCTAATAAATATTTCTGGAGCTTTTGCTATAGGATTTTTAAGTGTTTATTTGGTAGAAACTCTCAACACGCCACCAAACGTAAGACTTCTTTTAATAACGGGTGTGCTTGGTGGTTACACAACATTTTCTACTTTTACGTTGGAGGGTTTTGGGCTTTTAGTTGAAGGTCAATATTTAAAAGCCATATACTACATAGTAGGAACAAACGTTTTAGGATTTTTGTTTGTATGGATTGGTAGGATAATAGGAGAACGTCTATGAAAGGATACCTTTTAAAGATTATAGTGGAGTTCAATACAAAATATCAAGGCAAACCGCTTTTTGAATATATAGCGGATGTTTGTTTGAAAAATAATATCTCAGGGATAAGTGTGTTTAAAGCCGTAGAGGGTTATGGTAAATCCAAAAAGATTCATGAACATGGTATTTTTTCAAAAAGCGAGCCTATATCCATAGAAATAATAGAGTCTAAAGAAAACATAGAAAATATACTTCCTACTTTGGAAAAAATTTTAAAAGAGCTAAACACTGGTGTTATAACGCTTGAAGAGGTAGAAATAATAAGATGAAAAGACTTAGAATATACACCAAAGAAAATGATAGGATAGGAAATAAAAATATTGTTGATTATATTTTTGAGATTTTAAAATCATCAGATATATCTGGAGCTACGGTTTTTAAAACTATATATTCTTACGGGCATTCAAAAAATATCTCAAATGTTTATATAGAAGTAGAATCTTACAATATGGGTATCAAAATAGATACAGTAGACGAAGACTATAAAATATACAAAGTAGTTGATAAGCTTAAAGATAAAAATATTCTTATAGCAATCGCTGATTGCTCAGTAATATATGGAGATGGGAAAAGCGATTGAAAAATCTA
>CAZDZN010000142.1:0-1943 GCA_964509905.1 uncultured Aquificaceae bacterium
TATCAAAATTTACATATAAAGTCATAGATCGTATCGTAATAGATGGGTTTGTAAACATCGTCGGTTACGTAGCGTCTAACTATGGAAAGCCATTGAGTTATTTTCAAAACGGTAAGCTAAATTATTATGCTCTTTATATGCTTTACGGTATTTTTACGGTATTTTTGCTTTTAATCTTAGTAATCAAAGGGGGTATCCTAAATGGCTAATCTTTTAAACATAGCTATATTTTTACCGTTAGTGGGTGCTTTTATTGTAGCGCTTTTTAGAAATGAGTGGCTTACGAAGGTAGTTTCTATAGCTTTGTCTGGTGTAGTGTTTGTAATAAGTTTAATATTATTTTTAAATTTTGATCCAAGCACTCACGGGTTTTTGTATAGAACCACAGTGCCTTGGATATCTTCTTTGGGAATAAACTACGACGTAGGCCTGGATGGGCTTGGGGTGTCTTTGTTTACACTTACAGCTTTAATATTTTTCACTGTGTTTATATGGTCTTTAAGGATAAAAGAAAAGCCGAACCTATTTTATGCACTTTTTTTAATACTTGAAACCACATGTCTCGGCACATTTTCAGCCCTTGATTTATTCTTATTTTATCTATTTTGGGAAGGGATGCTCGTACCTATGTACTTCATAATAGGATTTTGGGGACACGATAGAAAAGTTTACGCAGCCAACAAGTTTTTTATATATACGTTTTTCGGCAGTTTGTTTTTGCTTCTCGGCCTTGCCACGATGATAGTGTATGGATATTTTATAAGTGGCCATATATCCTTTGAATACGAATTTCACAAGCATATAGCATATCCCATATGGCTCCAAATGATACTTTTTATACTCTTTGGAATAGGTTTTGCCGTAAAAGTGCCTATGTGGCCAGTGCATACATGGCTACCAGATGCTCACGTAGAAGCTCCCACCGCTGGTTCTGTAGTGCTTGCTGGAGTTCTTCTTAAAATGGGGACATTTGGTTTTGTAAGATATTCTTTACCACTTTTTCCGGAAGCTTCCAAGATATTTACACCTTTTATGTTTTTACTTAGCGTGATAGCTATAATATATGCTGCGATGATGGCTATATCTCAAACTAACATAAAACGTCTTATAGCCTATTCCTCTATAAGTCACATGGGGATGGTAACCCTTGGTACGTTTGCATTATCTGTAAGTGCTATAAACGGGGCTTCTTATATGATGGTAGCCCATGGACTCAGCTCAGCGGCATTATTCTATGGGGCTGGATTTATATACGATAGATTTCACTCTTATGAGATGTCCGATTTAGGAGGAATAGCCAAATACCTTCCAAACTTTGCTATTCTTTTTATGATAAGTGGCCTTGCTTCTATTGGACTTCCGGGATTCTCAGGGTTTGTATCTGAGTTTTTAATACTTCTTGGAACTTTTAAATATTTCTCTATATGGGCTATTATATCGGGCATAGGTATGGTACTTGGTGCCGCATACTTTTTGTATATGTATAAGAATGTGATGCTAGAATCTGCTTCTTTACCAGATACTAAAATCCAAAAACTTCAACATACTGTAGACGTAGAGTTTCATCATGCTATACCTTTTGTTCTTATCCTAATTACAGCTTTTATAATGGGAATAGCCCCTTATGACTTTGTAAACATAGTATCCCAAACCTCCAAACTCATTGTTGGGAGCTTCTAATGAAAGTGCTTTATCCTGATATCATCATAATAATAAGTGTGATAGTACTCATACTCTTAGAGCTTGTACTTCCAAGCTTTGACCTTATAGGCTTTTTTGGATTTTTAGCAAGCTTGATAAGTGGTGTATTAGCAATTAAGTATTCATTGGCCAATTATCACTTTGATAAATGGCTTTTGCATATAAACGCTTTTTCTTTGCTTTTAAAGGGTATCATATACATTCTTAGTGCTATGATTGTATTTAGCTCTGTAAGTTTCTTT
>CAZDZN010000143.1:0-1931 GCA_964509905.1 uncultured Aquificaceae bacterium
CTCTGGATATTTCAAAATATAATTTTATAGAACCAGTAGGCGTTGCTATATTAAAAGCTTTAAAACTTAATAACCCAAGTCTTAACATTGTCGTCAATGCAGCAAACCCTTCAAGCAGTTATATACATGCTATGTTGACTTCTGATTATAATCCAGAGAAAACTTATTATCCTGTAAAAAATATAAAGACTGGTGATATATCAGAATATATGAAAAAAGATATTAGCGACTTTCTCATGAAAAATTTTGCTTATATGGATAAAGATAGTTTTAAAGATTTAAAAGATTATGTTAATTATATGGTAGACGAGATATTAAACAATGCCGTTGTGCATTCTTCAAGTCAGTTAGGAGCTGTGATTGCTGGTCAATATTTTCACACGAAACATAAATTACAAATATGCGTTGTGGATATGGGTGTTGGATTTTTACACAATATAAGTAGATATTATAAAGATATAAAAACAGAAAAAGACGCAATAAAAAAAGCGATACAAAAAGGAGTTAGCTGCCCACCTCAAAAAATATATACATATTCTTCTGAGATAGATCATGCCGGTTATGGTTTGTATGTTTTAGAGAGAATTGTAAATAATACTTCTGGCAGAATGCTTATAGTATCAAATACCGATGCAGTGTTAATAAACAAAGGAGATATGAAAGAGTTTAGTAATGTAACCATCTGGAATGGCTCTATTGTAGCATTTGAATTACCGGAAAACAACATAAATTTTGACTTTCCCCAATTTATGCGTATATATGTTTGGACAGATGAAGACGAAGAAATATTTTAACCAACGGTTATAGCTTTTTTCTTGCTATAACTTACTACAGCGTTTAATACATCTTTTATCTGTGGACTGGCGTTTAGAATCCCTATGCGGTTTTTAACAAAATCTAATCCCATATATCTTGTATACCCCCCCACTATTTCATCTCCAAACCCTTGGGTTATGATACTTATGCCGCTAAAATCCAAAAACACTTTATCGCAAGTTTCAAGCTTTTCGTCTATTATATTTCGCACTTTAAGACCCATCATCCTTAATCCAAGATGGTCTATGTTTGGGAAAAGCTCTTTTAAAACTATCGTACAATCCATAGCATATTATAATATACCTTTCCTATTTGTTTAAAATGATTTTCCTTGTTTAATTTTAAGTTTTCTTAAAAGCACATTAAACAACGTTATACTATATCATAGAAAAAAATATGTGGATGTTTATATTTTAGCCATGGCAAATCTAAAATCTTGGAGTTATTATATACAATTAAGAGCTTATGATGAATCTGGAAACATAAAAGAAGATTCTGCTCTTTACATAGTGGGACTTCCAATCACTGATGATGTGCTAAAGGCCGTAGAGATGGAATGCTATGCTCAGAACTATATACCTCAAGAGTTTGCTATAGCTTATGGTAAAGCTTATGCTATAGGTATAGACATAGATATAAAAAATCTCAGCGATTATAAACTAAACGCTTACGATAAAGAAACAGACCTTTATATATTTGGCGAAAATGTTAACTTTCACGAAGGTTTAGAGCAAGTTTTTAGGATTTTGTTAGACCAGTCTTTTAAAGATTTTGAACCAAGCAAAATAGAGCCAGTTATAGATGTGGGTATACCTCCTATAGAAACCTTGAGAGAGGTTTTTGACAAAGTTATAAGCCAAATATAAATCTATCTAAGAGCTTTTACATTAGCATCTTTTAAATCTATCATAGCGTCAAGATGAGACTCTAACCTGCTGTAAATTTCCTCTGCTAAAGCTTCTTCGTAAGTGTGAACGCTTAAATTTCTATCTTCAAGTATCAAGAGCCATTCCTTTTCATTTCCTCTTTTTTTACTATATCTCTAAAGTTAGGAGATTTGTTTAGATATACAAGGTCAATTTTTCTAAGAGTTCTCAAAGTTTCTAACTTTTCTT
>CAZDZN010000144.1:0-1918 GCA_964509905.1 uncultured Aquificaceae bacterium
TTTCTATTCTCTTATAAATAGCATCTTTTGATATATTTTCAAAAAAAAACTTTTTCTATAGCTTCTTTATCGCATGTGTTTTCTAAAATATAGCAAAGCAGTTTAAATTCGTCTATTTTTAGCTCTTTCTCTAACTTTGACATAACCTCTTCTGCCTCTAAATTTAAAATTATATCAAGGTAATAGGCATCAAATTGTTCGCAGTCAAGATGTTTATCTTCTCCATCATAAGTCTTGTATATAAAGATATTATCTGTTGTATTTTTTGATGATGATATTAGTGCATTATTTAACATATTTTTTATCATACTTCTTATATATGCTATCAATCCCTCTTCTTTATCTTGGAAAATGTCAATTATATAACTTCTTTTTTCACATAGCTTCAACATTAAATCAGAAAATAAATCATCTTCTCTATGTTTCAACTGGATATAAGAACTGCTATTTATTTGCTTTCTAAATATATTTTTTAATTATTATATAGCCTTTCTCAGAACCATTTAACAAGAAAAGATAGATTTCTTTATTAGCATTCATATTATATGTGCCTAATGATAGCACACTAGGATAGACTCATCTATGTTATATATCATTTAGACTTTGCAAGTTAACATAATATACATTAACAGTGATGCAATGTGTTTCAAAACATTATCCTAGCTTTAAATTTTCTCTTGCTATATATAAGAAGAAAGAGACCAGCAAGCAGAGAATTGGATTACATGGATATTTTAAACTTTGACAGGGTAAATAAGAGGAGTTTTGTATTTCTTGATGTTTTCTTCTCATGGACTTTCGCAAATGCTAGTCTGTTGTATTTATCTATAGCTATATATTTGGTGATAAGTTATGCCTCTTAAAACGAGATGTTTTGAACAAAACGTAAAAATTGTTTCTGATATAATGTATAGGTTATGGAGAAGCTAGTTATAGTTGGTGCTCAATGGGGCGATGAAGGAAAAGGTAAGATAGTGGATTTACTATCAAAAGACTACGAAATAGCAGTAAGGTATCAAGGTGGAAACAACGCAGGCCATACTGTCATAGTAGATGGCAAGAAGTATATCCTTCATCTTGTACCTACTGGTATACTTCATAAACATACAAAAGGTATAATAGCCCAAGGCATGGTGATAGACCTTGAGGTTTTAAGCAAAGAGATAAAAGATTTGGGGACCCTTGATATTCAAGATAGACTTTTTATAAGCGATAAAGCGCATATGATACTTCCTTATCACAAAGTTTTGGATAGACTTTTTGAAAAAAAATCAAACATAGGTACAACTTTAAAAGGTATAGGCCCTACATATATGATGAAATATGCTAGGAAAGGCATAAGAATGGCCGATTTAAAAGATGAAGATATATTTTACAATAGGCTCGAGGAAAATCTTGAGTTTACAAAAGAATTATGTGAAAAGGTCTACAATGAAAAGTTTGAGTTAAACAAAGAAAAAGTTGCAGAAGATATTTTTAGGCTTTTTAAACCTATAGAGAAAAACATTCAAAATACCTTTAAAATTATACAAGCTTCAAGAAGCGTAATATTTGAAGGTGCTCAAGGAGTTATGTTAGATATAGATATAGGTACATATCCTTATGTGACTTCTTCTAATTCTTCAACGCTTGGTCTTTCAAATGGGACAGGGCTTCATCCTAAATATTTTAGCGATGCTAAGTTTGTTGGTGTTTCTAAAGCTTATACTACAAGAGTAGGAGCTGGTCCTTTTCCCACAGAGCTAAAAGACGAAATAGGAAACGCTTTAAGAGACTTTGGACATGAATACGGTTCTACCACTGGAAGACCAAGAAGATGTGGATGGCTTGATTTGGTGGCTTTAAAATACGCTTGCGATACAAATGGTTTTGATGAAATAATAATTACAAAATTAGATGTGTTGGATAGTTTTGATGA
>CAZDZN010000145.1:0-760 GCA_964509905.1 uncultured Aquificaceae bacterium
AACAAAGAAAGAAAAAACGACAGATACGAGATAAACCCCAAAGACTATATGAAAGCAGAACACTACGCCGACGAAAAAGGGCTACAGATAGTTGGCATATATCACTCTCACCCAGACCATCCAGACTTAGCGTCGAAAACCGATGAAGAAAGAGCTTTTGAATATTTATCCTACATAATAGTATCGGTGCAAAAAGGAAAAGCTATTTCTTTTAGAAGTTTTGAGCTTTTAAACAAAAAAATGGTGGAGGAAAAAGTAATCGTTGAAACTTAGATTGGGTACAAGAAAAAGCAAACTGGCTCTTTGGCAAGCTGAGTTTGTAAAATCAAAATTGGAAAAGCTTGGGTTTAATATAGAGCTTGTTCTCATAACTACCACCGGTGATAAGATACTGGATGTGCCCCTTGCCAATATAGGCGGTAAAGGACTTTTTGTAAAGGAAATAGAAAATGCGCTTTTAGATGGGACTATAGATTTTGCCGTCCATTCTCTAAAAGATGTACCAGCTGTCATACTAGATGGCCTTGTAGTAGATGTATTTTTAGAAAGAGAAGACCCAAAAGACGCTTTTGTTAGCAAAAGCTATAAAACTTTGAAAGACCTTCCCCAAAACGCAAAAATAGGCACTTCCTCCATAAGAAGAAAAGTCCAGCTCTTACAAAGAAGACAAGATTTGAACATAGAAGATTTAAGAGGGAACGTAGACACAAGACTAAAGAAATTAGAAGATGGTCTATACGATGCTATACTACTTGCCAGC
>CAZDZN010000145.1:770-1029 GCA_964509905.1 uncultured Aquificaceae bacterium
TTAAAAGACTTGGCTTTGAAGATGTTATAAGCTCATACCTTGATTTTATACCAGCTGTAGGACAAGGGATAGTAGCTATAGAATACAAAGCTTCAAACAAAGAGCTAAAAAACATATTAAAACAAATAAACCACGAGCCCACATACATATGTGCTTTGGCAGAGCGTTCTTTCTTGGAAACAGTAGAAGGAAGTTGTCAAATTCCAATGGGAGCACATGCAAACCTTGTTGAAAACCATATAAAAATAAGAGGCTTTAT
>CAZDZN010000145.1:1085-1899 GCA_964509905.1 uncultured Aquificaceae bacterium
CTTAGGAAAAGACTTAGCAAAAAATCTTTTGTAGTGTATAATTTTATGAGTGTGGATTATCTTTGTAATAATAGGTACATACGCTTTTATAATAGCCTTCGGCATATTGGAACTTTTGTTTTTTATACTTCCTGTTAAAATCTTAAAAAATACTCACAAATCAGAACCTATAGACCCGCCTGAGTTTTATGTAAAATCCTTTGTATTTCATATACATACAGAGTTTTCTTACGATTCTTTGGGAAAACCAGAAGATATAGAAACCGCAAGAAAAGAAGAAGCCATAGATTATGTAATTATAACAGACCATGAAAACCTTCACTACAAATGTTTTGAAAATGATTATACCATAGTAGGAAAAGAAGAAAAGATTACCACCGAAAAAGGCATAGTGGGAAGTCTCATAAGCGTAGAAGATTTAAAAGTAGTAACGCATCCTTTTAAGAAAAAATATATATGGCGTTTGGAGAAAGCAAAAGATTTAGTAGTGGAAATAATAGATTTAAGAGATGCGATCATAGTCTCAAAGTATAAGATGATATGGAGATACATAGGTTCATTGATACCAAAAATATTTTTAAAAAAGCGTATATATAGATTTTTTGCGCCCGCTTTGACGCCTGAGGTTTATATAAAAAAATATTTTGAGCAAGGTTGGGAAAATCCTGTAATAGGTGGACTTGACCATCACGTAAAGATATATGTAAGAGAAGTAGGTATTAGGCTTTTAATACCATCTTACAAATGGTCTTTTGGAATGTTAAGAAACTTTGTCTTTTCAAAAAGCCCAATAAAAACAAAGAAGGATGTAATA
>CAZDZN010000146.1:0-1898 GCA_964509905.1 uncultured Aquificaceae bacterium
AATACATCTTCAGATATATCAAAGCTTTTTCTGAAAAATCATATAAACGTGTTAGATGTTAGAGCTTCTCAAGATGGTATATACATAGACTTACTAAACGCTTCAGATTATAGCAAGGTTTATGAGCTTTTAAAGAAATATTATACAAACAGAGTGGACGTTTCTAAAGTATCATCCCTTAAAATTAAAGTTAGTTTTAGCTCTATTTATCTTAGCCAGATAAGAGAGAATGTTATAACCCAAACAGTAGAGGTGTTAAGAAGAAGGGTAGACCAACTTGGTGTAGTACAGCCTGTAATCACAAGACTTGGTAACTCCAAAGTGATGGTGGAACTCCCCGGTGTTATGGATCTTGAAAGGGCTAAGAAGGTGCTTGGAAAAACCGCTCAACTTGAACTCATGGAAGTGGTAGACGCTTCACCTTCTTTAGAGGCTTTACAAAAAGAGTTAAAACCCGATGAAAAAATATTGCCTTCTAAAGACGGACACGAATGGTATTTGGTAAAGAAAAAACCTATTATAACCGGAGCAGATTTAAAAACTGCTTACGAAAGCACAGACAGCTTTAACAACCCTGCCGTTAGTTTTGAGCTTAATTCAAAAGGTGCCGAGATATTTGGTAATTTTACCCAAAACCACATAGGTAAAAGACTCGCCATAGTCCTTGACAACAGAGTAATGTCTGCTCCAGTTATACGCTCAAGGATATCAGACCAGGGGCAGATAACCGGCAATTTTACACCAGACCAAGTAAGAGATTTAGCAGCTATTTTGAGAGCCGGCGCTTTACCCACAACGCTTCATATACTTCAAGACGCTGTTGTAGGACCTACTTTGGGGAAAGCGGCTATAAAACAAAGCATCTATGCAGGTTTAGCATCGTTTCTTTTCGTTGTATTTTTGATAGTAGCAAGGTATAAAACTGCAGGTATTACCGCCACTATAGCAATAGTAATGAATGGACTTCTTCTATGGGCTGGTCTTGTGCTTTTAGGAGCTACCCTTACATTGCCAGGTATCGCAGGTATAATACTAAACATGGGTATAGCAGTAGATTCAAACGTCCTTATATTTGAACGTATAAAAGAGGAAATAACAAGGGGCAACACATTAAGAAAAGCCATAGAATATGGTTATAAAAGAGTTCTTAGCGCCGTTTACGATACGCATGCAACACTTTTGGTGGCAGCTTTGATACTTTTTCAGTTTAGTAGCGGTCCGGTGAAGGGCTTTGCTACCACGCTCACCATTGGTACCATAGCTTCTTTCCTATCAAACGTATATTATTCAAAAGTTATGATAGATATTTTAGCTAAATTAAGAATACTTAAGATATGACAATTTTAGTTTTACTCATATCTTTTATACTTGGAAACATTTTTGGTAGCCTCTTTAACGTTTTAATACACAGACTTCCAAGAGGTGAATCCGTTGTTTATCCAAATTCGAAATGTCCTCACTGTGGACACAAAATAAAACCTCATGAAAACATACCGATATTATCTTATCTTTTTTTAAAAGGTAGATGCAGTGCCTGCAAAAATAAAATATCTATAAGATATCCTATAGTAGAAGCTCTTACTGGTTTTTACTTTTCAATCTGTGTTTATGCTTTTTACATAAAAAACAATCCAAATTTGTCTACGTTGAATATACAAGATATTGTAAAGACTGTAGAAGCTATAGTGTTTGGGTCTATACTCATAGTGCAATCTTTCATAGACTTAGACTGGTTTATACTTCTTGATGGTTTTAGCTATAGTGGTATTTTATTTGGAATGTTGATTTCTTTAAGTGGATATGGTTTTGTTGATATAAAAAGCTCAATAATAGGTATTTTATTTGGGGGTTTAATTCCATTTTTAATATACTATATTTATCTTAAGGTTAGAAAAATG
>CAZDZN010000147.1:0-1824 GCA_964509905.1 uncultured Aquificaceae bacterium
TAGCTAACAATGTGATAAAAGACAACTTCTTCGGCATATGGATGGGAAACGCAAAGGGATGCACCATAAAAAATAACATCATAAGAGGTCCTCTAAATCCATCCGAAGTGCTATCTGGAAACGGTATACATCTGTGGCACTGTAAACATATGCTCGTAGCAAATAACATAATATCAGGGCATAGGGATGCTATTTATTTAGAGTTTACATCAAAGAGCGAATTTGTAGAAAATACATGTAAAGACAACCTTAGATATGGTATACATTTTATGTATTCTTCCGATGATTTGTATATGTATAATACATTTGTGGACAACCAGACTGGAGGGGCTGTAATGTATTCGAAACGAGTTTATATGAAACACAACAAATTCTTAAATAGTTGGGGTCCTGTATCTTATGGACTGCTTTTAAAAACTATGGATGATTGCTATATATATGGAAATCTATTTAAAAACAACACCAACGCTATCATAATGGATGAAGGCGAAAGGACAAAAATTATATCAAATGATTTTGTAAATAATGGTGTGGCAATAAACTTACATCAGTCAAACTCCACCAACAATACTTTTGAATGGAACAACTTTATATCAAATACTTTTGATATATCTGCAGATGGATTCATGTATTCTCACAATAAATTTAAGTATAACTATTGGTCTGATTATACAGGTTATGATTTAGATAAAGATGGTGTTGGAGATGTGCCGTTTATACCTGTAAAACTTATATCTGTTATATCACAGGAAGTACCAAGCAGTTTAATTTTATTAAAAAGTTTTTTCATATATCTGTTAAACTATATACAGGCTATGATACCAACTTTGGTGCCAGATGTAATAAAAGACACTCATCCATTGATGAAACCAATTGCCATAAAGAGGATGACATGATAGAAGTTGTTGATTTGACTAAACGATTCGGCAAGAAGACGGTTTTTGAAAAGATAAATTTAAAATTTAAAGAAGGTGCTATCACAGCACTTTTAGGACCAAACGGCGTTGGCAAGACTACATTTGTGAAGTGTATATTGGGTCTCGTAAAACCTTCTGAAGGTTATATCTTAATAGATGGGAAAAAGACAGATAAAGATTTTACATATAGAGAAAACATAGGGTATATGTCCCAAAATGCTGAATTTCCCGAAAATCTAACGGCAAAAGATTTAAAGGAAATGTTGATCGGCATAAGAAAAGCTAAAAAACGACTTGATGAAGAGCTATTTGAACTGTTAAATTTGGCACCGTATTTTGACAAACCTATAAAGACTTTATCAGGAGGTACCAAGCAAAAAGTCAACGCTTATCTCGCTTTTTTGTTTGACCCAGATATTTTGATAGCGGATGAACCTACTGCTGGTTTGGATTTAGTGTCTGCTTTGAGGCTGAAGGAGAAACTTATTAGACAAAAGCAAAAAGGGAAAACTATAATCATGCCTTCTCATATAGTAAGTGAAGTAGAAGAAATCTCTGATGATGTCGTCCTCATGGCGGAGAATAAAATATTTTTACACGGTTCAGTGGAAGAGGTAAAGAAAGTAACCAACGAATCAAAACTCGACATGGCGATATCGAAGATAATAACCGAGGAGGCTTATAAGAATGAATAACACTATAAAAGTATTTTATTATGAATTGAGGAATCTTCTAAAAAGCAGATGGATTATAGGATATACGATATTCTTTTTGCTTGTGAGTTTTGGTATATCTCAATTTTCTCAAACCTTGTCCCAATTGATATCTGGATTGTTGACTATTGTGCTTTTGGTAATATCGCTTATAGGGTTGGTGTTTGGAGCTTTTAACTACTACGAATCAAAAG
>CAZDZN010000148.1:0-582 GCA_964509905.1 uncultured Aquificaceae bacterium
ATCAAATTCGAAAACAAGCGTATTTTTAGCACCTTTTATTACATTGATATGCCTTTACAACATAAGTTATGGATTTTTAGCCATTTTCTTGGCGGTTTTTTTAGAGCTTTTAACTAAAAAGGATTTGGAATCTTTCTACAAAAGCTTTTTTATACTAACATTTAGTACAACGTTTCCAGAATATATATATAAAGTTAAAGCCCTTGGCAATTATTACATTTTAGGGCTTTTGTTTGGAGTTTGGATACTTGATACAATGAGCTATTATGTAGGTAAGAATTTTGGTAAACATAGATTGGCACCAAAGGTTTCTCCAAACAAGACTGTAGAAGGATTTGTGGGTGGGTCTTTGTCGTGTATATTTTTTAATATTATTTATTTTGGTTTTTCAAAAGGGCTTACAATAGGCATAGCTATAAGTATTGTGGGAGTGTTTGGTGACCTTTTTAAAAGCCTAATAAAAAGACAATACAATATTAAAGATTTTTCAAATGTGTTTGGACCACACGGTGGTTTTTTAGATAGGTTTGATGCCCTTATGTTTAGTTCTGTTGTATTTTATACTATAAATGCGCCCCGTTG
>CAZDZN010000148.1:656-1753 GCA_964509905.1 uncultured Aquificaceae bacterium
TTATGTAGCTTACAGGGTTATCTACAAAACCTAAGAAACAGCTTATTTACATAGCGCTAAGTTGGTTTATCATGTATGGTATAAGTAAAGTTAGATTTTCCTCTATACTTTCTTTGGCTCCTTTAATATATGGCATCAATTTATTTCTTCTAATAGCTGTAATGTTTGTTGGAAAAACTATATACGGGGCTAAAAGATGGATAGGCATAGGGCCTCTGTAATACTTATAGTGGATTATATAATTTATATGAGTCCTTATTTAAAAGCCCAAAAAATAGCTTATATACTTCTTAGTATCGGTATACCTTTTCTTATAATATATAAGCAACCAGATTTAGGTTCTGCAGTGATAATGGTATTACCTGTGATGTCTTTGGTATTTTTTGCAAAGTTTCCAAAAAACTTTTTCAGATATTCAATACCAATAGTTATTTTAATACCTATAATAGGATGGCATTTCATGAAACCTTACCAAAAAGAGCGTATACTTACAGTTATAAATCCTAAAGCCTATTACGCAAAGGGTGGTTATCAGCTTATTCAGTCTATAATATCAATAGGTTCTGGTAGAATATTTGGCAAAGGATTTTTAAAGGGTACTCAGTCTCATCTTTTGTTTTTACCAGAAAGGCATACAGATTTTATCTTTTCTGTAATAGCAGAAGAGTTTGGTTTTGTTTTGTCTATAATTATAATATCGCTTTATCTATACTTAGTTTTAAGGCTTTTAAATATATCATACTATCTAAGACTTTATACAGAAAAAATATATGTGGTTATGGTGGCAGCTTTTATCTTTTTTCATTCTACGATAAACTTAGCTATGGCTATGGGGCTAATGCCTGTGGTAGGTATACCGCTTCCTTTCATATCTTATGGGGGAAGCAATATAGTGGTTACTTCTATTCTTTTGGGGCTATGTTTTTCTATAGCAAACGCTCATAAAGAGGTAAAGTTTAGCTTGCTTAATCATGATAAAATCGTTAATTATGATATGGTCGATTAATTATAGCTTTTGCTCAAAAAATATAATATAAGTCATTTACAAAAAAAGATAGTTTTGGTATACTAAAAAAGTTGTTTGGTAGTCCCCATCG
>CAZDZN010000149.1:0-1708 GCA_964509905.1 uncultured Aquificaceae bacterium
TGAAGATGATGAAAGTGTTAAAAGAAAAGTAGAAGAGATTGAAAATGCAAGAAAAGAAATAGATAAAAATAATGACCTTTGGTATGTTAGCTTTCAAATTTTCAATCGGAATAGTTTGATACAGGAGAAGATTTCAATATGGTAGACTTATGGAAAAAAAACAAATGTTTTTGAAATCGATATTTCTGAGCAGTAGTGTTAATGTGAAAAAACCAGAAATATATATCCATATTCCAATTGAATATGATAATAATATAGGTAAACTTATGGATGAATTATATGTTAGGTGCATTATACCCAGAGAAAAAGTAGCAGACCTTTAAAAAGATAAGGAAAAAATAGATTTTTAAAGCTTTTCATAAAAATCATTAATATACACCTTTTCTTATCATATCTTCAAAATAAGCTATGGTTTTCATAAGGCCCTCTTTTATAGATGTTTTTGGTTGCCAGTTGAGTTTGTTTTTAGCAAGGGTTATGTCTGGTTTTCTTTGTTTTGGGTCATTTTCTGGCAAGGGTTTAAAAACTACTTTTGATTTAGAGTTTGTAAGCTCTATTATCATATTTGCAAGCTCTATAATTTGATATTCTTCGGGGTTTCCTAAGTTGACAGGACCTGTGAAGCTATCTTCAGAGTTCATCATTTTTATAAACCCATCTATCATATCATCCACATAACAAAAGCTTCTGGTTTGAGTGCCATCTCCATATACGGTTATATCTTGTCCTTTTAGAGCTTGGACTATGAAGTTGCTTACCACTCTTCCGTCGTTTGGATGCATACGAGGTCCATAGGTGTTGAATATTCTCACTACCTTGATTTTTATATTGTGTTGTCTATGATAATCAAAAAATAGTGTCTCAGCACAGCGCTTTCCCTCGTCATAACAGGCTCTTGGTCCTATTGGGTTAACATTGCCCCAGTAAGTTTCAGGTTGCGGATGAACCTCGGGGTCTCCGTAAACCTCAGAGGTAGAAGCTTGAAAAATCTTTATCTTAAGCCTTTTGGCAAGCCCAAGCATGTTTATAGCCCCCGATACCGATACTTTTGTGGTTTGTACTGGATCTTTTTGATAGTGTATGGGACTTGCTGGACATGCAAGGTTGTAAATCTCATCTACTTCCACATAAAGAGGAAAACATATATCGTGTCTTATCACCTCAAAATACGGATTGTCCATAAGGTGCTTTATGTTATCTTTTGTACCGGTGTAGAAATTATCTACACAAATCACTTCGTTCCCTTCGTTAAGAAGCCTCTCACATAGATGACTTCCTAAAAACCCAGCACCACCAGTTATAAGTATTCGTTTCATCTTTATATTTTATCATATATCAAAAGCCAAATACTACGAACACTCGCTTGTATCAAAGTTCATAGATGTTCTAAATCATCGTAAACATCTTTCCTATGAGCTATTTTCAGTATACGGATTTGTTCTTGCTCTTCTACCACTTCAAAAATTACTCTGTAATCTCCTACCCTCAGCCTATATCTATTTTCAATAGTATATTTCATTTGTTTTATGCTTGGAATATCCGGAAAGTTTACCAAGCTCTCTATGGCTCTTTTGATTTTTATGTGCCAGCTATAATCAATTTTTGACAAATCTTTTGGTATGTTTTTATTATAAATGATAACATAAGACATCAATAGGTTATTTTCCAAACCTCTTCATGGGTTAGATAATCTCCCTTATCTATTTCA
>CAZDZN010000150.1:0-1707 GCA_964509905.1 uncultured Aquificaceae bacterium
AACCTAAAATACTTCTCCATACATACACCATAAGGCAAATATAATGCCATAAAACCTTTAAGATTATATCACGTGTCATATTCTATACTATATAATGGCATACTTTTTGCTATATTAAAAGTATGGCTCGTTTACATTTTATAGGTTATCTTAGTTACTTGTTTGGCCAAGAAGAGATTGATGTAGATATTAAAAGTATCGATGAGCTTATATCTTTTCTTAAAAGCTCAAAACTAAAAGATAGTTTGTTTGATGAGCATGGAAACCTATATGAAGGCATAATTTTTATGAAGAATAACGAGGTTGTAAATATAGCAAAATATAGCAAAACTATAAATACAAGCATAGCTAATGTTAACAAAAATGTTAACATGTTAGCACCTCAATCACAGGAATTTATCATATCGAAAGATGATGAGATAACCATATCGCTTCCTACGGCTGGTGGATAGCTATGAAGATAGATGTTGATTTAAATACATGTATAGGATGTAAAATGTGTATGCTAATATGCTCTTTGAAAAAAGTAGGTGGATTTAATCCAATGTATTCCAACGTTAAAATAAATTTAGACATTGGAAGAAAAGCCTTATCTTACGAACTTGTTGATGATTGCAAAACTTGTGATGGTATTTGTGAGCAGTTTTGCATAACAAAATCCATAAAGGTGTTACAATGAGCTTTTGGGGTAAGTATCTTGAAATAGATTTAACCCATAGGACTTATAAAGCTGTTGACATAGATGACAAAGTATACGAAAAATATATTGGCGGCAACGGTATAGGCGTTTATTTGCTGTATAAATATTTGAAACCCGGGGTTGACCCTTTGTCTGATGAAAACATAATAATTATTAATACGGGGCCTGCAAACGCTACAATAGCACCAATGGCTTCTAAGTTTTGCGTAGTATCAAAATCACCTCAAACACTTGGTTTTACAAAAGGTTTTTGTGGTGGTGAATTTGGAGAGGAGATAAAATACGCAGGTTATGATGGCATTGTTGTAAAAGGTACCAGCGAGAGTTGGGTATATCTTTATATAGAAGACAACAAAGTTTTCTTTGAGGACGCTTCTGAAATTTTAGGCTTTTATACTACAAAAACCCAAGAATGGCTTCAAGAAAAACATAAAGATGCAAAAACCATAGTTATAGGTCCAGCGGGTGAAAACCTAGTCAAATACGCCTGTTTGATATCTGAACTCAGAGCCGTAGGAACAGGTGGCATTGGAGCTGTTTTTGGTGCAAAGAAACTAAAAGGTACAGCCATAAAAGGTAGCTATATATTAAAACCTAAAAACGAGAAACGTTTAAAAGATTTTGTGTTGAGCTTTTATAAAAAGGTATACGCTCATCCTGGTGTAAAAAACCTTAAAATGTTTGGAACAGCAGCAGGTCTTATGCATTTACAAAAATTGGCAGCTTTACCTTCTTACAATTGGCAAAAAGAAACCTTTGAATATGCTTCCAACATAAGCGGCGAAGCTCTAAGGGATAAGGTTGTAAAAGATGTATCTTGTTTTGGATGTATAGTGCCTTGTGGAAAATACAGTCTGTCAAAAGATACATTTACCATAGGTCCCGAGTATGAAGGTATTTTTTCCTTAGGGACTATAATTGGCAACGGGGATTTAGATGAGCTCATTAGCTTAGATAGGTTAACAGATGAGCTTGGCTTGGGTCAGATACAAACTGGTGGTGTTTTG
>CAZDZN010000151.1:0-513 GCA_964509905.1 uncultured Aquificaceae bacterium
GGGATAGTGAAGTTTGAAGAAAAAGGTAAAAAGAAGTTTGTTCATATAGAGCCGGTGGAAGTAAGTGCATAAGGCGATAGAAGAAAGGACACCTCAAAGAGAAAGCACAAAGGACAAAATAATAGAGATAGCGGCTGAGATAATTGCTCAGGAAGGGTTAAGAGGGTTTACAGCAAAAAACATAGCCGCTAGACTCAATATTACCGACGCCGCCATATTTAAGCACTTTAAAGATATGAACGATATAGTGCAAACAGTAGTGAAAAAGTATACAGGAGAGTGCTTAAGTGCTATAAGGACCATAGTTTTTGATAGAGATTTGTCAATACAACAAAAGATAGATAAGATTATGGATACTCATATAGATATGCTTGAGAAAAGCAAAGGTGCTATTCCGGTTTTATGCTTTGAAGTGTCAAGGTCAAACATATACGACAACAGAGCTGTAGTAAATTTTTTAGAAAACTATTTTGACCTTATAAGTGTCCTTTTTCATAGAGGTATTGAGGAAGG
>CAZDZN010000151.1:525-1654 GCA_964509905.1 uncultured Aquificaceae bacterium
TTTTTAGGGCTTTTACAATCAAGGGTATTTATTTGGTTTTTGAGAGGGAAACAAGGCAATATAGTAAAAGATAAAAAAACGTTAAAGGTGCTATTTGAGGAGGGGTTGTTTGGTGCAGGCCCATAAGTATTTTGTAGTTCATGGACATTTTTACCAACCTATCAGAATAAGTCCTTCTTTAGGTGAAATTGATTTAGAGCCATCCGCTTACCCTTATGAAAATTGGAACAAAAGAATACTAAGGGAATGCTATCTTCCCAATGTTTACGCTCATATAAAAGAAGACGATTTAGTGGTAGATATAGTAAATAACTACGAGAACATTAGTTTTAACATAGGCTATACTCTTTTAAGCTGGTTTGAAAAACACGCTCCTTATCTTTTGGATATTCTTAAGAAAAGCTCAAAAAACGCTCTTGCTCTTAGCTTCAATCATACTATATTGCCTTTAGACCCAAGGTTTGATAAAGAAATACAAGTTTATTGGGGGATAAAAACCCACGAGCATTATTTTGGTATCAAACCAAAAGGTATGTGGTTGCCAGAATGTGCCGTGGATTATGAAACATTAGAAGTTTTTAAGGCGTTTGGTATAGAGTATGTGATATTGGCTCCTCATCAAGTTCATGGCAAAACCTCTAAAAACTATGGTTATATAAAACTAAAGAATGGCGATATCAAAGTTTTTATATACGATGGTATAATTTCTGCTAAGCTTTCTTTTGCGGATTTACTTACAGATGTCAGAAGATTAGCAGATACTTTTAGGCAATCTGGAGATGTTATTCCGATAGTCGCTACAGATGGGGAAACGTTTGGCCATCATAAAAAGTTTGGAGAGATGGGACTTGCCTATCTTTCTAAGATATTACCTTTAAAAGCTTTAAACGACCTTGTAGAAGAGTTAAAAGATTTTGATTATGAGTTTAAGTTAGTGGAAAATACCTCTTGGAGTTGCCCTCATGGGATAGAGAGATGGCGTACACATTGCGGATGCAACTCTGGTGCTCATCTAGATTGGAATCAATATTGGCGTGGACCTTTGAGGGAGGCTTTAGAGTTTTTGAGACGAAAAGTTAAAGAAAATTTGGAAAACATAGCTAAAAAGTTTAAAATAGATTTAAAGAAG
>CAZDZN010000152.1:0-1616 GCA_964509905.1 uncultured Aquificaceae bacterium
AATCCAAAATTATATTTATAACATCGGACTCTTCCATTTTTTTAGATAAATGATCCTTATGAAAATTAAGTGGTTCTTTATCATAAACTTTTATATCCATTATATAGAGAGCTATACTAAGCGGATCGATAGGAAATGCTGTAGAGCCAGCGGCGGCCAAAATCCTACCCCAGTTCGGATCTTTTCCAAATATAGCTGTTTTTACAAGATTTGATGTGGCAATAGCATTAGCTATTGTTTTGGCTTTTGTTTTTATGCTTGCATGTTTTACTTCTATGTTTACAAGCTTTGTGGCACCTTCTCCGTCTTTTACTATCATATCTGATACTTCTTTATTTACATGATATATTGTGTCGTGAGCGTTTTCTGAGTAGGGTAAATCCCCTAAAAAAATCATCCCGAAAGAATCGTTGGTGCTTTGACATCCATCCACATCAATAGAGTTAAAAGTAGATTCTAAAATGTCGTTAAAATCTTTATAGGGCATTATTTTAGCGTTTGAAAAGCCAAAAGCAAGCATAGTGGCCATGTTTGGATGTATCATGCCTGCTCCTTTACCAAAACAAAAAGCCTCGTAGCCATCTTTTGTGCAAAAACTATATTTAGGAAATTTATCTGTAGTGGATATGGTTTTTGCTGCCACTTCAAGGTCTAAGGTTTCTAAATTAGTTATAGCACGCTCGATACCTTCCAACACATTTATGATGGGAAGAGGTTTTCCTATTATGCCTGTGGAAAACACAAGCACTTCTTCTTCTGGTATATCAAGAATCTCTGCTGTTTTTTGACCCATCATTTTAGCATGTTCGTAACCAGCCATACCTGTCCCGCAGTTAGCATTACCGCTGTTTATCACCAAAGCGCTAACTTTACCGCCAGATAATTCCAACATATTTTTAGAATATATCACTGGGGCTGCAGCAAAATAATTTGTGGTAAAAGCAAAGTGAGCTTCACAGGAGTATGGAAGCTTTATAACGAGTAAATCTTCTTTACCTGATTCTTTTATACCAGCTTTTGCTACACCCATTAAAATATCCATATCAAATCTCCTTTTCTTTATGGTCTTTTAATATAATTTTAATTGGAGAATATTTTATGTCAAGGTGATCTCGTAATTTTTTTTCAAAGAATCTAAGATAATCTTCTCTCCAAAAATCCTTGTTATTGGTATGGATGATAAAAGTAGGAGGTCTTGAATTATAAGCAGTATAATAAACCTTTATGGGTTTTGTGGAGTTTTGAGGATACTCTTCTAAAATCTTTTCTATATTCTTATTTACAAAGGAAGTCTTTATATCTTTTGTATAATCAGCATATACATTTTTTGAGGCTTTTAATATATTGAACATGTTTATCTTATCTTTTGCGGAGGTGTAAACTCTTGGAGCAAAATATACAAACTCTAATTTTTTGTCTATGTGTTTTTTTAAACCTTCTAAGTCTTTTATAAGATCTATTTTGTTAGCTACTACAATAAGACCTTTCCCTTTTCTACTCACAAGGCTTGCAAGTCTCATATCTTGTCTTGAAACTCCTTCTGTGGTATCTATCACCAAAGCACATATGTCTGAGTTTTCTATGGCTTCTAAGCTCCTATTCACTTCAAAAAATTC
>CAZDZN010000153.1:0-1307 GCA_964509905.1 uncultured Aquificaceae bacterium
AACGCATGAAGCTTTGGGACTTATACGAAGGAAAAGATTACAAGATAAACCCCACTTTAGATAGGATATTAAAAGCAAGAGATTATGTGGGAAATCCAGAGAAACACTACAAATCAACAATAGTAGGTGGCACAAACGGGAAAGGTTCTACCTGTGCTTTCCTAAATTATCTTCTAATAGAGCATGGTCTTAACACTGGATGGTTTGTATCACCGCATCTTGTTAGAGAAAACGAAAGATTAAGAGTAAACAACAACTTTATTACAGACCAAGAGTTAGAGTGCTATGTTAAAAGCCTAAAACCCTTATTTGAAAAATTTGAATTAACCTATTTTGAAGCTATAACTCTTATAGGGCTTTTATATTTTAAAGATAAAAACGTAGATATAGTAGTGTGGGAAGTAGGAATGGGTGGAAGATGGGACGGTACAAGAGCATCTTCACCATTTTTAGGGGTTTTAACAAACATAGGCAAAGACCATATGAAATGGTTAGGCAACACAGTAGATAAAATAGCAACAGAGAAACTTGAGATAGCAAACGGCACCAAAGCTTTTTTAATAGGAAACAACAAATATCCACTTTATCCAATGGCAGTAGAAAAAGCTAAAGAGCAAAATACAAAACTTTTTGTAGCTGGGGAAGATTTTGAATACAAAGGCTATATAGACAAGCACAACACTTACTTAGAGTATTTTAATTTTTTGGATTTTCATATTAAAAACTTAAAACTGGGACTTTGGGGCAGACATCAAATAGACAACGGAGCTTTAGCCTTGGCATCGTTTCTTACTATACCAACGATAGAACCACTATTCAAACCAAAAGAAGAGCTTATAAGAAGAGCCTTAGAAAAAACCTATTGGGAAGGGCGTATGGAGATTTTAAGGAAAAAACCTCTTATAATGGTAGACGGTGCTCACAACGTAAGCGCTTTGGTAAAGACAATAAAAGATGTAAAAGAGCACTTCAACATAAGGCTTGTTATGGGAAGTTTAAAAGACAAAGAATGGCAGAAAGAGTTAGATATACTAAGGGCTTACTTTGACGAGATTACACTTGTGCCTATTCATTACAAAAGAGCAGAAGATATAAACACTATGGAAAATTATGCCAAAAGCATAGGCTTTAAAACTTATATTTTAAACGATGTAAAAGACATTTTAAATCTAAAAGAAGATGTCTTTGTTTTTGGCTCTTTGTATCTTATCGGTGAGCTAAAAAGGGCTTTAGAATAATTTATATTTAAATTTTCTATAGTTTTTATCTTAAAACCTATAAACTGGTATAATAGTATAGCATGGCTA
>CAZDZN010000153.1:1358-1577 GCA_964509905.1 uncultured Aquificaceae bacterium
TACTAAATCTTCAAGATTTTTGGTCTAAAAATGGATGTGCTATAATGCAAGGTTACGATATAGAAGTAGGGGCTGGGACTATGAACCCGGCTACTTTTCTAAGGGTGCTTGGCAAGAAACCTTTTAGCGGAGCTTACGTAGAACCGTCAAGAAGACCAAAAGACGGAAGGTACGGAGAAAATCCAAACAGACTTCAACACTATTTTCAGTTTCAAGTGA
>CAZDZN010000154.1:0-1567 GCA_964509905.1 uncultured Aquificaceae bacterium
CTTTTGCTGGTTATTTCTCAAAAGATGCTATAGTATCTTCAATAATGGATAAAAATACGCTTGTGGCCACCTTAATACTTATAGCTTCTATGCTTACAGCTTATTACATAACTAGAGAAGCTTTTGTGGTATTCTTAGGAGAAGGTCATTATCATGAAGAGCCTCACGAAGTAGAGCCTATAATGAGCTTCCCAATGCTTATACTTAGCTTTTTATCCCTTATGGGTGGATTCTTACTTTGGAATTATTTCTCTTATATGAACAGCTCTATAGAACCGCCTTCTTCTTTTATAGCACACTCTATTTACGGTATTATAGTAGCCATAATAGGCATCTCCCTTTCTTATCTTTTTTATGTCAAAAAAATTGTGGACCCAAACACTTTGTACGACCTATTTAAACCTATACATACACTTATGAAATCTCAGTTTTACACCGAGTATATTTATCACAACGTAATAGCAAAAGGCTATCTCGCCACATCAAGACTTATATACAAGATAATAGACCGCATAATGATAGATGGATTTGTTAATGGGGTGGCAAAAGTATTTATGGTTTTAGTAAGGCTTGTTTGGGAGTTTATAGACATAAGGTTTATAGATATAATATTGCATAAGATTGTCGTATGGACTTTTTCTTTTGGAAGAAAGTTAAAGATTATTCAGAGTGGATATTTAAATCAGTATATATTTGTCATTCTTTTAGGAATTGTTATAATATTAGGACTTATTATAAAAAGCATGAGGTTGTAGATGGAATATATCACAAACGGTTCTGGACTTATAAGCATTTCGATGTTGATACCTATCACAACTACTATTTTAATAGTATTTTTACCAGAAAAATTTACAAAACCCATAGCTTTCGTTGGGTCTTCAATTACCTTTCTCATTTCTTTGTACACTCTTAAGTTTCTTAACTTTTCTCATTTATCATACATATATCTCTATGAAAATTATCCTATCGTAAAAGAACTTGGCATTTCTTATACAGTTGGTGTAGATGGCCTGTCAGAGGTATTTTATATACTCTCCACATTTATATCTTTTTTAGCGATAGCTTGGTCAGTAAAAGATATTCAAATTAAAAGCAGATTAAAAGAGTATTATTCCATGTTTTTATTAACCACCACCTTCCTAATAGGTGTTTTCACAGCTTGGGATTTGATATTATTTTACGTATTTTATGAGCTTACCTTAGTACCTATGATATTTGTAATAGGAGTTTGGGGCTATAAATTAAGACTTTATTCTGCTTACAAGTTTTTTATATATATCTTCATCTCTAGCTTATTTTTGCTGTTTGGTATAATGATTTTATCCGCTGATAGCTTTAAACAAACCGGTCATTTTAACGCATTTTATCCAACACTTGTAAGTCTACATCTTCCACTTAGCGAGCAAATCTTTTTATTTTTATTGTTTTTCATAGCTTTTGCAGTTAAAACACCGCTGGTACCATTTCATACATGGCTTCCAGATGCTCACGGTGAAGCGCCTACAGCTGGTTCTGTAGTGCTTGCAGCTATACTACTAAAAATGGGCTCTTATGCCTTTTTGAGATT
>CAZDZN010000155.1:0-1563 GCA_964509905.1 uncultured Aquificaceae bacterium
GGAGGTGACAAGTATACCACGATTTGGTACCATGAAGGGACGGATAGGTACGAAAGACCGCCTTGTTTACCCTCTATCCTTCAAAAAGTTAAAGCATGTCAAGTTAGACTTAGTTGGATAGAGTACTATAAAAAGGTAAACAATATTTCTAAAACGTGTAGGCATTTAGCCATGGCAGACTTGTGAGCCGTGGCATACTTGTGGAGAAGTAGCTTATGGAGATGAAAAGGTTAACAACTTTGGAGCGATGTTATGAAAGTTGGTATAATTTTTTTAGGTGTAAGTGTTCACGATGTACTGAACTCATACACTTGCAAAATATTAATAAATGTATTAAGTTATAATAAGGAGGTATGCTTATGAAGAAGATAGCTTATATTTTAGTTTTGTTAGCTTTTGGTAGTATGGTAGGTTTAGCTCAAGGATATGATAACGGATATTATAGCCAGAATTTAGGAGACTTTACCTCTTTTGTAAAGCTCGACTACATGCATTTCACAGGTTCTCACATAAGTAGTTTTGACGGCCCTTATCTTGGCGTAGGTGTGGATTGGAACTGTAGGCTGTTGAAAGTAGCTTATGGACAGCTAAAACCTTCTTTACAAATTGGCACAGGAAGAGCTTACGGAGATGGCTCACACCTTGATTTTTCTAATATAGAGCTCAACATGAGATATCTATATCCTATAGAACAAAATCTTTTTGCAGGCTTTGGAGCTGGTATAGGGGCAGCAGATGTAAAACTTCCAGGAATATCCTCAGGTATGGTGGGCACATTGCAAGGCTCCGGTGAGCTTGATTTAAAAGTGGCTCCAAATGTATATCTCGGAGCTCAAGCTAAATACCAATTCGCCTCCGAATACAAAAGCACTGGTATAAATCCTGATAATTACAGGCTTGGTATAAAACTTGGGGTAATGTTTTGATATGAAGCTTTTGATGATAGACAACTACGACTCTTTTACATATAACTTAGTGCAATATTTTAATATACTAGGACATGAAGTTTTAGTGGTGAAAAACGACGAGATAAAGCCTATCGAGATAAAAGATATGGATATAGAAGCCATTGTGATATCCCCTGGCCCTTGTTCTCCAAAAGAAGCTGGGATTTCTGTGGACACTATAAAACTATACAAAGAAGAATATCCTATATTGGGAGTTTGTCTTGGACATCAAAGCATCGGTTATGCTTTTGGGTCTAATATCATAAAAGCCAAAAAACTCATGCACGGCAAGACCTCTTTTATAACCCATGATTCAAAAGGACTTTATGAGGGTATCCCGAGCCCATTTAAAGCTGTGAGGTACCATTCTTTAGTGATAGATAAAAATACATTACCAGATGAGTTTGTGGTAGATGCTGTTTCAGAAGATGAAGAGATAATGGGTATAAGGCATAAGAGCCTCCCCATATTTGGCGTGCAGTATCACCCAGAATCTGTAGTCTCAGAGCATGGATTTGATACTTTAAAAAACTTTATCAAGCATGCAAATTTGAGTTATAATAAAGTTTAGAATGGATAGGAGGTTTGCATTATGAAAGGAGTAGCTCTTTTGTGG
>CAZDZN010000156.1:0-1551 GCA_964509905.1 uncultured Aquificaceae bacterium
TAATACAGCTTAGTATCTACTCCCCTTGGAAGTAGTGGAGCTTTTGTCATAAGTTTAAGACCGTCTGCCAAAGGTTGTAGAAGACCAAACGGTCCAACAACAGTAGGACCTCTCCTTGCTTGCAGGTGGCCGGCAAATTTTCTTTCATACCATGTCAAGTAAGCACCAAGCCCCAAAGTAACAGCTAAAACTGCCAAAATCTTTATAGCTAAAACAATAGCAATGAATATCATGTCGTTCATCTGTCGGTCTCTCCTACCACAGGGTCTATGCTACCAAGAAGAGCTACGGCGTCAGAAATTGTGTGTTTATATATAACCTTTGGAAATACGGATAAGTTGTAAAAAGAGCAAGACCTTATCCTAAGTCTGTAAGGAGAAGATTTACCTATTGAATATATATAAAAGCCAAGCTCACCTCTAGGGTTTTCACCAGAGGAGTAAACTTCACCTTTTGGAATATTTTCACCGTGAACTACTATTCTAAAAGATTTCACCATATCCTCTAAATCGTTGAATACATCTTCTTTAGGAGGTATTACTGCAGGGTGCTTTTTATTTACGTATGGTTCATTTTCTGGCATTTTTTCCAAAGCTTCTATACACTGTTCCACTATACGAGCACTTTGATACATTTCTTCCATTCTCACTAAATATCTATCGTAAACGTCTCCAACATCCCCAACCGGTATATCAAAGTCTACTAAGTCATAAGCAGCGTAAGGATCTATCTTTCTAATGTCGTAAGCTATCCCAGACCCTCTAGCCACTGGGCCTGTAAGACCATACTGATAAACATCTTCTTGGTTTATAACGCCTACGTCTTTGGTGCGCTTTAGCCATATTCTATTTCTTGTTAAAAGCCCATGATACTCTTTTAATTTTGAATAAAAATCTTTTACAAAATGCTTAGCTACTTCCAGAGTACCTTTTGCCAAATCGTAGTGGACTCCTCCTATTCTCAAAAATGCAGATGTCAATCTAAAACCTGCGTTACCTTCTATAATATCCATTATTTTTTCTCTTTCCCTAAAAGCGTATAAAAATACGGTCAAAGCACCAAGGTCAAGAGCTCCGGTACCAAGCCATAGAAGATGCGAATTTATACGTTGAAGCTCTGCAAACATTGTTCTTATGTATTTGGCTTTTAAAGGAACCTCTATGTTGGCAAGCTTTTCTACAGCCTGTACGTAAGAAAGCTCGTTGCAAACAGCAGAAAGATAATCCATCCTATCGGTGTAGGGTAAAAATTGAAAATAATGTAGGTTTTCTGCTATTTTTTCCATCCCTCTGTGAAGTTGGCCCAATATAACATCCGTTTGGATAATATGTTCACCCTCAAGGTCAAACAAAAACCACATAGTACCGTGAGTACCCGGATGCAATGGACCCCAATTTAGTACCAACTGACCCTTTTTTGTAATTCTAGATTTTTCTGTTTTTTCTATATCTTTCATAGTAGGGACATAAGTATGCATTATATCATAATCGTGAGAAGGTGGAAACGTGCTACCCTCTAAAACTTCTGTTAGGGATGGCAGCTTTTGTTCTG
>CAZDZN010000157.1:0-1524 GCA_964509905.1 uncultured Aquificaceae bacterium
TACTTTTAGAGCATTATGCGGGGGCTTTACCAGTTTGGCTTTCACCGATACAAGTGACTATAGTACCTATTGCAGATAGACATCTTAACTATGCAAAAGAAGTTTTGGGGCTTTTAAAAGCCAAAAACATAAGAGCTTATATGGATGATAGACCAGAGCGTATGAACGCAAAGATAAGAGACAACGAGCTTCAAAAAATACCTTTTATAGTAGTGGTGGGCGACAAAGAAGCCCAAGAAAAAACTTTATCCATAAGAACAAAGATAGAAGGTATTACAAACGCTGCTAAAATAGAGGACTTTATAGATATTTTGAAAACCGTATCAGATAAAAAACGCTTATGATAATATTTATAAGTGCCACGGATACAGGAGTGGGCAAAACCTATATCAGTTACATACTTCTGAGATATTTAAAAAATATAATAAAAATAGATTATTTAAAAGCCATAGAAACAGGTGTTGAATATATCCCAGAGGATGCCTCTATTGCAGCAGAGATATTAAACAAATCATGGAAAGAGTGCGTGCTTTATACTTTCAAAAAACCTATGTCTCCTTACGCTTGTTCTTTGGATGAGAATAGGGATATAGACATTGATTTTATTGTATGTGAGATCTTAAAAAGAGAAAAAAATACCGACATACTAATAGTAGAAGGGGCGGGTGGGATTGCAGTACCCATAAAAACAAATCCTTTGATAGATTATACTTATATAATAGATACGGTAAAAGCTCATACTTTGATAATCTCAAGGGCTGGTCTTGGCACGCTAAATCATAGTTATCTTACATACCACTATCTTAAATCTAAAAGCATAAAACCTACAGGGAT
The DNA here is from genome assembly GCA_964509905.1 of uncultured Aquificaceae bacterium. GTDB lineage: Bacteria > Aquificota > Aquificia > Aquificales > Aquificaceae > Hydrogenobaculum. The sequence goes on from CAZDZN010000157.1 coordinate 835, forward strand.
TGTATTAAATGGTTTTGACTATAAAGAACCTTCACAAGCTACAAATAAAATTATTTTGGAAGAGATAATAAATCACGAAATCCCTATCTGGACATTAAACAAAGATCCTGATAAACTTCAGCAAAATAAACTGGGAGAAGAGATATACAAAACCATTGCTAATTTTTAATTTTATTTTAAATTTATATTTGTATTTTAAGCTTTGGCTTTAAGGAGGTATTGACTTTGCAAACAGCTAAAAATATTCTTATTTGGTTTTTAATAATAGGTTTCATGATTGTGGCCTTTAATTTATTTGAAGAGAAGGGCTCTTCTACTGATACTGCTACACCTACTTCTCTTACAACACTAGTCAACATGGTAAAAGAAAATAAGATAGGAGAAGCTCACATAAAAAACAATAAAATTATAGCTTATACAAAAGATGGCCAGCGAGTAGAAACCTACATACCGAAAGGCTATACTAACATTATAGATGAAATGATAAAAGATGGCGTGAAAGTGGTGGCATCTCCCTCTGGAAATGGAGATATAGCCTCAAACGGTAATTGGCTTGTATCTATGCTTATATCCTGGTTTCCGGTGCTTTTATTTGCAGGCATATGGATTTTAATGATGAGGCAGATGGGAAACGGCGGACCAACCAGAGCGTTTTCTTTTGGTAAAAGCAAAGCAAAAGTTTATATAGAA
>CAZDZN010000158.1:0-1517 GCA_964509905.1 uncultured Aquificaceae bacterium
ATAAGATAATCTATTTCTATAAAAAAATCAAGCTTTAAGTTTTTATGCTTTTAGCAAACTCTACTATTGCTTTTATAGTGTTTTGAGATAGTGACGCAAGTTCATAGCTTTGTTTTAAAGCGTTTTCTATATCTTTGTCTATATAATAATCGTAAGCTGCTTTGCCTTTATCATGAAACTCTTTATGAAACTCCTCTATCCTCACAAAAGCTGTATAAGCTTCTTCTTTATACTTTGATTTTATCTCTTCTTTATCTTGAGCATAATACCATCTACCAAGAGCGCACTGTGTATGGTCTGTTGGCTTCCAGTCGGATTTTCCTGTTAATACTAAAAATAGATTGTGCATGTAGTTTGCATGGTCTACAATCTTTTTAATGGTTTCTACAAATAAATCCTTGTCCTCAATTTCGTATGCGATATTCCAAGTTTCTACTGAATCTTTAAACAATTCCTTTGTATAATCTGTAATCTCATCTATTATTTTCATAAAATCTTCAAAACCTTTTCTAAAATTTACTACGTTTTCAGATATTTGATGTATGGCTTGAGATTGCTCTTCCACTGCAGCAGTTTGTTTATCCAATAACTCTGTTACCTCTTTGGCGCTTTGTTTTATCTCTACAAAGTAAGAGCTTATCTCCTCGTAGAAAGATTCCATGTTATTTATAACGGAGTTTATGTTGTTAACTTTGTTTGAAGCATCGTTTGTGGCTTTTAACATATCTGTCAAAGTAGACGCTATTTCTTGGGCGCTTCTTGATGTTCTTTCGGCAAGCTTTTTTACCTCGTCTGCTACTACTGCAAAACCTCTTCCTACTTCACCTGCACGAGCCGCTTCAATCGCTGCATTTAAAGCCAAAAGGTTTATCTGCTCCGTGATTGAAAGTATGGTAGAGACTATGGATTCTATGCCTTTGGATTTCTCGCTTAGCTGAGATATGGATTTGCTAACTTCGTTATATACCGCTTTTGAGCTTTCTACAAGCTCCTTTGAAGACTCCACATGCTTTGTTTTCTCTTCTATACGCTCACTTAGTTTGTCTTGAATGTTTTTGGTATCGAGTATCGAGTTTGCTATATCTTTCATTGTGGCGCTAAACTCTTCTTCCGCATTTGCTATAGCTGATATAGATTCTTTTAACATATCAGATGCGTGTCTTGCCTCCAGCGAAGCTATCTCTATCCTAGCACAGTCGTAAACTTCTGTAGCTATATCTGGCAATATATTTTTGAAATCTGCTTTTATTTTCTTGTCTTCGGATGTTCTTGTATCGGCGCTCCCTACCTCTTCTTTGGCTTCTTTGCCTAAACTAATCCATATTATGATACCAAAGCAAACAACGTCCAAAAGAATAAGCCCAATATTAATGGGTGTGTTTTTTAAAAATGTCCCCACCACAGCGCTTAGAAATAACAGCACCGAGCTTACTATACCGATATCTTCTTTTTTCATACCCATCCTCCTTATTATATATTATAAACATTTTTCATATTTTTTTCGTCAGAATATTGGG